>DASRIZ010000282.1:0-7108 GCA_035649735.1 Blastocatellia bacterium | reverse complement strand
TCAAACCGCGGAGATCTCTTTCCGGTCGGGACGATTGGTCACACCGGTTTTACGGGCACCAGTCTCTGGCTCGATCCCGCGAGCGAAACGTTTGTTGTGCTTTTGACCAATCGAGTACATCCGAATGGAAAAGGCGACGTGACACGGCTTCGCTCGTTTGTCGCGTCGATCGTCGCTGGAGCAATCACCGAGCCTCCTCACGCGCCAGTGTTTGCGAATCTCAACTCACCGCCGGTCTATGTCGATGCGCCGCGCGCGGCGATCACTCGAGGCGTGCCGACCGGACCGCTTCATCCGGTGTTGACTGGAATCGACGTGCTCCAACGCGACGGGTTCAAACAACTCGAAGGACGCCGAATCGGATTGATAACCAACCATACCGGCCGCGACCTGGCCGGGCGCTCGACGATCGATGTGCTTGCCGCGGCAAAGAATCTGAAGCTGGTGGCATTGTTCTCACCCGAGCACGGCTTGCGCGGGATCGAAGACACCAACGTCGAAGATACGCGCGATCAGAAAACCGGGCTTCCGGTCTACAGCCTTTACGAAAAGAACCGCCGCCGGCCGGCGCCCGAAACGCTAAAGGGCATCGACACTCTGGTGTTCGATATTCAGGACGTCGGGGTGCGCTTCTACACCTACACCTCAACTTGCGGTTATATGATGGAAGAGGCGGCAAAGAACAAGATCAAGTTTGTTGTGCTCGATCGCCCGAATCCCATCAACGGCTATGACATCGAAGGCCCGGTCGCGGATCGGGAGCTCACCGACCAGCCGTCGTTCTCATTCACTTCTTATCATCCGGTGCCTGTGCGCTACGGGATGACCATCGGCGAGCTGGCGATGCTTTTTAACGCCGAGCGCAAGATCGGCGCCGATTTGACGGTGATCAAGATGGAAGGCTGGCGTCGAGCGGATTTTTTTGACGGCACGGCGTTGACCTGGGTCAACCCATCGCCGAACATGCGCAGCCTGACCGAAGCGGTGCTCTATCCCGGGATCGGTTTGCTGGAGACGACTAACCTGTCGGTGGGGCGCGGCACGGACACGCCGTTCGAGGTGATTGGAGCGCCGTGGCTCGACGGCCGGAAACTGGCAGAAGCGCTCAATCGAGCCGGGCTGGCGGGAGTCAGGTTCGTGCCGGTGAGATTCACTCCTAAGTCATCGAAGTTCGCAAATGAAGAGGTTGGCGGAGTGAACATCGTAATAACCGACCGTGGCGCTTTCAGGCCCGTTGCAACCGGCGTGGAAATCGCCTTTCAACTGAACCGGCATTATTTGGGCACCTGGAAGGTTGACGATTACTTGCGTTTGCTTGTCAGCCGCGCGGCGCTTGCTGCGCTCAAGGAAGGAAAGACGCCGCCGGAAATAATGGCGACGTGGCAGGAAGGACTTGCAGAGTTCGCAGCAGTGAGAAAACGATTTTTGCTGTACTAATGCTAACGATTCCGTATCACTCGAGGAAAAATGATGAAAACGCTGAGAAGGGGAATGGCTGTTCTGCTTGCATTAATACTGACGTCAATACTGACGTCGGTTCTGGCAATCGCGTCTGCATTGCCTCAAGGAACAACTTCGCGGGTCGTAGGCAACGTGCTCGACCCAAATGGCGCCGCGGTGTCTGATGCAATCGTCACACTCACGAATGAGGCCACCCAGGTTTCCTTCACAACTAATACAAGTTCCGGAGGCACTTATGTCTTCGATTCGGTACAGGTCGGAACATATTCCATCACCGTAGAAAAAGCCGGCTTCAAGAAGTTAGTCAGTGCCGGCAACGTGCTCTCAATCGGCCAGCCCACGACGGTAAACATTACATTAGAGTTGGGGCAGGTAGCAGAAACAGTTGAGGTTCGCAGTGGAGCCGAGCTTGTACAGACCAGCTCTTCGGGCAACTTCGGCAATATCTTAGAACAACGTATGATCGAAAGGTTGCCGATAGTTGGAGTTCGCGGGCGCAATCCGCTCGACTTCGTTTTGCTTCAGCCCGGCGTTGTTAACGGGGCCAACACGGGTGGCGGCATTCACGTACACGGCGCTCGGGACCGAGCGTGGAACTTCACTCTCGACGGAATTGATAACAACGATCCCAGCGCAGGAGGCTCGAATTTCGCGCCTACCAGGGCGAACCCGGATACCTTAGCTGAGTTCCGCGTAATAACCAGCAACGCCACAGCCGAATACGGGCGCAATAGCGGGGCACAGGTCGCTATGGTCACTCGGTCCGGCTCGAATAGTTTTCACGGGAATGCATTCGAGTTCTACCAGACGCCGCGCTTTCACGCCAATGAGTTCGCCAATAATTTGAACAAGGCTGTGAAACCGCAGTTCGTACAGCACATTTTGGGTTTCAGTCTTGGCGGACCGGTGTGGATCCCAAAGTTATATGATGGGCGCAACCGGACCTTCTTCTTTACCAACTTTCAGTGGCTTCGCACGCGGCAGACCGTCACTGTCACAAGAACCGTCTACACACAACTTGCTAGGCAAGGAACCTTCCGCTATGTCAAAGGCGGGCAGAACGGCGCGGCCGGCACTTCAACCGCTTCAGTGGACGCGGCTGGCAATGTACTGGCGGGCCTTAATATCGGCACCTACAGCATAGCCGCAAATGACCCGGCAGCCAGAGGCCTCGATCCTACAATCGTTGCGCTGATCGGCGTGACGCCCTTGCCTAACAACTTCACTACCGGCGACGGGCTCAACCTGGCAGGTTATACTTTCTCGCCGATCCAGCGGGAAAACCAACAAGACGCAGTCGTCAAAATTGATCACGTGATCAATTCGAAACACAGCGTCTACGCCCGCTACGCTCAAGGGCATCAGAATACAATAGGTGACAACGTCAACGGCGGGCTCTCACGATTCCCTGACACGCCGCGAATCGTGGATACGTTTCGCAATCCCAAGAACCTGTCGACCAATTGGCGCTGGACTCCTACCGCGCACGTTACCAACGAATTCGTTTTTGGGATAAGCCGATTCGCTTTCAACTTCGCTAATCCCGATCCGAGCTTCCCGGACATTCCCCCTTTCATCCTCAATGACGTGACTGACCCGTTTAACAACGAGTTGGGCAACATTCGCAGGTTTTCCACTTATCAGTTCGTGGACAACGCTACGTACGTTCGGGGCACTCACACGCTAAAGGCGGGGATAAACTTCCGCTACCAGCAGCACGTCGACACGCGCGGATCGGTGGCGGGCATGAACGTGCAGCCTACCGTCAACTTCAGCACTTCGATAAACACGGTTGATCTGGCCGCATTCAAGATACCGACAGACATCAATACTTCGAGCGATCGCCCGAGACTGCAACGCACGATAAACAATCTGCTCGGGCGGATCGGTCAGCTCAATCGGGGCTTCGTCGCTGCTGGAGACCAGTATGCGGCGCCCGGAACAGAATTCAATTTTGATGCCCGCTACGGTGAGTACGATTTTTACGGACAGGACAACTGGAAGATTCGTCCCAACCTGACGCTGGAATTCGGACTCAGATGGGAGGTAAAGCGGTCGCCTCGCTCAAGCGGTAATCCGATCCTGCGACCTTCCGAACCATTCGTTGTGGACTCGCCGCCTACCGACGCACTGAAATGGACCGAGGGCGAGCTGTTCGGCTCCGATTGGAACAACTTCGGCCCGTCAATCGGGATTGCCTGGGACCCGTTCAGTTCGGGCAAGACCTCGATTCGTGCAAACTACCGAATCGCCTATGATCGAATGAACACTTTTGTGGTTTCTTCGACCATCTATCAGAGCGAGCCAGGATTGACGCTTGGTGTTATAAACACGCAATTCGGCCAAAATGGCGGCCGGCTACGGGATGGTCTCCCGGCGCTTGCCCCGCCCGCAGGACTGACGCCAACCCAGTTGCGCCAGCCGGCGTCTTTCTCGACGAATACTTTCCACGTAATAGATCCGAACTGGCAAGCACCAAAGACCTACCAGTGGAGCTTGAGCATTCAGCGGGAGCTGGGATGGAAAACGGTCGCCGAGTTGAATTACATAGGGCGGCGGGGAGTCAATCTGTTTGGCGCTTACAATGCAAATCAGGCAGAAATCTTCGGCAACGGGTTCCTCGAGGCTTTCAAGGTTGTGAAGGCAGGCGGTGAAAGCTCGTTGATCAATCAACTATTGCAGCCCGACCCGAGCCGTAGGTCAAATGAGACCGGCTCGGCGGAGGTGCGTCGATTGTTTCCAACACAATTGAGTCTGAATTCTGTAGCCGAACTAGCGGCAACGCTTGGGAGGCGCACTGGCGCGGGCGGGCGGCCGCTTCCTGAACTGAGCGGGTTGGGTCGGTTCTTCTTCTTCCCCTATCCGCAGTTCTCCGGCGGGTTGAACGTGCTCGACAGCAACGATGTTTCCACCTATCACGCATTCGAGGCGCAGTTGCTGAGACGATTCTCGAGCGGGCTCAGCTTCCAGCTTAGCTACACGTTCGCTAAGTCTCTCGACACCCGGTCGTTCGATCCGGCATTCACCACCGTCTCAACCGGTGCGAATCAGCAGGCATCGAGCTCGCCGTTTGACGCGCGAAATCGCGATCTAAACTATGCCCGCTCGGACTTCGATCGAAGACATTCCTTTCAGGGTGGCGCGGTATACGATCTGCCGTTCGGGAAAGGGCGACGCTGGGGCAGCGATTGGCACCCGGCGGTTGACGGAGTTATCGGCGGTTGGGCGCTGACAGGTTCGATCGTGTTGTCTTCCGGACGCCCATTTACGATCTATTCGGGATCGAACACTTTCAGCAGCGTCGTTCAATCACCGGCGAATTGCAATGGCTGCACGCCGGAAATGATAAGACGGATATTCGACGCAGCCTCGGGCACCGAATTCTACTTCGACCTTGCAACCCGTGGAGCGGCTTTCGACACGGCAACCAACACCCGAGGGATATTCTCAATTCCAGAGCCGGGCGCTCTGGGCAACACTGGCAGAAACTTCTTCACGACTCCCGGGTTCTTCAATTTGAACCTGTCGGTCGGCAAGAGATTCCGGATATCCGAGAACCATAACTTCGAGTACCGTCTCGAGATGCAAAATGCGACCAACACGCCATCATTTGGGTTACCGGAGAATGGCGGAACGGCCGGCAATACAATCACCAACACGTTATTTGGGCGAGCGCGCGGCAATACGACCAGCAGCGCGCGCAAGATCCAGATGGCGCTGAAGTATAACTTTTGAGAGAAAGCGAACCGCGCGGGGCTGGCGGGCATCGGGTTCGTAGTTGTAAGATTTACGCCGAAATCATCACTGCTGGCGAATGAAGAATGCGGCCCCGTGAACATAATTGTCACCGATCGCGGATCCTTCCGTCCGGTGTCTAGCGGTGTTGAGATCGCTTATCAGCTAAATCTGCTGCATTCAGGAACCTGGAAGGTGGACGACTACCTTCGCTTGCTGGTCAATCGTGCTGTGCTTGCGGCTCTCAAGGAAGGAAAGACGCCTTCCGAGATTGCCGCGGCCTGGCAGGATGGGCTGGCTCAGTTCGCTCGCATCAGGCAGAAGTACCTTCTCTACTGAAACGTGTTGAGAAGGCAAACGAAGAGACGCATACGCTGCGCGAAGACTCACATCAGTGGAATCTCGTCGAAGCGTTAACGATTGGAATAATCAGAAAAGAGGGAGGCAACCTTATGGCAGGAATCAAGAAAGCGATCAGCATGCTGGCGCTGCTTGGGCTTGTTCTTGGCGCGATTCCGGTAGCCGCGCAAGACATCACCGGCAGCATCGTTGGAATTGTTAAAGACCCAAATGGAGCGGTCGTGGCCGGGGCAACCGTCACGATCAGGAATACCGACAGAAACATCGTCGTTCGAACGATCAATGCGAACGAGGAAGGGAGCTACGCAGTGCCCTTTCTTCCCGCGGGTCATTATTCAGTGACCGTCGAAGCCGCGGGGTTTAAGAAATACGTCAAGACCGACATCGAGATAAACGTCAACGATCGAATTGCCGTTGACGCAACGCTCGAGGCCGGGGCCGTCAGCGAAGAGATTGTTGTATCCGCCGGAGCGGTTCAGATTGAAACCCAAACGGCGACCGCGGCCGGTCTGGTCTCGGGTATCGAGATGCGTGAGCTGCCGATTAATAACCGCAACTTCGTTCAGCTTACGACTCTTATGCCGGGCGTAAGCTCGAACCTCTCGGATCAGCAATACATCGGCACGACAAATCCCTCCGGGCAGACCAACACGGTGAACATCTCAATCAACGGGGCGCGGAGCAGTCAGAACAACTGGACGATAGACGGAGCCGACAACGTCGATCGAGGTTCGAACCTTACGCTGCTCAACTACCCGTCGGTCGATGCGATTGCGGAGTTCAAGGTGCTGCGCAATCACTACAGCGCCGAGTACGGGCGCAACGCCGCGGGCCACGTCAACGTCATTACAAAGTCCGGCACATCGGCGTTTCGCGGCAGCGCGTATGAGTTTTTCCGAAACGACAAGTTGAACGCGAACACCTTCCTAAACAATGCCAACGGCCGGTTCA
Organism: Blastocatellia bacterium; assembly: GCA_035649735.1. Classification (GTDB taxonomy): domain Bacteria; phylum Acidobacteriota; class Blastocatellia; order UBA7656; family UBA7656; genus Onstottus_A. The sequence goes on along the minus strand of DASRIZ010000282.1, from coordinate 601 downwards.
CCACCGATCCTACCGCCAAGGCGCCGGATCTTATCGTTCCGGCCGGCGATCCTCGCGCGGGCAAGCAGCGGCTGAACAGGCCGTTGCTTCGGTATAACAACTTCGGCTACACGATCGGCGGGCCCGTCTATATTCCCGGCGCATATAACGAAAACAAGTCCAGAACGTTCTTCTTCTGGTCACAGGAATTTCGCCGGGTGATCACCTATGCCAATTTCAACGCGACGGTTCCGACGGCGGAACAAAGAGCGGGAGTGTTTGCCACTCCGGTGTGCGTCCAGTTGAATGCGGCGGGCACTGCATGTACGCAGACGGCGACGCAGATCACAAACATTAACCCTGCGGCGGCCGCGTACATAACGGATGTCTACAGCAAGGTACCGTTGCCGCAAACCGGCAACACGCTGGTGTCGAGCGTCAAGAACATCTTCGACCACCGTCAGGAACTGCTTCGCATCGACCACAACTTCAGCGAGAGATTTACCATCTCGGGTCGCTATCTTCACGATAAGATCCCGACGGAAGAGCCTGGCGGATTGTTCACCGGTAACGTGCTTCCGGGAGTCGCAACCACAAAGACCGATTCGCCCGGATATAGTTG
>DASRIZ010000281.1:0-7124 GCA_035649735.1 Blastocatellia bacterium | reverse complement strand
TTCTTCGATAGCTCCACGCCTCACCCATCGCTGCGCAACTGGATTTGCGCGCATTCCAGTACAGACGAAGACGGCCTCGGGTTGCTGTTCCAGGACAAGCGGCATCGCTCGAAACAAAGCGTCATTGCGGACATACTTACGGAAGCCGCGTGGATTAAAGATTACAGGCGCGGAATTCGATATGTTCAACTGTTTGCGGAGGTCGAGCGTTGATTCATCGTCCGAACAAGAAAAAGAGGCGCTAACGCCACCAGCCCCGGGGAGTACGATCGCCGGTTTCTGCTCGGAGAAGCCCCAGGACCCGCGAGCAAGTTGCAAGTCACGTCGACAGTCGCAATGTAAGGCATCTGTCCGGTCCATGGTTTGGCGTGTCTGTCTCGCGATCAGCGGATTTCGGCTTGCGAACAATGTAAAATCGTTACCCCAGACCGAGATCAACAGCGGGATTTCGACGGCCGTCGCCTTCGCGGCAACGATGCCTTCGAACGGGATCCGCATGGCGTGCACGATGTCGGGAGAGATCCGGGCTATTAAATCTCGCACTCGCTCAACGTGGCGGTACAAATCAATCGGACCGAGCCAAGAACGCAAAGTCAAGGTTGCGCCAGACAACGCACCTATTCGCAGACTTGCCAGTGCCGCAGCAATTGAGCTGTGCCCTCCGCCCTCTTCGAGCGTTCCGTCGTGCCCAACCCTCGCGAGCCCGGAGAACGCGATTGGAACTTGATAGAGAGCGGCACCCGGTATTGCATCAGGAGAACATGGATACGACGAGATTACATGTACCGTGTGGCCGCGTTGAATCACATAGCTAATCCAGCTTTGAGAAATCGTGCTTCGAGCATCAGCTATAAACAGAATCCTCATGTCTGAATCGTCTGGATCGATAACGGAGTGTCTTCGATAACCCACGGCGGACTCGGCCGTTCGCGAACCAATCCAGTCATGTGTTTCAAGCAGTCGATAAGATAAGTCGCGGCAGTCTCTGCGGATATCTTTTGACCGGTAGCAGAAGCGCTCGCCCGAAACGACGCCCACTTCGATTCTTTGCTCAAGAAATCGGTCAGACAACGACGCAAGTCCACGATGTCCTCACCGCGAAATACGTACCCGTTGATCTTGTCTTGTATAAGATCGGCCGCGCCGCATCGATCAGAGACAATCACCGGAGTCCCGACCGACAGGGCTTCATTGACAACAATGCCCCAACCGTCAAAGCGCGAAGGCAACACCAACACATCCGCAGTCAACAGCCGCTCTTGAATGCTGTTGGAAGGTATCACGCCTTCAAGAAACACCTGGTCGATTACGCCAAGCGACGTTGCTTTTTCCCGAATTGATCCGGCCATCTCTCCCGTGCCTATCACGATTAAAGACAAGTTCGGGTATTCTTTGAAAAGCGGCCGCATCGCCTCAAGCAAAAGGTCAATGCCTTTGCGGTGTATCAGTTGTCCAACAAAAACAACCTGAATTCGGGTGTGATCTCTAAGGTTTCTCAGGTCCTCGCGTTGCGGCGGCGACGAACGAAAGTATCCGAATGGATATATCTCGCTGTTCCCTACATTGAGACTCCCATAGAACGCCGCGGCTAGATGCGACACCGTTAGTACGCCTGCTGCTCGTGGCGCCAGGATTCCACCGTATACCCGTTGGACAAGTTTCTTCACTGCCGAACGAGGCTGACCAGGATCGGGGGCTTCGGAATAAATAGCATAATTACTTGCTGTCACCGCTAGAGTGACAAGTGCAGCAGCAAACGCGGGTTCCGACCAAAGGCCGTTAACTATGTGGAGCCGGTTGCGTTGCGAACGCGCCAATCGCACCGCATCAACCATTCTGTGTCGCTCGTCGAGAAAACGATAAGAAAAGCCTGTTAAATCGTTATCCCAGCCTAGATCAATACGGTCAGCCGGAAGGTCTCTGGCAAAAACAACCTGCAATTCGACTTCTTCCCGCGATGAAAGTGCCCTGAACAGAGCGCACTGGTAGAACGAGGGCATGTTCATCCAAATAGTAAGGAGAAGCATGTATTTCAGCCTCGATGGTCAACTTGCCTGGATCTCACTCAGACAAATGCGGGGCTAGTGGGTTGCGGCGACTGCCGCAATCTTTTTGGTCTTCCTTGACGGCAGAACAAGATGCAACAGCACAATCAGCGTGAGGGGCATCATATTGACGAAGGTGAACACTACGATGGACACGAGACCGTCTCTATATACCTGGATAAGGTTGCAGGCTAATAGCAGATATGCAAACCTGGCTGCCGAATAGTAACTGCTTCTATACGCGCGAAAGTGCGAACGCGCCAGCCAGTATGCTACCAGGTACGGTACAAACAATATTCCCAGGAAACCGAAGTTGACATACGATTCGCCCAGATACGTTACAATCATTCCCATTTCCGACATAGGACGCCAGGGTCTGGAGATGTCCCTAATATAATCAGCAAGTGATGGTTTATCGGGCCACCACTGACGGGGAATGGGGAGCGTCAGCAAATTGAGATATGTGCTCCCATAGTACAGTTTGTCGTTCTCATCCATCAGGGTTAGCGCGCAGGCGAACAAGTCCAGGAACGTTTGATCGGGAGCTTCAGCAACCAAGGCCCTGTTAATGGCTTCCCTTGAGTTGTCCACGATCTGGGTGACAGCCTCTCCCTCTCGGGCCATTTGGCCAATGTTTTTCAGCGGGAAGAACAGCAACCCCAAAACGACTAGTGCTCCCATAACATAAACCGGCGGCCACCTCATCTTGCGCCTATCGAGGTAAATCTGAATGAGCAGAATAGCGGGAATGATCACACGAAACCGGTGAAAACCTTGATAAGCCATTAGGATCAGGTAAATCGACATCAGCACCGAAAGCCACCATCGAAACCCGTACCAGAAAATCAGAGCCAGAAGCGACAGTCCCGTCCATACCTGAGTGATAGACAGCCAGCTTGAGGTTTGCCATTCGCCTAACTCCATGCGGTCGCCTTCAAGCCCGGGTACAAACGAAAAGGCATAAAGGCCGAACAGACCGACCGGAAAAACGCAAACAACTATCGTCCAGATATGGCGCAGCGAAAGATCGGAAGGGCTTTCTTTTGCAAGTTTGGGTGATTTGAGCAACCTGCGTTTGTCCCCTATATTCGCTCTTATCCAGGCAACCGTCATCGCTAGAAGCGCGATATCACCATAGACTGCTGCCCTTATTAATTCTTCTAACCTTACCGGCTCAAACAGCCATGCATACGAGCTAAACAGCGTGTCCGCTCCGAACGCGACTCCCAGCAACCGGAATGTAAAAGTGTAGATATGAAAAAAAAGATAGATTGTTCCAGGATGGGAATGGGAAAGGCGAGCGAACCGCATGAGGAGGACTATGCATACGGTCACCGCTCCCAGATCCACAAGTATCATCTGTGGTAAATCCAGGTACGAACCTATATCAGACAATTGTTACCTTCGATTTATTATCTTCGATTTATTATCTTCGATCTTTCACCGGTCTAGCGTGATCGTACGCGCTGACTTCAGTCCGCCGAGTCCCTGAGTAGCGCATCGGCTTTTGCACCGTCACGCAGGAACATCTGCACGGTCTCTTTGCTGTACGGGTGCACGAGCATTCCCTCCAGCAGATTCGGCAAAACGGTCACGATGTGCGCGCCCGATTCCAGCCACTCGATCACATTCAATACTTCACGTGTCGAGCCCGCGATTATCTGTGATTTCAAATTGAACTGATCAAGTAGTTTGCGGAGTCTGGCAATCTCGCCGCAGGCGTTGTACCCCATGTTGTTAACACGCCCCGCAAAGATCGAAACATAAGTGGCGCCCGCAAGCGCAGCCAAAAAGCATTGCTGCGCGCTCATCATCGCTGTCACGTTGACCCGAATATTGTAGTTCGTCTCGAGATCGTGAATTATCTCGACATTCTCAAGCTCGCCTTCAGGTCCGTGAATGGTCACTTTTACGACTATGTTTTCGGCCCAGCTCGCGAACGTTCTGGCTTGATTGATGACATCTTCACGCTGCGTAGTGGTGACCTCGACAGAAAGCGGCAAAGGGGCTATCGCAGCGGCAATCTCCTTGGTTCGCCGTTCAAGCGCAGGCATGCCGCCCCGCACCCCCTCCTTCAAAAGAATCGTTGGATTGGTGGTGACTCCGCGAAGAATTCCCATTCGATGAAATCGGTTGACCTGATTTAAGTCGGCGGTGTCCAGAAATATTGGCATGCGCTTACCTCTTGGCTAGCGAGTTGACTCCCATTTCATCTCTGAAATCTTTAGTTGGGGGTGTGAGACTAACAGATGCCACACGACAGCCTGAAACGATTCGGTGTGCGGCGTTACCGTTGTCGGATTTACAACCGGGATCAGGATACATTCATCCGCCACCTCATTCGTGAAGCCCCCGGTTCTGCCAACGACGCCGCATATCACCGCGCCCGCCTGCTTTGAGAATTGCAGCGCGCGCACCAGGTTGACGCTGATATTTCGCTCCTGGTCTCCGCCACCTACCGAAAAAACAAACACCATGTCAGATGATGACAGCCTGCTCCCGCGCAACCACTCAGAAAACGAGCTCTCCCAACCATCGTCGTTAATCCGCGCCGTCAGCTCGGACACATTGTCAGTAGGCGTATAGGCTTCAATCCCACATATCTTTCGAAAGTCGTTGACTGCGTGCGACGCGTTTCCAGCCCCGCCCCCGACCCCAAGAATAAACAAACGGCCCCCCCGCTCTCGTAGCTCCACTAGCCGAGCTACAACGCGATTGATGGCCTGGATATCGATTCGCTTGAGGATCTCGGAAGCTTCTTCGATGTACTCGCCTGCGTAATCCAAACTCACCTCACCGTACTCCGCCCGACTCACACTTCAAACGAAACTGCTCTGCGGATTCTCTGTCGCCGGCCTCGAGGGTTAGAATAACCGCCGCCGCTTCGGCGAGATTGCTGACAAGGTAGTCGGGCCACGTTTGATTCTCGACCAGCGCGTCACAGTTGTAGCACTTTCGGCTGTTAACGAACAGAGTCGTGGTGCCTGCCGCCTTGCCTGCCGCGATGTCCGTCACTCCGTCACCGATGGTATATGAATTCGACAAATCGATTCCAAGATCGGCCGCGGCTCTTAGCAACAGCCCCGGCTCCGGTTTGCGGCAGCCGCAACGAACCCGATACTGTTCGAGCACTGCTTCAGGATGGTGCAAACAGTTATAGATACCGTCGAGCGTACCGCCGTCTGCCCGGATATCTGTAAGCATCCTGGCTTCCATTGCCTCGAGCAAGGCAGGGGTGAATTTCCCTTTTGCGATTCCGGGTTGATTGGATACGACAACAACCGAAAGACCTGTTTCGTTTAGCGAGCGGACGGCCGGGCCGACCCCGGACAAAAGTTCAAACTGATCAGGGTTCGAAGGGGAATCAACCAAACCAAAGTCTGAGTCATAGTGCATTCTGTTGATCACCCCATCTCTGTCGAGAAAAACCGCTCGACGCCCTGCAGGATTCATTGCCGACGACACCTCACAAAGTAGGCCAACGGAACGGAAATTGAAGAGAGTGGGAGTAACGATAAATAACTTTTCACTTCGTTGTGATAAGTGCGGCTCGGTGTGGTCGCCTGATATTCAAGCTGGTGGCCGACTGCCGCGTGGATACTGGGAATGCCCGCAGGGTTGTAACCCACATAAGACCGAACAGATGGTTTAATAGAGTACCGGTGTCTGGCAAAAACTGCGGTAAAACATGGCTAAGATTAGAATTTCAATTAGAGGAATGGTTGCGAACGTTGCCCCTCCTGCGCTGCGAAATACCGCGTTCCCTTTATCGAATAAAGAGCGTGCCGATGCATTTAGAACCGTTTTCGCCGACCGCTGGGCGAAACACAAAGCCCCATCAGATGACACGCTTTCCTGAAACGGTCATATCCTGAAAGGCTCTGCTTGACCCGCCTCTCCAAGAGCCGTAAGAAATCCGCTCAATCTTAAGTCCAGCTTCGCAATGCGCTCGCTTAACAGCAGCCTCGAAGTAGCACAGCGCGCTTTCAGGAAGTTCAACATTACGGGTTAAGCATTCTGGCAGGTATGGTTGAAATGAGATTGCACACCGACCATTTGCAAGAGCCTCACGCGAGTTGTCGTCCAGAAGGAAATAGGTAATCAGAGCGCATCCGTCAGGTTTTATCACTCGCGCAATCTCGCGCAAGTAATTCCTCATATCGTCAGGCAGCATGTGAGTAAAAAGAGAGTACGCGAAGATACGATCAAAGCTTGCGTCAGCATAAGGAAAGCGATACTCGCCTGCCCGGACGCGGCCCTCCGGGTGATACATCTCGGAATAGACATCGGCCCGCTCAAATATGAAATTCGGATATTGGCGCGTGATGTGATTCGTTGCCCAGCGAACGCCGATCTCGACAAGATCAAAGCCGCGATAGCTACCTTCTCCACTTAAATACTGAGTAAGAGGAGCCGCAAGCCTACCGATGCCGCAGCCAATATCAAGCACATGGTCATCTGGCTTTAATCCGCTCTCGATAAGACAATCAAGAAACCTTTTCGCTCCTTCCTTGAAGTCCTCGGTTCCGCCCGTAACAAAATCAAGTTTCGCGGGCGCATAAAGACTATTCCTTCGCGACGGTCTTCTATCGAGCAGTTCAAGCGCCGAGTAATACCAAGAGCGCGCAAGCGGTCTGAGCGACGCGGGGACGATTCGCGTTATTGCTCGCATGTCGATTTTAAGCGCCGGATGCTGTGTAGTCTATCCCACTATAGATGCGCCTATTTTGTTCTCAATGGTCATTGCGCCGTCCGCCGCAACACTCTTCCCTTAGAAATTAACAAGCACCTTCGCGCCTTCAAAATCGAAGTCATATGGCATCTCGCGCAGCCCCGCCTCAGTGAGCGCTTTGCGCACCTTGGATTTGTTGTGTTTTGGACAGTAGAACATGAAAAACCCGCCGCCGCCTGCGCCCATCACCTTCCCTCCGAGGCCGCCGTTCTCTTTAGCCAGTGCGTACCACTCATCAAGTTTGGTATCGCTGATGCTCGAGGAACGTCGTTTCTTGTTTTGCCAATGTTCGTCCAACAACAAGCCAAAGCGCTCGACATCTCCCTGCTCCAGGGCTTCCTTTATCT
>DASRIZ010000280.1:0-13714 GCA_035649735.1 Blastocatellia bacterium | reverse complement strand
TGCTCGGGTCATTAGCAACGATTTTGAGGGACCGGACCGGCCCGTTAACGCTTCACCTTTGTCGACTGTTGCCGGGGAAGAGTTTCTTGCGCTGCCCCGCTTCACCGAGCGGCGCAAGAAGCAAACCAAGCGAGCAGCGGTAGTCGTAGCGGCCCTGTTTCTCACCAGTGCATTGGGAGTGTTTCTTTATCTGGATCGAGCCGCCGTGTCTTTGACGCCATTGACACACGCAAAAAGCACGCTGGCTAGATTGACCAACAACAACGCGATGGATTGTGCGCCGGTATGGTCGCCCGATGGAAACAGGATCGCCTTTTGGAGCAATCGCGACGGCAAGAACGCGATCTACGTGATGGATGCCGATGGTTCGAATCTTAAGCGAATCACCTACAATCTGACTAAAGACGATGGTCCGAAATGGTCGCCCGACGGACGCAAGATCCTTTTCAACAGCGAACGAGATGGCAATACCGAGATTTATGTAATGGATGCGGACGGCGGCAACCAAACCAGGCTCACCAGAAACAATGCGGTTGATAGTGCCACTACCTGGTCTCCTGACGGGAGAATTGCCTTCGCCAGCAATCGGGACAACAGCGATCCACGTAACTTCGACATCTACGTGATGAATGGTGATGGCTCGAACGTCAGGAGAATAGTCGATAATCCTGAATTTGATGCGGAACCGAAGTGGTCTCCTGACGGATCTAAGATGCTGTTCGTTACGAATAGAAATGGCAACTTCGATGTGTATGAGATGAACCCCGATGGTACGGCGCAGAGAAACCTGACTCCGTTTGATGACAAATCGGATGGCGCGCCCGCCTGGTCACTCGACGGCAACACCATTGCATTTGTAAGGAGCATTGATGGCAGAGATCAAGTATACGTAATGAGCGCCGACGGGAGCGATCTCAAGCAGGTGACAAACAACACCGCAAATAGTTCGACGCCGTCATGGTCACCCGACAGCTCGAGGCTGATTTTTCAAACTGACCGAGACGGCAACTGGGAGTTGTATGAAATGAGCGCTGACGGCGAACTGGTCCAGCTCACGGATGACCCCGCCGATGACGTCGCTCCAGACTGGTCTCCCGACGGAGGCAAGATTGCATTTTCAAGCAATCGCGCGGGCATGCAACACATCTATTTAATGAACGCCGATGGAAGCTCGTTGACGCAAATAACCAACTCACCAGCTGACGATAATGAACCCGCTTGGTCTCCCGATGGTAAACGAATCGTGTTCACCAGCTCGAGAGACGGGAATAGCGAGATTTATCTGATGAATGCCGACGGCAGGAACCAGACCCGGCTGACCTCAGACCCGGAGATTGACGTTTCTCCGAAATGGACGCCTGACGGAAGAATCCTCTTTATCAGCAACCGAGGTGATCAGAGAGATATATACGTGATGGACGATGATGGCGCTAATGTCACCAGACTGACAAAAACACGAGCAGGTCAGCCAGCTTGGTCCCCGGACGGAAGTAAAGTTGCTTTCGTCAAGCCCAGTCTTGAGCCTATAGGTGGTCACTTTCCGCTTCAGATATTCGTTATGGATGCCCAGGGCGGCAACGTAAGGATGGTAACGGCGAGCCCGAACTCCACATATGTGCCGTGCTGGTCGCATGACGGCGCTACGATAGCCTTTGTCAGAGAATTTGATACGCTGGGGTACAGGACAGGTATCTTTCAGATAGATTCGGGTGGGGGAAACCTCAGGCGCCTGACGGCTGGGCCCAAGGAGGACGGGCGACCAGCATACTCACCCGACGGTTCAAGGCTCGCCTTTCAGAGCAACCGAGACGGCAACTATGAGATCTACGTGATGAATCTTCGCTGAACCTAAGTTCGGCATCCCCCCCAAGCCGCGTCAAACGCAACGTCAGACACACAACTACGGATTATTAATGCCTGGGTGTCCCGAATTGTGGCACCAGTAACAAGTAACGGCGGATCTTTCTCTCGGTGGGCGTCCGTGGGGGCGACCGTCGCTCATGCTGAGGCGACTCTCCACTTCCGGATCCGGGGCAGTGGACTAAGCTCGCCGCGGATGCGATCAATGCTGCGTCCGCGGCGAGCCATCAACCCGGTTACCTGAACTGGAAGTTTGCTGTGTGCACGGAGCCGTCGCTGCCCTACTTTGTCGCTGATGAACCTACGCGCTCACAGCATGTTTGAGTGTCAAGTGAACCTTTCCAATGCAGGCGCTCAGGCCACGCCGTGCATCGGTCACACCGATCATTTCGAGGCGGCAATCTTATAAGCCTTTCTATACAGCGCGTAGGCGCCCTTGAAATCTCCTGCAGCCTTAGCTGCGTTCGCCTCGTTCAAGAATAATTGAGCGACTCCGATGCTGCCTCCGGCTGCCAGGATGTTCGCCAAGGTCTCCGTCACGATGCTCTTGGTCAGGTCGAGGTGCCCTCCCTTTGGTGTGGGCGTCAAATACCACGCGACAGGAGTAGCGCTGTCGGCTTCGGCCAGGTCAGCCTCGATCTGCGTGCGCAGGATGAGATCCTTCAGCTCGTTCTTGTTTGCGCTCGCGTTGTTTAGGATCGTTGTCGTGTTCGAGTTGTCATTGTTTATGATCAACTCCCGGTTGCTGTTGTCGTTCGTGATGATGTTGCCGGTGTTGGTATTGTCATTGTTTATGATCAGCGACCGGTTGCTGTTATCGTTGGTGATGATGTTGGCGGTGTTGGTGTTGTCGTTTGCGACGCTGGCTTCGAGATCCCCGTGGATGTGGGCCAGGCGTTGGTAATTGGCATCAATTACGTTTCCCGTGACTGTATCGTCGCAGAAGTGTATTCCAGCATATATCGCGTGAGCGATGACGTAAGCTATGGTAAAGGGTAAGCATCCGACGCTGAGGCTTGCTCCCAAAGCAACCTGGTCACAGAGGTCTTGTGCAATGTCCCTTGCCGCTTCTGCAGCGAAAAACACGATATCGACAACAAGTATGACTTCCACAGGTATTCGCTCGGGCCCATATATAGTGTTATCTGGGTCAACTGGGTCCCAGCCGTCGGGTGGTACAAAGTCATCGGGTGGCTCGGGTGGGAGAGGTATGTGGCAGAAGCCCGTTGCCACCGGAAATCCGGCTGAGCTGATTCCTACCTCACCGGCTTTGGTCCGCTTTGATTCAGATGGCATTCCGCGGCGTTTTTCGAGGGTCGCTTTGAATTTGCTGACAGACTTGCGCCCCGCGTTAAGCTTCTCGCGTATCACCGACGGATTCAGCGACTTTCTCAACACGGTTAGGCGCTCGTACGGGAGCTGGGCAAATTGCGCCATCGCTCCGTCGAGGCTGCCCAGGTCAACATCCCCCGAGAGTTCCGCTAAATCCCTAAGTATAGTAGTGAGGTCGAGCAGTGCGCTGCGCATCTGTTCGAGTTCCTCCTGAGAGTAGTTCTCCTGATCAGTGGTGTGTCTCGCCGTAATTGCCTGACGCACCTCAGCGCGAAGAGCAGCCTCGCTCTCTCGCACCATCGCGCGAGGAGTAGCCACTCTCTTGGGACTATTGGCGGGACGTGCCGCAAAGGCAACGTTCGCAAAAAGCATACTCATGACCAGGGTCGCGACCGTAACAAGGTTTCTTCGGGCTTTCATGATGTTCCTCCTTCTCTCTAGCTGTTGGTGAATTTCTGTGGCACAGCAGCCTCCGCCTGAGAAGCCTTGCTGATAACAGCGGAAAATGCCGTCTTCATTTCGCTGCCCGCTTGATGATTGATCGGAGCCTAGACAAGTCGTCCTTCACTACGTAATCCATTGCTCCCGCTTCGCGGGCTGCTTCCCGCAAGTCCGGCGCATCGTAGCTGGTCACGATGATGATTCGCGCTTCGGGGGAGGCGTCCCGAATGGTTCGTGTAGCGCTCAGCCCATCGACACCCTCCATCCGCAAATCCATCAACACCAGGTCGGGCCGAATGCGGCTGTAAAGCTCGACCGCTTCCTCCCCGCCCGCGCATTCGTAAATCGAGACGACGATGTCGTCGATGATTCGGCGAATCATGCTCCGAACCCGGGCGTCGTCTTCCACAATCATCACGCTTGGCGTTTTCATCACGGGCCGGATTATGGGACCGACGGAGCGCGAATTGAATAGAGCGGACCACACGATTGGTCTATGTGGAGGCACTCATTTTTCTGTGTGTTTCCGCACGGGTGGCGGTCAGGTGGGACGATTGGTAGTGGGAGGGCAGCCTGAAATCACAGGTCAGACTTGTTCTGGAGGGCGAATTTCAGCAGCGCGTGGCTGCCATGTATCTCCAGTTTCGTGCAGATATTGGTACGGTGGTTCTCTACAGTGCGGAAGTTGATAAACAGGAGGTCGGCTATCTCCTTGCTCGATTTTCCCTCTCCGATCAGTTTCAAGATCTTTTTTTCGGTGGGCGTGAGGTCGGCAATGCTCGGCTTCTCTGTCGCAAGCCGTGCGGCGCGGGAGTTTCGATTGACCAGATACGCAGACAGTTGCGGGCTTATGAAGTGGCGGCCGGCCGCGACAGACTTGATTCCAGCGATGATGTCAGTAACGGCGGTATCTTTCAGAACGTAGCCTTTCACGCCAAGGTCCATAGCCTCGGCGAACATGTCTTCTTCGCCGTGCATCGTCACGATAATGACTTCAGTCGCAAATCTGCTCCTCCTCATCTCGCGGACTACGTCGAAGCCGCCCTTTCCCGGCATATCCAGGTCAAGCACCGCCACGTCGGGCTGCAACTGCTCGATCCGATCGAGCGCCGACTGGCCATCGCCCGTTTCCTCGACGATCTTCAACTGCGGATCAGATTCGATCACCTGTCGCAGTCCTTTCCGAACGATCGGATGATCATCGGCTATTAGAACCGTAATTTCAGCCGCCATCATTTGTCTCCTGCGCTGTCAGCCTGATTGTCATTCTTGTTCCCTTGCCGGGGGCCGACAGAATCTCGTGCTTTGCGCCGAGCAACCGGGCGCGCTCTGAAATCCCGACAAGTCCCAGGCCTCGCTTCTGCGAGTCGCCATCGGTGGGGCGGGCAATGCCCTTGCCGTTATCTTCGATCGCAATCGTAATCGTGCGCTGATCGCACCGAACCTCGACGCTGGCGCGTGTAGCCTCAGAGTGCTTGATGATGTTGTTGACCGACTCCTGCACTATGCGATAGAGGTGGATCTCGTTCGCCTTCGAAAACATTCCGTCGATGCTCTCGATTAGTGATGAAAACTCTATGGTCGAAGAGGATGACACCTTTCCAAGAATTGCTTCAATCGCCTTTGTCAGACCGAGTCGGTCGAGCTGGTAGGGCCGCAGATTGTAGGCAATCTCTCTGACTTCCCCGATCGCCTGCGAGGCAGTCTCGGAAATCTCAGTCATCCGGGTAAGCGCTACACCTTGATCGTTGGGACTGTTGATACCGAGGAGCGCGAAGTTCTTGATTAATACCAGGCTCTGGCCGAGGCTGTCGTGAAGCTCGGATGCTATGCGTTTGCGCTCCGCTTCCTGAGACTCGATCAATTGCGTGGTAAAAGACTCCTGCTCGGCGTGACGCTTCTTCAGTCCCTCAACGCGCCGATAGTGAATCGTGAGCCCGACGCCGGCAAGCGAAGCAGCAACAAGAAAGCCGAACCACCAGGTCTTCCAGAAAGGCGGCAGGACGCTTATATGCAGCGCCGCCCCCTCGGTGCTCCAAACGCCGTCCGAGTTGGCGGCGATGACGCGGAAGACATACTTTCCCGACGGCAGGTGCGGGAAATACGCGACCCGGCGGTTGCCGGCGTCCACCCAGTCCTCGTCCAGCCCTTCGAGCCGATACTTGAACTGCACATGCTCGGGCTTGATGAAGCTGAGGCCCGCATACTGGATCTCCAGGTTGTCCTTTCCGGGTCGCACTTCGACTGGCAGGCGCACGTCCAGTTCTTCGCGGTCGAGGACGATGGTCTCGATGACAACCTGCGGGGGTTGGTCGTTGAGGATCACGGCTTCGGGGTCGACCACCACGATGCCGTCGAACGTCGGGAACCAGAGCCGCCCGTCGCGAGTCTTGATCGCTGACGGATGCCTCCCGCCGTTGCACTCGATGTTCAGCATGCCGTCCGCCCTGCCGTACGAAACCGAACGGATCTTCGTGATCTTGCCGTCAGCGAAGTCATTCAATTGTTGTTTGCTGACGCGATGGATCCCCTGATTGCTGCTCATCCAGAAATTGCCACGCCGGTCTTCGAGAATGGCGAACACGCCGTTGCTGAACATGCCCTCGTTCGTCGTGTATGAGGTGAACTTGCCGTCTCGGTAGCGATTGAGCCCGCCGTCGTACGTCCCCAGCCACAACGCGCCGTCAGAGTCTTCGTAAATCGCGCGGACGCGGTTGCTCGAGAGGCCGTCTTTTTCGGTGAGGAAGACCAGCCGGCCATCGACATACTGAGCCAGTCCGCCGTAGGTGCCGATCCAGATCCTTCCACGCCGGTCCTCATAGATCGGCTGCACGAAGCCACGCAGTCCGTCCTCTCTCGTGAAATCCTTGACCTCTCCGTCGTGGTAGCGGGTGAGATGGTCGAGGAAGCCGAACCAGAATGCGCCTTTGCTGTCTTGAAGGATCGCGTAGGGCGAGCCCCGTGTCGTCATCTGTCGATCGGAGGTGAATTCCTCATCCTGGAATCGGTAGAGGCCAGACCCGTGACCGATCCACAATTTGCCTTCGCGGTCTTCGTAAAGCGACGAGGCCGTGAGCGGGTAGTAAGCGAATGTGCCGTCCTTGAGCCGGTTGACCCCGCGCGTGCTCACCCAAATGCTGCCCGAACGGTCCTCGAGAATGGGATAGACGATTTTGCCACTCAAGCCATCCTTTTCAGAAATGGTCGTGAGCACGTTCCTGGTCATCCGCATCACGCCGCTGTCTTCCGTGCCTATCCACAGCGTCCCCTCGCGGTCTTCCTTTAACGTTACGATCGAATTGCTTGAAAGACCATCTTTGGTCGTATAGGTGGTGAAGCTGCCGTCTTTGAAGCGGATCAGACCAGCCGTGCTGCCGAACCACATCGTTCCCTCGCGATCCTCACAAAGCGACGAGAGTACGGCATCGGGCAGGCCGTCGCGAGTGCTGAACCGCGTCATGACCTCATCTTTGAGCATCCAAAGTTCGCCGGGTATGCGCAACCGCATCCAAACCCGGGCGTGCCGGTCCTCGTAGACCGGCGTGAAAGGACTCGCCATGCGGGGGACGGCATACGAGGTGATCCTGCCGCCCCTGATGCGTTGCAGCATCTCGCCGGTGCGATACCATGTGTCGCCGGACCGTCCCTGAATCGCCAGTTTCAGGCCGTAATCATCGGTTCGAGTCCACTGCAGCCGTTCATTCTCAAGGCGCGCCAGACCACCCACTGTGGCCGCAATCAGCTCTCCGTACGATGTGCGCCGTATGCCCCAGGCAATGTTGCTCGGCGATCCATCGGCGGCGGTGTAGGTCCTGAACCGGCCATTGGCGTAGTGCGTCAAACCTCCGTCGTCGGTGCCCATCCAGAGTGTTCCGTCAACGTCTTCGTACAAAGACACGAAGCGGTTGCTGTTGATGCCTTTCGAGTTGCCTTTGTTGAAAACGTCGAAGCGCGCGCCGTTGTAGCGCACCAGCCCATCGAATGTGGTAAACCACAGGTAGCCGTCGCGGGTTTGCACGATGACACGGACCGTATTCTGCGGTAGCCCGTTACTGGTGTTCAGCACATCAAAGCGATACTGAGCAACGGCTGTTGACGCCGCGATGCATAATAAGAAAACGCAAATCGAAACGACGCGCGACAGGTACGCCGCGTTGATCAGCGTTGTGGTTTGCAGGGTACGACCGGGGCGTTGCCGTCGCACATAGTGGCTGGCACGGCGCCGCCGCTCGCGGTAGATCATTGGAACAAGCTTATCGAACGGAGCCTTATGGTCGGCCAGCCAGTCTTCGAGGAGCCGACTAAGTTTTTGTGGTCGGGTAGCCAATTCACGGCCCTCCCTTTCAGCTCCCACAAAAGGTTAAGACGGAAAAAGGTTAAGACGAGAAATGACGGGGCAGATTATACCACCCACGGCCCAAAAACCTTGGTGATAGCTGGATGAGCTTGAGAGCTTCTAACGTCCCTCTTCTGGGCCCTGGAGGATGCGAAACTACAACCTAAGGATTATCAGACCTGTTCGTGGACTGCAAGACAAGCTACATCCGGGGTCATCTGTCTTTCGCCAATACCCCAACCTTCCGACGCCGCTTCTGAAATCCCCCAACCGGAAAGGTTGGGGCTCATTCACTCCACAGCCGGTAACGAAGCGGATCAACACGTCGATCTCTTACGTCTATACGGATAGGAATTCTTGGGACACGCTCGCCGTTCGAGCGAAGGAATTACCATGGACGAAAGCGAAGAACTAAAACAAGCCAGGCAGAAACTGGATGCAGCACTGGGCAAGGGAACAGTTATTGACCAGCAGGAAGTGCAAGACTTCTGGGCTGTGGGAACGGCGATCTCCCAAATGCATGGACTCTCGCAATACCAACCCAGTGAGGCCTATGGAATTGGTCTTGCCGCTCTCCAGCATACAAGGTGCCTCCCTCAACAACGCGCGGAGCTCAGGCGATTGCTGGGATGCATCGGTCTCGAGCTTGGGCAGGTGCACGCGGCGATGGACCACCTGTTTGAGTACCAGGAGTGGGCTCGTCAAACAAAAGACCCGTTGCTCGAACTGTATTCCGACTGGTGGATTACCGTCGGGTTGAGATACGTCGCAGAGCTGGGAATGACGATCGACGGGATTGTCTCGCCCGTCTCCCAGTTTCAACAGGTGCTCTCCCAGATGGCGGAGCTTCACGCAAAGAGTCGAAATCATCTCGACCAGTACTACGGCCGATTCGTGTTTGTAGCGTCCGCGGTTGATCGAGTTCCTATCCTTTACCATTTCCCGGAGCGGACCAGTGACGACGTCGCCACGGCTACTGCCGACCTTGATGAAGCATTGAAGCTGATAAAAGAGCATGCCGATGAGCTTGGGTATCTTCGAGGTCACGCCCTGAAGTCGCAAGCTCTTTTGACGGCGCTCGCGGGGGACGAATCGTCCATAGTCGAGTTGCTGGAAGTTGCAGCGCACGATTCACCTCCTGGTTCGTTAAAGCGCGGCCAGGCAATGTCATCGTTGGGCCAGGCTTATCTGGAAAAAGAACACTACGTCGACGCGCATGATGCGTTCGAAGAGGCGTACGGGACGCTGGTCGCGATAGCGCAAGGTTTGGGGAGCTCAGTCGATCGCCTTTTGTTCGGCGATCAGGTTGGATCGGTCATACGCGGGCTCGCTTCTGCGAAGCTCGGACTGATTCGTACCGGCGAAGACGAACAGCAGACGCAGAAGCTTCTTGCCGAGCTGCGGACCACCCTGGATTGGACCAGCAATTCTGAATTGTCTCGGTTTCTTCTCACGACGTACGAGGTTGGAAAGGAACCAGCTCTGAGCGGAAGCGCGTTGCTGGAAGTGCTTCAGAGATTCGAGCAAGTCAGCGAGCGAAAGACGCGCCTCTGCTATCTCTACGCGGACCAGGCGGGCACTCACCGGTTCCAGGTGAAGAGCGACGGCGCGATGAGCCTTAGCGGGCCTCTCAACGTCACCAGAAAAGAGTGGGCAGAACTGTGGCAATGTATGGCTAACAGCTATGCCCCCATCTCGCGGCAAGGCAATCCGGCCCGCCCCCAGGACTACTTGAAGCGTTCAGAGTTTCCTGCGAGGTGGAGCGAGCTAGGCGATAAGCTTGCGCAGTATATTCTATTGGATGACGCGGCAGGCGAGCATATCTATCTCGTCCTTGATGAGTGGTTATGTCGTTTGCCTGTCTGGTCGGCTGCGATTGGCGGCGATCCGCTCTTCGAGTTCTGCACAGTGAGCGTGGTTCCGTCGGTGATGGCGCTTATTTCGATCGCTTCGCTTCGCGAGAAACCGCCCTTGCGTTACGTCGCAATAGGCACTGGAACTAAAGCTGACTTTCTGCGGCGAAAAGATTATCCCGAGTCACTCGCGATGTTTCATAGCATCGGCGATCATCTCGTGTCGGAAGGCGTGTTGACGGCGGATAATAATTTGAGCTGGGAAGCGGCGACGATCACCGCGTTCGAGCAAAAGCTTTCGCAGTGTCAGGCAGGTTTCGTGACAGCACACGCGGTATTTGATTCCGAGCGAGGGTTGCAATCTGGACTCTATCTTGCTGACAAAAACGGTTTGCCCGATCCGGAGCGCCCGAATCTCGCCGCCGCGTCAATCGGGGAGCTTGCGCTCGAGACGGACCTGCTCGTGTTGAACGCGTGCGTAGTCGGCATCGAGCGTCGAAGAGGCATGGGCGAGGGTTTGGGTTTGTCCTGGGCTCTGTACCGGGCTGGGGTGCGAAGCCACGTGGCGGCGCTTTGGCCTGTCTATCAAGCGGCCGGCAACTACTTCGCTTGCCGGCTGTACGATTATCTTGAAGGCGGAGCAAAGACCTATGCTGACGCTTTCCGCGTGGCGATGAAAGAAACTCGGGCTCAGTATCCGAATCACTATCATTGGGCGACCTTTTCGCTCAGGGGAATTGGCATGTCAACGTACCAATGAACGGGAGGAGCAAATATGTCCAAACGGCAACCGGCATCAATCGACGAGGTGACGCTGGAATACCTGGTGCAGGCACTAGCCATCGAGACCGATGTCGATCGCGACGAGCTGAATGAGGAAGTGGAACTGCAGATCGCCGCTGCGGGTCTTTCAGCGGACGACCTTGATTTTGGGCTGGACGATGATGAGCGCAGAGACTTGAGCCGTCACATAATCGAAGCAGTTGAGGAGGAAGACGACGAGGGGATGAACGAGCTATTGGCGGGGAGCCGCGAGGGGGCCGAGTCCGGAGCGATGGATCCGGTCACCGTGGTCGCCGCGGGAGCTGCTGTCGGATTTGTCATCCTGTGCGCCAAGCTCAAACGAGTGGATCTGGCCAAACGAGTGCTGACGTTCGGCAAGATGCCCGATTCACTTGCTAATGTCCTCAAAGCTTTGATCGGCATCGCTTAGATGCTGTGCTGTCCGCCTGCGTCGCGGAGGTGCTATTCCACATCCAACGGTGCTGTGAGTGTCATATCACTTACAGCAACACCGCCCCGGTCGCCGGGTACAACCGATCCGTAACGTTCCGCGAAGACGGGAGGCAGCGGCCGGCCAGACGGCGGCGCGAGCCACAGACGCAACAAGTGACGTTTGCGCTCACCATCAGGCCAGTCTTCGAATGCGGTGCGGTCGTGAAGTATGGTGTGATTGTGAACGATCTGTATGTCGCCCGGCTGAAACTCCATCAATAAATGAAGCGCCGGGTCATTAGCCAACGAGTCAAACAGATCGAGCGCCTCAATTTGAACCTGGGTCAGCGGTGGCACGTCCTCGAACCGGCGTGCCGATTGAATGTATTGCCGCTGATAAATCACCGACAAAAATCCTTTGTGCCACGAAAAGACGGGTATCTTGAAGTACGGCTTCTGTCCTTCAAGCGCTTCGCCGCGCCGGTCGGTCTCGATCGGATCGAACAGAACCCTTAACAGATCAGGCCGTCGACGACGCATCTCGTTAAAGATGGTTATGGAACTCACAAGGCTGGAGAGTCCTCCGGATTTCGCCGGCCGCAAACACAACAGGCAGACGACGTCCGAGGAATCCGTATGATAGGTCTGGCGTTCCCGAGTTTGATAGATCCGGACGGCAGGATCGCGGCTCGTGCGCCCGAGGTCCTTAACGTGACCGAGTATATGTCCTTGAGCGTTTTGCGAGCGCGCGTTGCCGAGGTGAGTTCCTATTCCGAAAAAGGCTATTGCTGACTCGCGTTTTGTCCAACGCTCAACAGGCAGAGCTCTCAACAAGACAAACCCTCGACCGTTGAGCACCTCATCAAGCAGCCTTTGAAGCCGCGGCGCAAGAGTCGGCAGCGGAAAATCTTCGCTGCGGATGGCAACGATGTCGCGCGAGTCTGAGGCCAGTCTTTTCACCGCGCGCTCGACTTCTTCGATCTCAGTAGTTGATAGATATTCGAGCCAATCGAGACGACGCGATAGATCTGGGCCATACCAGGCGGATGGTCCCTGGATTTCGGGCGGCAAGGGTAATAGTGTTTGCGACATTGCAGGATGAGTGATCGTTCGAGGTCAGGTTAAGGTAATGTGCTAGGTGGTTGCAACAACAGTTGGAGCGTTTGGGCGAAGATCAATCGCTGTGGGTTTGATCGGTTTTACTGAGTGAGGATTTGCCCCCGACTGAATGCTTCGTCCTCTCGAATCGGTAGTTCACTCGCAGTGGCTGGTGGCTATATCCTGTAGTAGATGTGATCAGATGCAAGTTTTTCTGCATCTCCCTTCATATTCAACCCATTTGACTCATAATCTTTTGGTTGGAGGTTCGAATCCTCCAGGGGCCACCAAAGAATCAAGAACTTAAGAAGATCACGCCGAACGCCGTGTTTCATTCGGTGTCCGAATTGTGAACGGAAATTCAGAAGCGACAGGTTTCTGCGTCTTTTCTACCGCTTCAACCGCTCGCCGCTTAAGAGTTGAGTTTGAGGTCTTAGGGCGCCTATACTGTTTACCTGAGTAGATTGACTATGCGATTAGGTCGGCATCCAAAGTTTAACTTGCAGCGTTACCTGTATCGCAACATAGCAGTCTTTTTCCTTTTATTTACAATTGTAGATATCTCTTCACCTCACCTTTGCTGCGAAGAGTTGGAAGGGCTGTCGGGGGCTGCCGCGCGATACGCTACAATCAAGGCTACTGCAGTTGATGACGGAATGACGGCTATCGTCAATGACGACTCTCAACCACAACAACCAGCAAAGCCGTCCTCATCTGAGGAAGACTGCTTTTGCTGCTGCTCCCATGTGTTACCGGGCTTGTCTTTTAGCGTTCCGGTACTTCACTTCGAGTCGCTAGATGCTGATCCCCAATCAGACCGTCTACCGACACCTCCACTAAGAACCTTGTATCACCCTCCACGTTTCATCTAGTTCCAACAAACTTGCAGAGCGTTAGTTCGGACTGTTGACCGTTGAGCGTCACACCTATGTGCGTTCGAACAGGTCTCGGCGTGAGCGGTCCGCAGCTTTCGCTGCCACCCGTCGAGCACGCATAGCGAGAACATGCACACGTCTCGGCGAAATCTTCGGCATACATAAAAGAAAGGTCGTACCCAGAATGCCTTCTAAACCCATGCGCGGGAAATTACTGAGCTGGATTTTAATAGCTCTTGTTTCAACACATCTTGTCGCTTACGGGCAGAACCCGTCTATCCAGACCGGCATAGTGTCACCAGCTACGGAGCGATCACGGTTATCTGATCCGCCACCGACTCCGCGTACCGGTGACACGCCGAGCACGGTAAGCACCACGCTCTCCCGCTACACCGATCCAGTGCAGGGCGCTTCGTCCTCCGATTTGGTTCGGCGTGCGCTTACCTCGAACGGTGAATTAGCAGCCGTAAGACTCGATCTAGAGCGCGGGCAGGCTCGCTTGCGTCAAGCGGGTCTTCGACCAAATCCGACGGTTGACTTCGAGCAGACGACTGGACGCTTTACAAACTCGCCCGGCGAACGGGAGACGAGCGTTGGCTTTGCGCTACCGATTGAACTCGGGGGAAAGCGTCAGCGACGCATCAATCTTGCGCGGGTTGAGCTCGAAGCGGCTGAAGCCGAAATCGCCGACAAAGAACGACGGC
>DASRIZ010000279.1:0-3727 GCA_035649735.1 Blastocatellia bacterium | reverse complement strand
AAGCGCTTCGCCGACGAAAGAGCTATGTGTATGATCGGTCACCACGCTGCGGTACGCCTCGATCGACTGCTGATAAAGCGCCGAATCGCCCGTACCGTCAGCCATCTCTCGAAGAAGCTCGGCCTTTCGAATAAGAGATTCAGCCGAGAAAGTATTGTCGGTGTTGAGCCGAATCACCTGCCCGTAAGCGTCCAGAGCGCGGCGATAATCCGAGATAACCCTTTCTTCGAGAGGTCGTTCGTGCAACGTGCGCCCAAGATCGTTCGCATATCGAAACAGCTGGTCTGCAAGCGAGCCAGGTTTCCGCTCCTCGGAAGAAGCGGGGTCGGCAGCGTTAAGAACGGGGCGTACGGTGAGGCAGAAGACAAGCGCGAAGACAACGCCGCTGGCTATTACCTTGTAACGTCCTTGCCGCTGCATATCGAAACCGCCTGTCCGACAAAACTTGCGTTCGTCGTCGCCGCACTCCATCCGACAAACTGAAGTTTGTCGAAGCTACGATGGGGCCCACTTGGGGAACCGTTTGGCGACTGCTGCCATTTTTTGGCGAGCAATCGAGCGGAGTATACAACAAAGAGGGGGTCGCAGTCAGTTACCAGTATACGGAAGGGAGCTAGTCACCGGCGAACTCGGGATCCTCGCGCCGGCCACCGTACCATACATCAAGCCCATCTCGTCTTTTCAGTCCTTTTGGTCCCGCTAGCAAGATGCCGCCAAAGAGACGCAGCACCTCTCGACCTGAATACATCCTGAGTTTTCTACCTGAAGACGTCACCGATTCACGGAGGACCACAAATCGACCCTGGCGCTTTAAGGCCCGGCTCATCGCAATCTCTTCGGATGCAAACAGCGTCTCATCGAATCCGCCCGTCGCATCAAAAGCCTGCCGCGTGCAGAATACAAAACAGCCGCACGCAAATCCGGTTGCGCGGAAGATTCGGACCATCAACGGGGACATCAGCTCGGCGTAACGCGGGAGTCTGCCGTCGAAATCTACGGCGCATCCGCCTCCGGCGGCGCCGCGACGCATTTCGTCAATAGCGGCGTGCACAACCTTGTTGCTTACTACAGTATCTGCGTCGACAAAGATCAACTTGTCGCCGGTTGCTTCGCGAGCGCCGGCGTTGCGAGTTCCTGCTATCTGTCTAAGGTTTACGTTGACTACTCGCGCACCATGGCTCTCAGCGATCTCGGCTGTGCGATCTGACGACGCGTCATCCGCGACCACGATCTCGTAAGGCTCACCGGCGCATCGGCCCGCTTGATCAATCGCCTCGAGCGTTCGTCCGATCAGCGCTTCTTCGTTGTAAGCTGGAACTATGAACGAGATCATTCGATTGCTCAGTAGTTGTTTGAGAGACGGCCTTTGGCAAAAGTCTCGACGGCTGGCGCAACTGGATTCGAGGTTCGAGGCGCGGTTGTCGTCCGGTTCTTGCCCGAATCATAGCGAGCCGAGATGCTACGCACGTAGTTTTGCGTCTCGCGATATCGTGGAATCCGATAACCTGAATTGACGACGGCGTTTTCACCCGCGTTGTAACCGGCCAGCACCAACTTTACGTCACCGTTGAATTTGTCGAGTAGAAAACGCAAATAGCTTGCTCCGCCGTCGATATTCTGTGCCGGGTCGTAAATGTTGGTCACACCGAACCGGCGAGCTGTCGCCGGCATCAGTTGCATCAGCCCGGTCGCGCCCTTGTAGGACAGAGCGCGAAAATTAAAGCCGGATTCCTGTCGCATCACCGCGATGATCAGGTTCGGATCCACACCGTGGCGCGCTGCTGATTGTGCAATGAGCGCGTCGTATTTGGGATTACCGGTCGTCCCCATTTCTCCGTCGAAGCCGGTGGAAGGCGACGGAAAGACTATCGGTTGTGAGCTTGATGCAACGGAAGGCGCGCCGGCGGCGAGTAATTTGGACGCCGCATTTTTTGTCGGCGCGCCCTGCGTTTTTAGCGCCGTCGCCGGCGTGTTTTTGACCGATGCTGGAGGTGGTACGACTTCATGAATAACCAGCGCGGGAGTTCGCGGAAGCTGGGCATTAGCGCTTTCGACGCTCAAAGAAAGAGTTGCGTCCTGGGCTCGCGAGTCAGTAACCAGCAACACCAGGAGAGCCATTATGATCAGACCGGCGGTTTTCATTAACCCTCCACTCTCAAACGAACCGATACTCAAGTTTCCAACGCGAAGACACCGATGTTCACGTTTAGTACCGAAACGGGGAGCGTTATGAAGCGGAGTTGAAAACCGGAGGGGAGCTCTTCAACTTCACTTCGGCAGCCAGACATCCTGGAGATTTGTTGTTTTCTATTTGCTATTTTCTATTTCGCGAGGCGGTTTGTTTAACTCAACCCCAAATAGCAAATAACAAATCTCAAGGCCTTGGCTTTGCGACCCAGGATCGCTCCTGGTGTGCCTTTATCGGTGACCTCAAAATAACTGGTAATACGCGGCCAGTCTAATCCGCACCCTTAGCTTTGTCAATAATTACGATTCAGTCGGCTGGCTGCCTCCGTTGCCCCTCTCGTGCTAAAGTAAGATTGCCTTTATGGACCATGCACTAGAGAAGTCTCAGCATCGCTCGATGCTTATGATCAGCACAGCAAGCCTGGCTGTTGTGCTGTGTTTGACCGTTCAGGGTTTCCAGGTCTACACCTCAATTGAACATCTTCTTGCCGCAGAATCGGATCGTAATATTTCGAGGTCACTTCAGCGGGAGGTCGCGCTTGCTTCGCTTGAGAAGCAGAGCCGAGTGCGAAGCAAAGTGCCGCGAGGACGCCACGTGCAGTTTGGAGCGCCACCGGTTAATCGCTCGACCGATATGTGCGCCGCAAACGTCCACACATCGCCCGTAGAAGCCCGGTACAAAACGCAGCAAACTCGCACGCTCCCAAACGATCGCGCGCCGCCGCCGTGTAAATCGTAGTCGACAGGCATTCCTTAAATCATCGTGGACGACCGCTTGGCAACGGCCAGCAATGCTTTTCGCGTTGAGCCTTTGTGGTGCACGAACGCATTTAGCTTTGTGCTGAGTGCCAGCCAGGGTTTGTGTCATGGTTAGCCTGGGGTTAGGCCTGGTGAAGTACCGCGGGAAACCTCGCAGCACGAAGAGCGTGCCGGCGACGCCTTAACGTCACGACAAGGAGAACGAAGTGAATCCAATCTGGACAAAGATGATCGTCGATGCGGTCGAAAAGGTCACAAGGAAATGCCCGCACTGCAAAAAGAGTGCGGCTTATCCTAGAAAGCAGCCTGGACAGTTTCACAAATGTCAGCGTTGCAGTCATAGATTCAAAGAGAAAGGCCGATGACTTCTGTCGACCATATTCTTGTGGCCGCGTCGATTTTGCTGCTGCTCAGCATCCTGGCAAGCAAGGCCTCGGCAAAGCTCGGCGTCCCTGCGCTTTTGCTGTTCCTTGTTATCGGAATGCTTGCGGGATCGGACGGGCCGGGCGGGATCTACTTCGATGACGCTCGTCTCGCTCAGTCGCTCGGCGTTGTGGCCCTTGCGCTTATTCTGTTTCCCGGCGGGCTTGATACTGAGTGGTCCAGCGTTCGACCGGTGCTTTGGAAAGGGATCGCGCTTTCGACGATAGGAGTGCTTATTACGGCGTTGCTGGTCGGGCTATTCGCCAAGGCTGTTCTGGGGTTTAGCTTACTTGAAGGCGTCCTCCTGGGAGCGATCGTTTCGGCAACCGATGCAGCGGCTGTGTTTTCGGTGTTGAGG
>DASRIZ010000278.1:0-12892 GCA_035649735.1 Blastocatellia bacterium | reverse complement strand
GTTGTCGAACGTGCCGTAGATCTGATGCATCTCGTCGAGCGCGGCCTGAAGATATTCGGCGCGGTCAAACAAAAGCGGCTCCAGGTAGACGGCCTTCCCGAGGCGGCCGGAGCCGAGCAGCGCGTTGAGTTGCGCATTGTTGACAGCGGCGCGGAACTGGTTGGTGAGCAGGTAATCCTCGATCACTTCTTGCTCGGTCACTCCGAGGGCCATCAGTACCACGGCGGTGGCCCAGCCCGTGCGTAACGCGCCGTTCGAATCTGCCCAGACCAGCGGCAGGTTGTTAGTGTCCGAAAGCGCGAGCAACGTTGTGCGAAGAGCGGCGTTTACCGTCTGACCGAAGTTTGCAGTTGGCGGGCCGACCCCTGAAACTAAGCCGCGGAAAACGGCCGTCTTAAACCCAGTGAGGAACTCGCCGTTCGGGCCGAAGAACGCATCCTGATCCGCAAAACAAACGGGGTCAAAGGCGAAGTAGTGATGCGACGGGTCGGATAAAGAAACATTCTGCGGCACGCAGAGGCGACGTGTGAAAGGGTCCGGGATCACTCCCGCTCCAAAGTCGAAGATGGGTGTGCTGACGACGTTCACTCCGACGGCATTCCACTGGGGCGCGGCAGCGGTGATCTCGATCGGAGCGCGAACATCGATGACGGTTCTTACCCCGAGGTTTGTAAGAAAGTTCTGGTTTGACTGCGAGCTGGGCCCCGCGCTGCGGAAGAACATTCCCCAGCGAATCCGCTTGGCGTGACCACCATTATTGGAAACAGTCGAGTAGCCGCCGATGTCACGGAAGTTAATCACGCCGATCTGCGGCACTCCGCGTTCGGCGGCAATGACCCCGTCACCACTACCGCCCTTGATGCGAAAGTAATGACGCTGACTCGGGTCCAGGCCGGTGACGGTCATGATCGTGATTCCGCTTGCTTCGCCGACGAGGTTCTCGATCTGTTGTGGGGACGTGCCCTCCTCGATTCTTACCTTTTCCACATCGCCCGTGGTGGTCCACGAGATTTGAAAAGTGCTGCTGCTCACTCGAGTCACGGTCGCCGAGACAACGGAGCCTTGCGCTGAGACAGGAGCGGAAGCGTGCATGTTGCGTAACGAACCAATCGGGCGATTCGGACCAGAGAAACCCACTGCACTGGCCACTGGCGTAAGTAGCAAGGCAGCGACAAGACCGAAACTGATGAGCAG
This sequence comes from Blastocatellia bacterium, assembly GCA_035649735.1. Taxonomy (GTDB): domain Bacteria; phylum Acidobacteriota; class Blastocatellia; order UBA7656; family UBA7656; genus Onstottus_A. The sequence continues at coordinate 11,698 of DASRIZ010000278.1, read as the reverse complement.
CTTGTCCGTTGAATGCCGAATGAAAAGCAGATTCTTATTCATCGTGGGTATTCTCCTTTTAGATTACTGGTTTGCGACACTACCGTAGCTCCCGCCTTCGGCTTCCGTCTTTAAGTGGCGCGTGATTCAAAAACATCACACAGAATTGTGTGATTCATTTCGGCGGGTGAAACAGGTCTGGCACCAACCATAGAGAATTCGATCAACGAGGTGATAAGCCGTGTTCTCATCGTTGCTTATCAACCGATGGCACTGTTTGCATTCCCACAGGCGATCGAGACCAGTCTTGATTTGTTCGATAATTGGACTCACCGTCGGACTCCAGATCTTTTTCGCTTGCACTGCACGGTTTCATCTTCTTAGTGGCCAGCGCATCAACCGCCAGCCGATACGTATGACCAAGCTGCAATTCGTACTACGCTGTCGTCACCCTAGGGTGGCGAATAACCAGAAAGCATCACACAACGATTTTTTACGTCATGTAATTCGAGGAAAGCCGGTGCTGCTTACTTTTCGGTGTGATGTTTTTGCTGTTTCAAACACTATCAATTTGAAGCGCTCTTGAGGCGAGTGAACTTATGACGTAACGACGGCATCGATTTGCGTTCGGCGAAAGACATTCGTGGAGTTATGGAGATGACAGCGAAATTAAAAACCTTCCCGATGAGCGCCACACCCCCAAGGGAGCGACGACACCGTTCAAATCCGTCTCGGGCGCGGCGCGTTTTGGGTGTTGTGGCCGGACATTTATGGACGGTGGTGCCGACACTACTCTCCAGGATAAAGGCTCCGGCACAACCGGCGGCTAGGGCTTTCCGGACGGTTTGTGTCGACCCCGATGTGGGACCCGTGTATTTGACCGGGCTCCTTTCCGAGGTCGGAGGATCCGAGACTATCGTCTTGATCGTGCATGGCTTGTCCGGTAACGCCCTGAGTCCCTATTGCGCGAGCGCCGCCAACGCAGCAGCACAGGCCGGATTCTCTTCCCTGCGTTTATCGCTTCGCGGCGCGGACTACTCCGGCGAAGATATTCTTCATGGCGGGATCACCCAGGACTTGTGGGCAGCTCTGGCTGCTCCTGAAATCGCGCGGTACCGCCGTGTCCTGCTGCTCGGATATTCGGTCGGTGGACACGTAGTCTTACGGGCGGCCATCGAACAAGTGGATGCGCGGGTGCGTGCTGCCGCGGCGGTCTGCCCTCCGCTTGATCTTGATCATGCGACCACCGCCTTTGATCATCCGGCGCGCGGGCCATATCGTCGGCACATTTTCCATAGCCTGAATAAAGCCTATGCAGCGACAGCCGCGCGGGGCCGGGTTCATGTCCCGGTGGCTGTCGTCGCTCGGGCGCAGTCGGCGCGCGCTCGAGACTCATTGACGGTTGTTAGCCGTTTCGGTTTTCACAGTGTCGAAGACTACTACAGGCGGGAAAGCGTGGCGCCAAGATTACGCAGACTTGAAGTTCCCTCTCTAATTGTCGCCAGCCGTAATGATCCGCTTGTGCCGGTTGATACGGTCGTCCCAGCGCTCGCCGATGCCTCCCGAGCCTTATCGGTTAAGTGGGTTGAACCCGGAGGGCACGTTTACTTCCCACCGACATTGGATCTTGGCCAGCCGGGCGCGCTTGGGCTCGAACAACAAGTTATCCGATGGCTGGCAATGCAGTAACTCATGTAGCAAAGAGTTGACACCGATCTTTGACTGACAAACCGGAGAGGACGAAATGGAGAATCTCAAGCTAGCCCCAACTGTGAACGTGGCAGGTTACAAACCGAATGCCAGTCTCCGCCGGATCCTTGAGTCGCTTGCGTCCTGCCTGCCGGCGGATACGGCGTTCGACGTAGAGGTTTGCGGCGAGCAACTGCGCATTGGCGAAGGTCAGGTTAAGTTCCGGGTTGCAATCAATAACCGTCGCGGCGGATCGGCGCTCAGTTCGCTGGACGAGAAGCGGATCGGTGAAGCTTACCTGGACGGCGACATCACCGTAGAAGGCGACATGGTCACCGCGTTTGGACTTCGCACCCGGCTCGTCGATCGGCATCCGCTCTTTCGTCTATGGTCGATCTACGGACAGAGCTTGCTGTTCGGCCAGGTGAACCGCGATACGCAGTGGATACACGAACACTACGACAGCGAATCCGATTTCTATCTGCTTTTTCTGGACAGGCAACACCGCTGCTACTCACATGGCTACTTCGATTACGACGACGAGCCTCTTGAACGAGCGATCCGCCGCAAACTGGATACCGCCATCGAGGCTTGCGGCATTGAGCCCGGCTGGCGAGTCCTCGATATCGGCGCTGGGTGGGGTGCTTTTAGTGAGTACGCGGGTAAGCGCGGAGTCCGCGTGACGTCGCTCACTATCTCGGCTGAGTCCGAGCGATATGTTAACGAACTGATCGCCAGGGAGAACCTTCCGTGTCAGGTCGTTCGCGAGCACTTTCTCGAATACAAATCGAACGAGCCTTACGACGCGATCGTCAATCTCGGCGTCACCGAGCACCTGCCGGACTACGCCGCGACACTAGCCCAGTATCAGAAACTGCTGAAACCGGGAGGACGCGTTTTCCTGGATGCGTGTGCTTCGCGGACCAAGTACCCGTTCTCATCATTCGTGCTCTCGCATGTCTGGCCCGGAAACACAACGCCGTTACAACTGACCGATTACCTCAACGACGTCGCAAAGACACCGTTTGAGCTGGTCTATGTCCGAAATGACCGCCGCAATTATTTGCTCACAACCAAGCATTGGGCCGAGAACCTGGACCGTCACCGAGACGAGATAGTAACCAAGTGGGGTGAGCGTTTGTATCGCCGCTTCCGTCTGTATCTGTGGGGTTGTGTTCACGCGTTCTCGAACGAGGATGTCACTGCCTATCGGTTGCTGCTGGAGCTGCCCGCCAACGCCGAGAGACGCAACAAGTTTTCAAACGGTCGCAATTCCCGGTCTCAGAAATCTCTGTTTGGTTGGTTAAAAGATCCGATCAAAACATATTCGAGGGCTCCTCGTGCGCGACGACGTTGACGAAAGAATCGGCAACACCGCCAACTTCAGAGTTGGTGGTATTCAGTCCCAGGTTTAATCACACCCGTTCTGGTAATTTTCAATCCCTTCCTTTTGAATTTGCTTGGTAATTAAGAGTATATTCTATCCCTCACTTTCACCGAGAGGTTAGGCTGAACTCCCCATGCTGCCGCCGCTCACACAAGCCATAGCATCAGGCTGCTCGGTTCGGCGTTTCAACCGAAGGGTTTTACTCATTACCTGCATAAGTTTGCTGATCGTTCTCATCCCGGCGATCAGAGCCGCCACTCCTTCTGCGACAAGGTCGACCGCGCCACAGTCTCTCGCCGCCAGTAGAACAGGGGCACAAGAAGGTAGTGACGTTTCGACGCTCGAGCCTGCGAAGCCCGTCGAGCGAGCGCTTGCCGGAGGTGAAGCACACTTCTATCTCCTCGCGCTAGCAGCGGGTCAGTTCTGCCACATAGTCGTTGATCAGCGAGGCGTAGATGTGGTCGTCGCGTTCTATGGCCCTGACGGCTCAAAGATAGTAGAAGTCGACAGCCCGACCGACACGCACGGGCAAGAGCCGATTTCGTTGGTGGTTGAGGCCTCTGGTACATATCGATTGGAAGTGCGATCTCCAGCAAAGAATGCACCCACCGGGCGCTATGAGGTGAAGCTTGAAGCCTTGCGAGTGGCCACAGGGCAAGACCGCAGCCGCGTTGCCGCCCAGAAGGAGTTCACGGATGCCAAGTCTTTGCGCAATCAGAGAACGGCAGAATCCTTTCGCAAGGCGATCGACAAATATCAAGAAGCACTCGTTGTTTGGCGCTCCGGCAGTGACAAGCTATTGCAAGCTTACTCGCTTAATGAGATGGGGTTGATTTACGGTGATTTAGGCGAGTACCAGAAAGCCATCGACTCGTATGTCGAGGCGCGGACGATCTACAAGTCGTTGGGCGACCTAAGATCCGAGGCCGGCATGCTCGTTAATATCGGCTGGATCTACGGCGCTTTGGGGGAAAGACAGAAGTCGCTTGACCTGTACGAACAGGCGCAGCGAATCCACCTCGACATCGGTTACGTTGATCCAATTCTCCTGAGCAATATCGGAGCCACCTATAAGGACCTCGGACAGTATCAGAAGGCACTTGACATCCACCTGCGAGTCTTGGAGATTCGCCGTTCGGTGCCTGGTTCTGGCAGCCAGGCAATCACCCTCAACAACATCGCAAGTTGCTACGAGCAGTTGGGAGAGAAACTCAAGGCGGTGGATTTCTACCTTCAAGCGCTCTCGCACATGCCGGAGATCGGGAATGCGTTTTACACCGCGACGACACTCAATAACCTCGGCAGGCTCTATGCAGATGCAGGCGAACGTCAAAAAGCGCTCGATTACTTGAACCAGGCCTTACTCCTTCGCCGGACGATCGGCGATAAAAACGGGGAAGCAGCGACGCTATATCAGTTCGCTCGGCTTGAACGTGACCGAGGGAAGCTCGTTGATGCTCTTAAGCAGATCGGCGCCGCCCTGACGGCAGTTGAGTCGCTGCGCATTAAGGTCAAGAGCCAACAACTGCGCGCCTCCTTCGTCGCTTCCGTGCGCCGGTATAACGAATTCAACATCGATCTACTGATGCGGCTGCACAAACAACGCCCTCTGGAAGGACTCGATACGACGGCGCTGGAAGCCAGCGAGAAGGGGCGCGCCCGCTCTCTGCTTGAGCTGCTCGCTGAGGCAACCGCTGAGATCCGCGAGGGCGTGGAACCGGCCCTCCTTGAGCGGGAGCGCACTCTGCGGCAGATGATTTCGGATGAAGCCGAACGTCAGTCGCGGTTGCTCAGTGGCAAGCACACCGAAGAGCAGGCCGCAGCCGCCGCACGCGAAATGGCTGCACTCACCACCGAGTACGATCAGATTGAAGGCCGTATTCGTGAAACCAGTCCGCGATATGCCGCGTTGACTCAGCCCGTGCCGCTCGGATTGAAAGCCATTCAAGAGCGCGTTCTCGATGACGAGACTTTAATGCTTGAGTACGCACTGGGGGAGGAGAAGAGTTTCCTCTGGGCAGTGACGCCGACCTCGATCAAAAGCTTTGAGCTACCGAAGCGGGAAGAAATAGAACGAGCTGCGAGGCGAGTCTATGAGCTGTTGAGCGCACGGAATCAACCCATCGCTAACGAGACGCTGGAACAACGACGGAAGCGACTAGACCGAGCCGATGCGGAGTACCCAGCAGCATCGGCCGCACTGAGTCGGATCTTGTTGGCGCCCGTCGCCTTCGAGCTAAAGAACAAGCGATTGCTTATCGTGAGCGATGGCGTGCTGCAGTATATTCCGTTTGCTGCGTTACCCGATCCGCAAGCTGGCGACTGGCGCGCATTGGTTGTGGATCACGAGATAGTGAGTGCGCCGTCAGCATCGGTAGTCGCGGTGTTGAGGCAGGAAACCGCCAACCGGAAGCCGGCGGCCAAGAGCCTGGCGGTCCTCGCCGATCCGGTCTTTTCCAAGGATGACCCCCGAGTTCTCGTATCGGGCAAGCGCCGAGCGCCCTCGGTTGAAACTCCTTCTGTGTTCGCAGAGGCAAAGAGATCGGCAGCCGAATCGGGGCTGGGAGATCTCAAGAGGTTGCGTTTTAGCCGGCAGGAGGCTGATGCGATCACGGGCCTGGTTGGTGAGACGATGAAGCTGGAGGCGGTTGACTTCGCGGCTAACCGTGGGCTGGCAACCAGCTCAGAGCTTGGTCAATACCGAATAGTGCACCTGGCCACGCACGGGTTGATCAATAATGAGCATCCTGAATTGTCCGGGGTGGTGTTGTCGCTGGTAGACGAGAAGGGGCAGCCGCAAAATGGATTCCTCAGACTTTATGACCTATATAATCTGAAACTGTCAGCGGATCTTGTGGTTGTGAGCGCGTGCCAGACCGCGCTCGGCAAAGAGATCAAGGGCGAAGGGCTCGTCGGCCTAACCCGTGGATTTATGTACGCCGGCGTGCCGCGGGTTGTGGCGAGTTTGTGGCAGGTAGAAGACCGGGCGTCGGCCGAGCTGATGAAGAGGTTCTATCAGGAGATGCTCGATCGGGGACGCCGGCCGGCGACCGCGTTAAGAGCGGCACAGGTTTCGATGTTGAACGACAACCGCTGGCGGGCCCCTCACTACTGGGCGGCGTTCACAATTCAAGGTGAATGGAAGTGATCGGATACCGGGCTGAATAGTAGATGGAACTGAATGGCGATACCTTCACTGACGGTGCCATTTCGGGTCATGGGGGCCCGCCGAACACCCACGCTAAGTGGGTCTTAACACAACCAGCATTTGACAGGTTGCTCGCCTGCCTTGACACCGATCGTGAAGCCGCGGGGCGGAAATACGTTGAGGTTCGAAGCAATCTGATGCGTTTCTTCGAGTGGCGGGGCTGTGCATTCCCGGAAGATCACGCGGACGAGACGATCAATCGTGTTGCTAAGCGGGTTTCCGAAGGAGAGGAGATTCGCAACCCGGCCGGCTATTTCCTTGGCGTTGGCCGTTTGGTTCTGCTCGAGGTTTACAAAGAACGCGAAAAACAACAACTGGCGTTGAGCGAGTTGGCCTACACTTCGGACGAACATCAATCCGTAGACGATTTGGAACCTCGCGCCGAATGTCTGAAGCGTTGCCTCGAAGGACACACTCCTGATAATCGCGAGTTAATCCTGCAATACTATCAAGGCGAGAAGGCGGCAAAGATTGAAAACAGAAGAAAGCTGTCAGCGAGGCTGAAGACGCCTCTCAATACCCTTCGGATGCGAGCATTGCGGCTCAGAGAGCGACTCCTGCTCTGCGTTACCGATTGCCTGAAAGAATCATGATTGGGCCGTGATGTTTGCCTGTTTCGAGCCACTATTAGATGAAGGGGAAAAATCCGAAATGAACGAGCCTTCCAACGAAGGGCTCATAGTGCGCTACCTCCTTGGCGATCTGTCCGAGCAGGAGCAGGTGGAAATCGAGGACCGAGCTTTCTCGGACGCTCCCTACTTGCAAGATATCCTGGCGGTCGAAGCCGATTTGATCGACGAGTATGTGCGAGGCGGGCTCTATGAGAATGAGCGCCGCTTGTTTGAAACGCGTTTCCTGGCGTCAAGCAAGCGACGGCAGAAAGTAGACTTTGCCAGAGCCCTGGCCCGTGTGGCCAGAGAGGATGTTGCAACCGAAACTGTTGGCCGGCGGGCACTCACTGTTGCGCCGGCAAAGTGGTGGGACTCGTTTACCGCATTGCTAGACGGGGCGAGCCCGGCCCTAAGGTTTTCGTTTGTGGCCGCATCTGTTGTTATCGTCATCGGCATCTCGTTGCTGGTCGCACAAACGATAAAACTCCGTGGCGAAATAACCCAACTTCAGGCACAGCGTCGAGAGCAACAACAGGGTCAGCAGGCTTTGGAGCAGCAATTCGCCGCCGAACGCGCCCGCAACCAGGACCTGGCGGCCCGGATTGAAACGGAGCAACAGCAACGTGAAAACGGTGAAGAGTTAATCCGCGAGCTCGAGCGTAGAAGGGATGAATCACAAACCACGCCGTCTCCATCCGTTCTTTCGTTTGTGCTGTTGCCGGGAGTTTCACGCTCAAGCGGGGCGCTCCCGAAATTGTCCATTCCACAAATGGCGCGGCTCGTGCGGCTTCAAGTCGGAATCGAGCCGGGGGACGAATACAAGACTTTCGGCGTGGAGCTTCGCACTCAGGGCGGCCAGCGTATCTGGTCTCAAAATAGTTTGTCCGCGCGATCAGGTCGCGCCGGACGAGCGGTCATCTTGAACCTGCCGGCGCGGCTGCTCGGCGCTGGCCAGTACGAACTCGCGCTTAAGGGTTTTACCGACCAAGGGAAAACCGAAGACGTCGGCTTCTACTACTTCGAAGTGTTAAAGAAATAGGATCCTCGGCGAGTTAGCAAACTTCTCCCTCACCGTGCTACTCATCGTCGTTAGAGCTATCCCCTACGCCCAAGGAAAAGAACCAAACGCTGACGATACTTGCAATGTGTCGAGTAACCGATTATCTTGCCGATCGATTGAAGAAAGGTACTCTCCATGAAACCATCATCCGGGAAAACTCTCCTAGCGGCGGCGATCATCCTCGCCAGTGCTCTGTCCGGGACAGCGTCAGACCCCGACCGCGTCAGGATCTCGAACGGGGTGATCGAAGGCGTTGGCGTGCAGAAATCCGGCGTCCGGATATTCAAGGGGATTCCATTTGCGCAGCCACCTACTGGTGTTCTCAGGTGGAAAGAGCCCCAGCCAGTCAAGAACTGGGATGGTGTGCGGCAGGCCACGAAGTTCGGCCCGCGCGCTATGCAAGCTCCGATATTTGGCGACATGGGATTTCGCTCCAACGGAATGAGCGAAGACTGTCTCTACTTAAACGTCTGGACTCCGGCCCAGTCTGGCAAGAAGTCCGGTAGGGAGCGGCTCCCGGTGCTGGTTTACTTTTACGGCGGCGGGTTCGTAGCCGGTGACGGCTCTGAACCGCGTTACGACGGGGAAAGTATGGCGGCGAAGGGCATCGTAACCGTCACTACTAATTATCGCCTGGGAGTATTTGGATTCCTGGCTCATCCCGAACTGTCGGCGGAATCTCCGCATCACGCTTCAGGCAACTATGGCCTCCTGGATCAGGTGGCGGCTTTGCGCTGGGTGCAGGAGAATATCGCCGCCTTTGGGGGTGACCCGAAGAGAGTGACCATTGCAGGCGAGTCTGCCGGTTCGATCTCAGTAAGTGCGCTGATGGCCTCGCCACTTTCTAAGAATCTGATCGCGGCCGCAATCGGTGAGAGTGGCGGGATTACCGGGACGCTGCCTGCAGTGTCTCTTTCACAGGCCGAGCAAGCCGGAGCGAAGTTCGCGGCTGAGTTAGGCACCCCCTCACTCGCAGGTTTGCGGGCGATGGCCAGTCAGCAGGTTTTCGAGCCGGCGACGAAAGGCGGATTCGCCAGTGTCGGGCGCTTCCCAATCACAATCGACGGCTACTTTTTGCCGGAAGATCCCGCAGCGATTTACGCCGCAGGCCGCCAGTCACAGGTTCCTTTACTAATCGGGTGGAACTCCGAGGAGATGACCTGGCGCTTCCTCCTGAGGGGGCAGGAACCGACGCGGGAGAACTACGAGAAGGTGGTTCGGGAGACATTTGGGGCGCATGCCGACGAGGCCTTGAAACTCTACCCTGCTGCAACGCGCGAAGAGATCATCACATCCGCAACCGACTTGGCGGGCGACAGGTTCATCGGGTACAGCACTTGGAAGTGGGCGGACCTGCACGGCAAGCGCGGCAAAAATGTCTACCGTTACTTCTACGCGCGGCCACGTCCACCGATGAGGCCGGAACAGGGTAGCGCAACGCCAGGCTTGGCCGGTGGCATCGTGAGGGAACAGAATGCTGCGGTCCCTCCGATGCCGCCGGCGACCGGCGCAGTGCATTCGGCAGAGATCGAGTACGCTCTGGGTAATCTTTCAACAAATAATGTCTATAGCTGGTCGCCCGATGATTACAAGGTTTCCAGAGTCATGCAGGGATATTTTGCGAACTTTATCAAAAAGGGTGACCCAAACGGACCCGGGTTGCCGAAATGGGCAGCAGCCAACAAAAGTGGCGGGGACGCAGGCGCGGCGGCGGTCATGCGACTGGATGTAGAGTCACGCGCCGAGCCGGATAAACATCGGGCGCGCTACCTGTTCCTTGATAAGTCCTCGCAAAAACCATAGGAACAGGATCCAAAGTCAATACTCATTGTCTATATTCAAGGCAGGGTTGATGCCTCCTGCCTTTTACAGTATGTCAAAAGGAGATTAGAGATGAACACACCAAATGGCCGCGCTGAGATAGAAGCAATGTTTGGGAATCCTGCGAATTCCAATGGTACGTTGAACGAGGCGTGGGAGGGTGCAAACATTCGTAAAGTGCCACCTCCAGATGGATGGCAACTTTTTTACCACGGTGATAGTGGCCTTGTGAAGGTGTCAGGGATCAGGATGCATCGATTATTGCGGGATTCGTTTGTGGCAGTCTTAGACGAGGTATGGGAGCACGCGCGAGATGAAATAGGCGGAGCAGCAACAGATGATCAAATTCGCGCGTGGCTGCACCAACGACGCCTTGATCGACACGGTGGCGGCTTCAATTTTCGGAAGATAACTGCCGGGAGCAAGCTCTCTTTGCACTCATATGGGATTGCAATTGATTGGGATCCAGCGAACAATCCGCGTAAGAAACCGCTAACGAAAACACTGCCAGATTGGTGGTTCGATATTTGGAAGAAGCACGGCTGGAGCGACGGCAGGCACTTTTCGACGCCTGACCCAATGCACGTACAGTTTGCAACAGGCGCCTAAAATGTAAGCTGTTAGATACTCCGTTCAGGACATCACACACCTCTCAGTGGCGCTTCTGGCAAAGGTTCGTTAATACGGTGCGGTTCGTGAGGTCAATAGGCACCGCAGAGGTTGCCGCTCAGCCTGCTATCAATGCGGTGAATGAACTCTGGGGACCTGATTGGATTTCCAAGCATGTGCTGACTAGACCAACGCGTCATGAATTAATGAATTTCCCGGCCTCAGCGGAAATTCTCCACCCGCATGAGGTCCGTGTCCCTCTGGTCCTCCTGCGTGTATAAGATCCATCGGCCGTCTGGCGATACGCTCAATCCCTCTGGATTCGCCGCAAGTTTAAATGGCTTTGCCAGCGGGGCCACTTCAGTCACCCTGCCCGTTGTCAAACTGAAAAACTCAACCGCCGGGCGGCCCATCTTCTCGGCAGTCAGGAAATAGATACCCTGCTCAACTACGGTCCAGGCACTCCAGTACCCCGCCATGTGTGTGTCCAAGACCAAGGTCTCCTCGCCCCCCTCTACCGGAACACGCCAGATTCCCGCCACGTTGCGCGCCTTCGTATAGAATAGAAACTGACCATCCCTAGACTCGTAAGCTGCTGACCCGCCATCTTTAGTAACCGGCTGTGCCTCACCACCAGCTGCCGGCATCTTCCAGATCTGCATCCTACCGCTGCGATTGGATCCGAAGTATATCCCGCCCCGCCGCCTCGTTTCGCCCGCGAACGACTCCGTGCGTGATCTATAAGGATGCGGCGCATCAGTTGTGCGGCCACTCCGAAGAAGTGCGCGACCAGCCGTAAGTAGGCTTCATTGACAAGAGCTGAGGTTTGCAGCGTGTGGCCCTGAGTAATCTTTTGAAAAAGATTCGGTGGCGTGTCGGGGTTTTTGTGAAATTGACGCGTTAGCAGATGGACCTTTGCTATTGGACCGGTTCACTCACGTCAATGCGAATCGCACAAGGAGGAAACTACGATGAAGAGACTTGCATGCATACTCGCGGCACTCGCAATGCTGATTGCTACCTGCCCCACGACGCAGGCCATAGTTAGGGGTACGTTGCAGAGGGACCAAGACTGGCTGATAATCTTCGACAATTCATCCTCCTGTTGTAGCCCTACTGCCATGACGGTTTACTATCTGGGCGACCGCCGGATACTGGACCTGGACATCTTCTCGGTGCCAGGCTCCTACGACGAGAGTCAGGGTAGGGTTCAATATGCCTTTCCAAAACCAGGAAGGGGTGTCACTCGCATTATCATCGAGGTAGACCCCGCGTCCGATTTTTTGGACATTCCAGTCGAGATCACTCAACCCGGCCGGTCGCTTCCGGTGACG
>DASRIZ010000277.1:0-2781 GCA_035649735.1 Blastocatellia bacterium | reverse complement strand
ACCTTTTTGCTGAATGCGAAAGCGCTTGCCGAAATGCGTCGGATGGTTTTCGTCCTCGGCAAGACTCACGGAGGTATCCCCGGTTCTCCTTGCGGTTATGTGTAAAGGGGGTTGGCAATCTTCTCTCTGGTAGCTCACCGGAGGTTCCTGGCCGCCGGTGCGCAAAATCAGTTTTCGTCGCATCGGCGCGTCACGGACTGGCTCGCATCAGGTGGTCGTAAATCAACTGATACGAATCTGCCCGAATTCCCAAGTCGCCGCGGAAGGGACGATCCAGGGACAAGATCATGAACATAACCAGCGCGATGAACACTGCCAGCAGGAGTACCTCGATGATGTGCAATCGTGCATCCGCCACTTTGAAAAAGAAAGAAGCGCTCAAGCCTATCAACCCGCCAACCACGACCACGGCCCACAGCACCAACGGCAAACCGGTGTTCACCGCATCAAGTCGCGAGCGGCGAGCCTTGATCAGTTCGTTGTAAGCTCGCAGGGTTTCTCCATGCAGAAGTTTCTGGCTTTCAGTAGCCGGCTCAAACCCGACCAGTATCGCTTGGAAGCGGTTCATGCGCTCAACCCCACCGGCCGGCACTTTCCCGCGCTGCTGCAATGGCCATGCTTCCTCGATGACATATCGCGTGTATTCACGAATTTCGTCCTGCAATTGCGGGCGGACCGAGTCGGGATAACTGCTCACATCGCGGTAGAGCGCGGCCAAAGATGTGGCTTCTTCGGAAACGATCTTCTGGACATCGGAATAGGTTTGCCAGACGCTGACGGCGATCAGCGCCACAGCCAGGCCGTAAAAGACCATCACCGACTGCATCATCGCTCCGGTAAAGTCCGAATCTTCCGCCGCCACGCGCAGACGCGGCAGCACGCGACGGCGTACCACCAATAACCCGGCCACGGCGAACAGGGACAAGGACCCGATGATCACCGAGCCGACTATCCACAGCGGAACATCAAAGAGAGATTCAAACATTGTGAGGATTCTTTCCACAGATCATTCACTCACCCCTTTCTATGGCACTAACTTCGGTCGGCTACCGCTTTTTTCCTTTGCCTCAAAGTCACGACCTGACGATAGGCAAAGTAGTACTTGTAAATGTTGCTGACGTACTGAACGGTTTCCTGGCCGATATCCTTGGCCGCAATATATTCGACGTTGCGGAACCAAACGTTCGGATCGAGGCCCTGCGTCTCGGCCTGCTTGCGAAGCTTATCAATGCGGGCCGGACCTGCGTTGTAAGAAGCAAATGCGAACAGCAGCTTGTTCGTGCTGTCCATCTTCGCATCCTTGAAGTACTGGTTAACCACGAATCGAAGGTACTTCACTCCGGCGTGAACGTTATTTTCGACATTAGTCTCGACATCCGTTATACCGACGGATGGGTCGGCAGCAGTACTCGGTTTGATCTGCATCACGCCGACGGCTCCGGCGGCGCTGCGGACGTTCTGGTCGAGTCGCGACTCCTGGAATGCCTGGGCCGTCAACATCAGATAGTCGAAATCGTACTCCTTGGCATATCGCTGAAAGAAAACTACTAGCGCGTGGAATTTTTTCATCTCCTCTTCGGTGGTAGAGTTTTTCACATAGTTGACGTTCTTCAGATAGCGATTCAGCATCTGGTTGCCGAACGACGTTCCCATCTTGTGATCTTTGACGAAGGCATTGACCACTGCCGCAAGCTTCGGGCTGTCCTTGCGGAATGCCCACGCGATCTCGCCGCCGGTATTGACGGCGAGGTCGTTGTGGACGGTGATCTTGTCGAAGACCTTAGCCCAAAACTCCGCGATGTGGCTCTTGACGATTGTAGTCCCGATCAGTCCGGCGTTGACCATCTCGAGGATGTCTTCATCTTCAAGGACTTCGTCGACTGGCATCACCTTGATGAGCGGTTTTCCCGATGCTTTGAACTGCTGGTTAAGGCGGAGCAGGCCCTGGTGATAGCTGCTCGACTTTCGCACGTGGACTTCTTTGCCTGCGAGATCATCGAGGTTGGCAATCGGTTCTGCCGAAGGCCCGGTCACCACCAGTTCTCGAATGCCGGTCAGAAAAGGGTCGGAGAAGTCTACCGATTCGAGCTTTGCGGCAGTTAGATTTGCGGCGGCGATGTCGCCGCGCCCTTCGAGCAGTGCCGGCTGGAGTTGATCGCGAGTCACAGGAATGAAGGCGACATGGACTTTGAGCGCTTTGGTGTCGAGTTGCTTATTGATGACATTCTCAAATTCCTTGAGCGTGTCATACGTCACTCCGTGTTGCTCCGCGCCGTCGAGGAAGTAAAGCATTCGGCTGTAAACGACCAGGGCGCGGACTATGCGGCGCTCGGCCATGCCGTCGAAATCGCCCTTCCAGGACTTCAGCTGTTGCTCAAGAGCCATGAAGCTATCAGCCGTCGCGTTATCCGCGACGTTAGCGTTTGCTGATTGTCCGGAGTTGACGCTTGCGGGTGGCCGCTTTGCACAACCTCCGACGAGCGATGCGGCAACGAGCACCACGATGATGAACCCGTTCTTCATATATCCCTCCCGAATCCGAAAACTCATCGGCCTCGCCGCGGGTGTTCGGTGCGTGTCCACCTGGTAGAACTTTGCCCAACCGTTGCTCAGAGAGAATCACACCGAAGATCGCCCCATTGGCGACAACCGCGGATCGGCCGGAATTCCCAGGTCGCCGCGGTCCAGTAATAAGAATGGGCCGGGATGTTAGCTCCATGAGCTTCCCGGCCCTCTTGAGGTGTTCTGGTGTTTTTGCTGCTGGCCCGTCCACCTCGTTTT
>DASRIZ010000276.1:0-4501 GCA_035649735.1 Blastocatellia bacterium | reverse complement strand
ACCTTTGTCCATGCGTTTCCAGCTTTGTCCGGCGTCGCGTGTCACGTAAGCCGCCGGTTTGCCATCCGGGCTGGTGCGTGGCCACACCGTCGTACCGTCCATAGGAAACACCCAAACCGTGTCCGGATCGCGCGGGTGAAGGACCATCGGAAAACCTATGTCGCCTACTTCTTTCGGCATGTTGTCGCCAATCCGAACCCACGTCTCTTCGTCACGTTCGAGCCGGTAGATGCCGCAGTGATTCTGTTGGTAAAGACGATCGGGCTTTAATGGGTGAAGCCTGACGCAATGCGGATCGTGACCAAACTCAGGATCTGGGATTGGAAGAAAGTCAGCGACGCAACCTTTATTCAGGGGCTTCCATTCGGCGCCCTTTTTGGTGCTCTCGAAAACGCCTCCGCCCGACATGCCAAGATACATATGAGCCGGATCGCGAGGGTCGATCAATATCGAGTGCATCTTTGGACCGTCCGGCGTTCCGTCGCCAAGGCCCCCGACCCAGGTGTCGCGCATTGGATGATCGTTGAAGCCGGAGACGCCTTCCCAGGTGGCGCCGCCGTCTTCGCTTCTAAACAACCCCTGAGGCGACGAGCCCGCATACCACACGCCCGGCTCGCTTGCATGTCCCGGTGTGAGCCAGAAAACGTGATCGACTACGCGTCCATTTTCCCCTTCGGGGGCTTTTGGAAACGCCGGCGGCGATTGAGCCTCAACCCACGTTTCACCCAGATCGGTGGATCGAAAGACGGTTGGCCCGAGGTGTCCGGTGCGGCAAGCCATTAAGATTGACTTAGGGTCGCGCGGGTCCTGGACCATATGATGGACGGTGTGACCAAGGAACAGCGGCTCGGACAGTTTCCACTTCTCGCGGCTCTTTGAGCCTCGGAGTAGAAAAGCTCCCTTGCGAGTCGCGATCAGCAACGCCAGCGGGCCGGTTGCGGGCTTGGGTTCGTGGTTTGAGTCAGAAACTGAAGGATCGCTTTTTGGCTTCTTGGGTTTCGACATTTGGGGGCTCCGTCGAGTCGTGTTTAATTGGTTGTGTCGAAAGACAGTATACCTGTCGAAAATCGGATTTGCACCGGGATAAGTGTCGGGTGATTCGTACCATAGACTGTCCAGTCTGTGGAGCGTGTGAGGAAAAAGTACTGGCGCCAATGAGTGACCACAGACTGGACAGTCTATGGTACATCGATTCACCGCCGCTGACTGGGTGCGCCTACTTCGAACTCCCATCAGGGGCGCCGGATTTTGTGCCCGTTCGAATCGGATCCAGCTTACGATCCGCCAGCAGCTTGTTGAATCCCGCGAGGTCATTCGCAACCATAGTGTTGAGCCGCCCACGCAATGCGTCCAGTTGCGCCGAGAGCTCCTTGAACACAACATACGATTGCGCGGTCGGCCGGCCGTCGCCTGTCTCTATGCTTCGACGCAACGCCGCGATCTGATTGTTTAGCTTGATCGGAAAGTTCAACGGATCCTGGTTGCTCTGATTGCGCACCTGGTAGACGGCTTCTTCGACCTCGCTAAGCCTCTTCGCCAGCATTTCGCCCGCGCCCGACACCGTCGGGTCTTTCGACTTATCCGACCGGTCTTTGATCTGCTTCTTGATCTCCCGGATCTGGATTACCATCTCGTTCGCTTCGCTTGTCTTGTCTCGAACCTTCATCGCAAGACCGAACTGCTCGGCCAGATCAGCATCGGTGACGTTGGTAAGCCGCGGGTCCCTCTTGATTGCAAACGTCTGCGTTTGAGTCTTGCCGTCCGCAGTCAGGCGAACCTGATAGTTCCCCGGTGCCGCGATCGGTCCCGAGTCGGCTCGAGCGCTCCAGAGGATCATCCCGTCGAACACCGTTGCGCCAGGATATCGCAAATCCCAGGTGAACCGATTCGTTCCAGCTTTGCGACCCGGCGCGCGGGGCGCCGGCGGGCCGAGCGACTCCTCATCGGTTCCTTGTGGGCGAGTCGTCCGCTTGTCGTCGTCCGCCGAACTGGTGAACGTGCGGATAACCTGGCCCCTCGAATCCAGAATTTCGATGGTCAACTTGTCTGCGGGTTTCTTCAGCAAGTAGTCGATCGATGACTGCGTCACCGACCTGACCGCAGGGCGCGGCTGGAAAAAATGAACGTCGGAGCTCGCATATTCCGGTGTGAGCTGTCGAAGCACACCGATGTCGTCGAGAATATAAAACGATCTGCCATGCGTGCCTATGACCAGATCGTTCTCTTCGACGACCAGATCAGCGACCTGAGTATCGGGAAGATTCAAAGAAAGCGATTGCCAGTTCGCGCCGTCGTCAAACGACACATAGATGCCGTGCTCACCGCCGGCATAAAGCAGACCGGGCCGCTTCGGATCTTCTCGCACCGCGTGGATGTAGTCGTCGGACCGAATACCCGCGACTGCCTTCGTCCACGTCTTACCATAGTCGTGGGTCTTGAAGATGTACGGCGCGCGATCATCCAACTGATAACGCTTCGCCGCAAGATACGCCGTGCCCGGTTTGTGCGGCGACGCTTCGATCAAACTGATCCGGCTGAACTCCGGCAGCCCAGGCGGGGTAATCTTCTCCCACTTCTTTCCGCCATCTCGCGTGATGTAAGCCAGCCCGTCATCCGAGCCGGTCCAGATCGTGTTCGCTTCAAGACGCGATGGCGCGATTGTAAATATCGTTCCGTATATCTCAGGACCGTTCTGATCCTTGGTGATCGGCCCGCCGGAATCGCCAAGAGTCTTAGGATCGGCGCGCGTGAGATCAGGGCTTATTCGTTCCCAGCTCTGGCCGTCGTTGGTTGTCTTCCAAAGATGTTGAGACGATGTGTAGAGCACGTTCGCATTGTGTGGTGAGAAGACGATCGGAAAGGTCCACTGCCAGCGCTCCTTTAATGCGCTTGCGGGCATGCCGGAAAAGAACAGCGGATAGACTTGAATATCGCGGGTATGGCCGGTCGAGCGATCAAAGCGGGTGAGCAACGCGCCCTGGCTCCCGGCGTAAAACAAATTGGGGTTCTTCGGATGAGGCGCGATGTAACCGCTTTCGCCGCCGCCAACCGCGTACATCACCGGACTCGTTCGTCCGCGCCCACCTCCTTCGCTCGAAACGCAAACGGTAGAGTTGTCCTGCTGCGCGCCACACACGTGATATGGAAAGTCTTTTGTGGTGGCGACGTGATAAAGCTGCGCGGTCGGATATTCTTGGCCGGTCCACGTCTCGCCGCCGTTTATCGATACATTTCCCCCGCCATCGTTGCTGTTGACCATTCGCTGAGGATCGTTCGAGGCGATCCACAGATCGTGATTGTCTCCGTGGGGGACACGAATCGTTTTGTAAGTCTTGCCTCCGTCGGTCGATTTGTAGAAACCGGTGTTAAGCACATAAACGGTGTCCTTGGCCTTCGGGTCGGCGTATAGCCGCGTGTAATAAAATGCGCGTTGGCGGAGCCGCCGATCATCGCTGATCTTCTTCCAGCTCGTCCCGGTGTCATCCGAAACAAAGACTCCGCCGTCTTCCGCTTCTACAATCGCATAGACACGCTTGCCGTCTGCTCCGGAAACGCTAACACCGATCTTGCCGATCACGCCTTTTGGCAGCCCGGTGTTCCGGGTGATCTCGATCCAGTGGTCGCCACCGTCCGTAGATTTGAAAAGCCCGCTCTCCGGGCCGCCGCTCGATAGACTCCACGGCGTGCGGTACGCATCCCAGATCGCGGCAAACATCACGCGAGGGTCTTTTGGATCGAAGCTAAGATCGACCGCGCCGGAATGATTGCTGCGGAACAGAATCTTCTGCCAGCTCTTGCCTCCGTCCTTCGAGCGAAAAACGCCCCGCTCGTCATTGGGACCGTAGGGATGTCCCAGCGCGCACACGTAAACCAGATCGGGATTGGTCGGGTGAATGCGAATACGCGAGATTGCCTGGGTGTCGCCGAGTCCCGAGTGAGACCAGGTCTTGCCGGCGTCGGTCGTTTTGTAAACGCCGTCGCCCTGCATGATGTTGCCGCGCAGTTGGGTCTCGCCCATCCCGATAAAAACGACGTCAGGATTTGATTCGCTTACGGCAACGGCGCCGACGGATGAGCTTTTGAGCTGGCCGTCGGTAACAGGTCTCCACGTTACGCCACCATCGACTGTCTTCCATAGCCCGCCGCCGACCGCACCGAAGTAGTACTCGAACGGGCGGCTGGTGCTTCCGGCGCAGGTTATTGATCGGCCGCCGCGATTGGGTCCGATGCTTCGCCAACGCAGCGCATTGAATAGCGAGGGATCGTAAGGCTTGGCTGCAATGGCGTGGGAAGACTGAGCGAACGAGATTTTCGCCGATGCCGTGAGAGCTATCATCAGACACAAGCAAACGGCTGCGACTTTTATGATCCGTAGCATCGTGAATCCTCCGGCTTTTTTTATGCGTTAGTGACCGTTACTCGCTTGGTTCGGGCTGAACGATATCGCTTGGGGCCGACGGGATGCAACCTCGGCGGGACCTCTCTTTCTTGATATAATCCC
>DASRIZ010000275.1:0-3984 GCA_035649735.1 Blastocatellia bacterium | reverse complement strand
GCGTATCAGCTTCAATTGATTAACTTCCTTGTCGAGAAGAATGAGAAGCTGCTGGCGCTTGATGCCATCGACAACGCAAAGCAATCACAGGGATGGGTTCGCCAGCGCAGCGGAGAGGTAGGAATTTTTCTGAAAGACACTTCGCCCGAGACCGAATTGTTCTTTAAGGACGCGCTGGATATCAAAACCATAGGACAGATGCTGGGGCGCCGTGTCGACGGGGGCAGCACGCTGGGCGGAAGCGACTGGTTCGTTGGGTCGCGGAATTACGGTTACTGGCTGGGATTGGTTGGCCGCGAGATCGACAGCCGGAGATTCATCACCGCGGAGATCGAGGGTCATCCTTCAAGCGAACGCGCGCATCTCGAGTTGGCGGCCTATTATCTCGACAAAAAGAATCCCACGCGAGCAAGCGATCACGTAGCGCTGGCGGGCGAGCTTGCGCCCGGAGACACCAGCGTGGCGGTGATGCGGGGAACGGTTGCGCTTGCGGGTCGCGATCGAAAGGGTGCGCTCGACGCCTGGGGTGCGATCATGACCGGCCGGGTGAAGATCGCCGACGCCGAGACTTATTTGAAGGTGATGGCCGACAATGGATTTCTTATTGAGGCGTTGCCTCCTCTCGACGGGTTTTTGGTCTCATTCGTCAACCGAGCGCTGCGCGACAAGCAGGCGTCCGACCGAATCGAGGCTATTAAACCGCTTGTGCGTGAGATCGCCGGTCGGGCCGGCAGCGACGCGAAGATGCAGACCGAAGTCGCGACGTTTTTCCACAATGTCATAAACAGCATGCCCGGCGATCTGGTCATCGGGCGCATGTTGGTCGAGGAAGAGTTGCTTCCCGAGAGCGCGCTCGCGAGCATCTACCGGACGATGCATCAGCGAATCTCGGATCTTGCGGCTAGCGTGCTGGGAACGCCGGCATACGAGAATGGTTTCTACACGGGAAGCGAGTACTTCTATCCCGCGCGCGAACTTGCCGGTTGGAGAAAGAGGTTGATCGATTACCTGATTCGCGGCCGGTCATTTGACGAGGCACGGCTGCTGGTGGCAACGATCACCCGTGAACAGACCGAACAGGACATTGCTTTTGAGGATGATGAAGCAAGTTATGAGGATCGATACGATTGGCTGCCGCTTGCGTCCGCGCTGATTGAGCTTCGCGCGGGACGCGACCCTGCCAAGGCCATCGCGGAATTGCGCCGTTATTGCGGACTAACATCAGAGGGAAGGCAGAAGGCAGCAGGCGGCGACGAGGGGACCGTTTCGCACGAGCGTTGTTCAAGGGCTTATGCGCTTTTGGTGGCTGAGGGGAGGGAACGAGAGGCCGATTCGTTATTGTTCGAGGCATACAGCAGGATGGTGCGGTCTCGGTATTCGGATGAGACCAGCCTTGTCGGGCTGGCGGAGATTGAAGCGCGCCGCGGCCGTGGCGATGAAGCCTCGCGTTTGTTGAGACTTCTGGTTCAGCGTTCGACCGACAATACAAAAGCGCTCCAACTAGCCGCGGATGCCGCGGGTCGAACGGGCCGTTATTCGGACGCGATTGATTTTCGGGAACAGATTGCCCGCGTCAACCCTGACGGTGCTGTGAACAAGCTCGAACTGGCTCGAGTGCTCGCCGCCGCCGGGAGAGCGTCGGATGGTGTCGATCAACTAACAGCGTTGGTTGTGGAACGAAGTGTACCCAACAGCGTTCGCGCTCAGGCTGCTGAAGTCCTGGGTGACATTGTAAGGACGGATCGTTCGCTTGCAACGCGAGCCCTGTCGGCGCTGGATCGTCAGAACTCGAACCCGGCCGCTGTTGCGTTGGCCCGAGCGGCGATAACCGAAGCGAATGGAAACCGGGATGACGCCCGGTCGGCGCTTCAGGGTGTAAACGCCGGGCCGCTGGCGGCCGTCGCTCAGATGAAACTAGGGTTGCTCGCGCTGGCGGCAAGGCGCGACGCGGAGGCGGTCTCGAGCTTTGAGCGAGCGATGTTTCTTGACGCCGATGGTTCGATCACCAATGCGATAGCATTCCGCGGCTCGGGGCCTCGCGAGCAGTTGATGATTCTTTACGGCAAGACCGGACGCGACTTGGCGGCTGTCAGGCTCGCGGAGGGTGAACCAGAAGGCCCGCAGTCATCTATTAGCTCGTCTGTGCGACGAGCGCTCAGCTCCGGCGTCGCAAATGTAGAATCCCGGTCTTCAGTTTCTTTCGA
Source organism: Blastocatellia bacterium (assembly GCA_035649735.1). Taxonomy (GTDB): domain Bacteria; phylum Acidobacteriota; class Blastocatellia; order UBA7656; family UBA7656; genus Onstottus_A. The sequence continues at coordinate 1,780 of DASRIZ010000275.1, read as the reverse complement.
ACCTTCGCTCGAGATAACACGATCGAGATTGGCGGGGTTGAGGACCATTGCGGAACTGAACGACGCTGCGCCGGAAAACGGCCGAGGGCAACTGTTGGATGCGCTTGTGGAGTCGGCGGCTCGGCTCGGCCAGTATGACCGCGCGATGGCGATTGAGAGATTGCGAGCCGCGGAAGCTATCAAGCCTGAAGAAAAGAAAGCGATCGAGAAGCGGCTTGCGGAGATCGTCGTTTCCGAAAAGGCGCGGCAGGCGAGACTGGCGCTGTTGACGCGAATAGACCGCTCGAATGCGATCTCCGCGGTGTACGCGGCGCGCGTACTTGGGAACTGAGCCTTGGTATAGGACCAATAGGACTTATGCCCGCAAAGAGTTGGCTATGAGAATGAAGAAACCGATTATCTTAATTGCGGTGTCGCTGCTCGCCCTTGCTCATCGATCAGATGGACAGCAAGCGCGGCCGATTGCGGAACAACTCAAGCTCGCCGCAACGATGCCGCGCGGGGCGATGGTCTACGTTCAAGCCGGCGATCTATCGGCGCTTATGAAGACCTGGCTTGCCTCGCCGGTGCGCTCTCAGTTTTATGACAGCGCGAGCTTTGCGGTTTTTCAGAAGTCTCACGTGTATCTCAAGCTACAAGCTCGAAGGAAGGATTTTGAGACCGCGATTGGCGTCGGACTCGATGAGAAGCGGCTCGCTGAGCTTGCGGGCCGTGTTTCGGCTGTTTCGATCTACGACATCGGCAAACTCGAAATGGTATTCGTAACCGAGATTCCGCGTGCCCGCGCTGTTGCTTCGACGCTTTTTAAACAAGCGGCTCAATTTCAGGAGCGTTCGGCGGATGGGTCTTCGTACTACGTTCGTGATGTTGCAACCGACGGCGGCCGGTTGAATCAACAGTTCTGCTTTGCTTACATCGCAGACAAGCTCATCGTAACGACAACCGAAGGCTTGATGATCCGAGCGATCGCTAATGCAAAAGGCGGAACGGCGGATTCGTTGAGCGGCGATGTTGTTTCATTAGCCGAGCAGGCTGTCGGATTCGCGGCTCACGACGTCACAATGTGGCTGGACCAGACGCGACTTAACAGCAATCGCTATTTTGGCAACTATTGGATCCATCACAATTCCGAGCAGCTTGCCAAAATCGAGAGCGGGTTGATCGATTTGCGAATCACACGCGAGGGAATGAGCGAACAGCGGTGGTTCAAGATGTCGGGTGGAGGAGCGTCAGCGGTTTCGTCGATCTCTTCAGAACAAATCGCCGGCTTCATGAAGTTTGCTCCAGCAACCGCGCAGCTCGTTGAGGTGCACGCCGCGGCTGGGACGGATACTCTGGCGTCAGCGATCGAGCACTCGCTGTTTGGCGAGCTTCCCGGAGAATCGTGGTCGCCGGTGGAGATTCCGGATCGCACACACAGCGATGACGATGAAGATGAGGATGAGCAGACTCGGGCTGAGCGTTATAGCCGCCTTGACTCTCGCTTTGACATGGACGTGGATGACCCCCAGGCACCAAAGCGTGGGTCGGGCGCTGAAGAACAGACTTCTTCAAAGAAAGACAACAGCGAGCGATCAGGCAGCGGGTTTGGAAAAGCCGTTGGCGCGTCTCTCGCCAATATGTCCTCGACGTTCTGCGAGCTGGTCAGATCAAGGTCGGACGCGGGGAAACCTTTTGTAAGGTTTGAACGGGCAATTGTTGCGCAGTTGAAGCCCGACGCGACGCTCAACCGCGAAACGTTGGAGCGCGCAATCGTCGATGAACTGCGCGCCCGGTTTGT
>DASRIZ010000274.1:0-4133 GCA_035649735.1 Blastocatellia bacterium | reverse complement strand
AACCTGTTGCTCTGGCAGACAACCCGTCGGAGCCAATCGCAGTTTGAATCTAGTCGAATAGAGTCTATTTACTGAACCGCTCTAATCCTGTAACGCCTGCTCCTAAATGCGGACGCGAGTCTATTGTGTCTTGCACTACCTTGTCAACGAGTTCATTCGCCGAGAGAGTCTGAGCTCAACCGCGCTGCTATTCGACTAGACGCTCTCGGTTGCTCATACACTAATGATGATTATGTGCAAAATATTACATGCGGGAGGTCCCACATCGATTCGTCGTTGCTTCTGGAGTTACTCGTGAGTACTTTGGCGGGGCAAACAACGGTTCTCCCGCATGCCTGTGCCAGCACTGATAATTGCTTGTACGTGATGTCAGCAACAGAATTCGTGGGAAGGTTGAAAAGTTATGTAAACTCAAGTGAGCTTGGGGAAAGTACTCGAACTCGCTTCCAAATGAAGTGCCTAAACCTAGCAGTCAACCCGTCGCTTCATAGGTTGCACACGTCCGAAGGTGTCTCCCAGACGCGTACCTTATAGACTTTTAGACGGTCGTCACTGATTTCTTCGGAAACCTTGTGAAGGATGAAGCCGGCCAGCTGCTCGCTTGAAGGATTCATCTCGTTGTTGTTCCTCGCCTCCATTTTGGTAATGTGATTCTCGCGAGAAACATTTCATACTTTCAAAACGCCACCCCAAGGAACATCTGCACTCCGACTAGCTGGCCGCCCTGGCCTACTATGTTCAACCGCGCATCGAGCCTCGCCGGACCCAGTTTGATATCCGCCGCCGAGATCGCAATCGTCATCGTCTGAGCGTTCTTCTGGAATTGCCAATTCACCTGCCCGTTCTTTAGCTGCAGGCTGCCCGCGAACCCCACTGCAGTCGTAACTGTGTTTCCCGAGCGCACCTGCGTGAACGTGAATCCGGCTTGTAGTGTCGTCTGACCAAGCATCGCCGTGAACGACCCGCTGATCGAGAGAGTAAACGCCCCAGCCGTCCCGTCCGCCTTGTTCACCATCACGTCGAGACTGCCCGAGAAGTTGTCCTTCTTGAACGTAGCCCCGATCCTGAAGGTCGTGCTCGCTACCTGTTCGGCGCCGGTTTGAGAGACTTGGCGATCGATCGAATAGGTGAGCTGAAAGTCCTCGCTTACTTGCAGAAAGCCGGCAAATTGCACACGAAACGAATGGCCAGCTTTGTTGTATTGATACATGAACTGATTGATCGACTTGTTGATCGTAATTCCCTGCGGCAGGGTAAACGTATCCGTGCTTCCGTCTTCCCGCTTGTATTGAAAATCCACAAGCGGAGTGCCGTTAGCGTCTACACGCTGTTGCCACGAGCCTACAAAACCTAAGATCGACTCCTGGGTCAAATCCTGCTTGTTAAAGAAGTGATACATAAAGCGGCTTCTCGGATCCTGTATGAAGCCGTTTAGCACCGATTTTACTCCATTGATCGTAAGACTCAGATCGTGATCAGCTGTCAGGTCCCACTCGCCACGCAGACTGAAGGTGAACGTGTTGTTCCGGTCCGGTCGCACATTCAGCACCGCATTGACCGTTGTCAACAACGGACGCAGACCCGCGACGGTTTGAAAGTTGAAGACCGGAGCGCCACCCGCGCTGAGAGTTAGTTGATTGTCCGGATTGAATTGCCAGGTCACGTCGAACGACGCAAGAGCGTTGCCGTTATTGTCATTGGCCACAAGCTTGTTGTCTTTGCTTGTCGTCCACTTGCCTGCCGGCTGAGCGTTTTTGTTCACCCCTCCGGCAAGATCGAAATCGTATTTGTCCGCGCCTTTGGTTAAGCTGAATCCTGCCATGATGGTTTCTCCTTATTCATTGTTTAGAACGGAAGATTGGTGCTTACGGTAAAGTAAAACCTGCCGTGTCCAACTCCACTCACGCCTTCTCCAAATCCATACGCCCAGTCGAGTTTTAGAACCACAGGATTGTAAATAACTCGCAACCCCGCGCCAGGCCCGCTACGGATCCCAGATTGCGAGCCGGTGGTATGAAATGCTCCGCCTATGTCCAGGAACGTGGCGAGACGGACGCTTCTACGAAGGAATTGGCCCACTCCGGGTTCGGAACCATCCGACCCAGGCAATGGAATCCAAAGCTCACTTTGTAAGCTCCATACCCGCCGGCCAAGAGCGTCGTCCGTTCGAAATCCGCGCAGGGATTCAGCGCCTCCGAGTGAAGGGAGTTCAAAAATCGGAGTGTTGTCACTGGCGGCTTCAATTCGGCCGCTCATATCGACTTCGAACAATCGCGGAAGCTTTTGATGAAAACTTCCGGTAATTTGAAGCCTCGCAAAGCGCGGCTCGGTTGAAGCAAGCCCCAATCCAAACCGCACTCGAGGTTCGATGCGAACCGTTCGCGGGTAACGCACTCCCGCGACATCGAACAAGTAGAGGCCGCCCGCTTCTACCGTTGTGAGGTTGACCTTATCGATCGTGTTGCCACTTTCACTCAATTCAACCGTGGAGCGCCGCGCTTCGACGTAGGTTCGCAGCAGGCTGCCACCCAGGTCTCGGAACCACTCCAGCTCGCCTCTGGCGATACCTCCCGTTCGCCGCTCGTCCGTTCTCACGCCGTCAAGGATGCGCCGAGCGCTGAAGTCCGAGGAACCGGTGAACTGGAGTGAGAGCCGGCGATGCAGCGAGCCAAACATCACATAATCGGCGAAGTAGTTGACGCCGCCCAGGGCGCTGGCCTGGCCGCCTGCTTTGATTGAGAGGCTGTCATTTGTCGAGAGTAGTCCCAGCTGCGAGCGTTGAAAAATACCGATGACCTTCACCCCTTGCCCCGGAGTGAATAGAAAACCTCCGCCGAGATAATTCTTTTTTTCACTGGCCGGTTTTGCGCCGCTCGACGATTTTGACTTATCGATGGGCTTTGGAGGTGTCGAAACAAAGGGAGTCTCGCGCTGCGCATCCTGGAGGTTCGGATCGACGACGCCTTCATTGTTTGCAAGCAGCGGAGCCGACTGGTCTTTCGCCGTGTCTGGGGCTTCCGCGAGCCTTTGAACCTGCAGATCGACGTAAGCAATGCCGCCAGGCTGGGGTCTCGCGTTGCTGATAACCTGCGCAATGGTGAAACCGATCAGCGCGAGTTGCTGCCGTTCAATCTGCAGGCGCAGCAGGTTCACGTATGGCTCAGAGCCCGGGTTGCGGCCGAGTTGCTTAACGTAATCGACAGCGCGAAGTCCCGGCTGCCCGGGTACATCGAGGGTCGCCGCCATAATCGCCGCTCGATTGCGGAGGAAGACTCGAAACTCTTTGTCCGAAAGCAAGAGATAGAGAACCTTGTCGGTATCAGCATCAGCCAATTGCGGCAGAATGATCCGCGCAATGCGGAGGCTCTCGCGGATGCCGATACGTTTGGGGTTTTCGCTCGCGCGGGATAACGTGATATCGGGTTGCAAACCACGCTCGACATAGTAGTTCGAGAGCCGCGTGCGGATGTCCCCCACCCTCCACAGTTTGCCTATGAGCGGCTTGAGAAGCTTAACGATGTCAGAGTTGCGAGCGACTAAACGCGCTCCAGCGCTTTGGTCGGCGAAAGTGATCTGATAGTCCTGTGGATTGTTTAGATCACCAATAGGATCGGCAACGCGAAACGTTAGCTGGCCTGAATCAAAGTCTCTCGCATCTGGATCATCAAAGATCAACGGGGTGCTTTCGTCGAAGGTTTGCACGTTTTGTAAGACGCCGACGCCTGAGAAAACAATTTGTAACGGAAAGCGATTGACGCCTACGGTTGCCCATCGATTGAATGCTTCCGTAAAACTTGCCCAATTGCCCGTGAAACTGCGCAGACCATTTGTTACCGCGTCGTTGAGCGTGCCTTTCGCATCGCTGTCTTTCTCGTCGTCGGAGAGGGCGTAGAAATAGAGCCCTGGTAGCGATGCGAAAGCGCGATCCAGGTCGTCAAGGAGAGTCTCTCTGGCTGCGGCCTGAGTAAGCGACGATCGAGATTTGAATTGCTCAGTTGGCTGAAAGGTGGTCTTGGCGCGATCCGCCGCGAGATGCCCGTTCTGGACCGCGACGAAAACGACGAGTTGGCTCTGGTCTTTCGGTCCCTGACCCGCGTGTGATTGACACACGAAAGGCGATAAGAGAATCAGGC
>DASRIZ010000273.1:0-27074 GCA_035649735.1 Blastocatellia bacterium | reverse complement strand
GCGCTCATTGCAACTCTATACCGACGGAGTGGAAGTGCCGCTCACGATTACACCTGATCCTCTGAAGTTCGACTCGACGTCCGCGATAGAGTTTTACGCCCTAAGCCTGGACACCCAGTCAACCGATCAGCGTGCCTACTGGCTCATATCAGCGAAGACCGCAGGTAAACGAATACCAACTCTTTCCGAAAGCGGTGGCACGCCCCAAGCTAACGGGTTTCTATCCACTGTTGAGAGAAGGGACAGATCAGTCTATCTGCACGGGGTTCAAAACGGCGACACCGAGAATTTCTTTGGCTCCCCGGTCGGGAGTGTTCCCGTCGATCAGGTTGTCACCTTGAAGCACCTTGACCGGACGGCCCCGGGTTACGCGACTCTGGAAGTTGGGATGCAAGGCTTCTCGCTGACGCCGCATAGCATAAGCGTCAGCTTGAACGGCAACGCTCTTGGGGTAATGAACTACCACGGCTTCGCGCTTGGCGTGATGCAGTTCACAGTCCCGAATATGTCGCTCTTTGAGGGACAAAACGTTGTGACCCTGGCTGGTCAACAGGGCGTCGCGGATGTATCGCTTGTAGACCACATAAGGGTTAGCTATTGGCGCATGTTTTCAGCCGACGCCAACACGATCAGATTAACCGCAACGGGAAATCAGCGAGTGACAATCACAGGATTCACCCGTGGCGACGTGCGGGTGCTTGATCTGACCAATCCTTCTGAGCCTTCGTTTGTGTCAGCCGCGGTGGTGGACGAAAACGGTGAACACTCCGTGACTTTCGGAGTACCCGGAACTGGAGAGCGAACCCTGGTCGCATTCGGCGGAGATCAGATAAGGAGCGCCATGGGATTGGCGGCTAATCAAACTTCAAGGTGGCGAAGCGCAGCCAACCATGCCGATCTGCTAATCATTACCCACAAAAGTTTGATGGAAAGCCTGACGCGCCTCGCCGCGCATAGGCAAACGCAGGGAATGAAGGTGGCGACTGTAGATGTTGAGGACATCTACGACGAGTTCAGCTTTGGTAACAAGAGCTCACAAGCGGTCAAGGATTTTCTGTCGTATGCAGTCACAAATTGGAGGCAGGCGCCGAGGTATGTAGTGCTCGCGGGGAGCGCGAGCTACGATCCAAAGAACTACAACGGCCTGGGCAGCTATGATCTCGTGCCGACCAAACTCATTGATACCGGTCTCACCGAAACGGCGAGTGATGACTGGTTCGCCGATTTTGACCTGGACGGTATTCCGGAGCTGGCGGTGGGACGATTGCCTTGTCACACGCTTGAGGAAGCAACAAGTACGGTTGCAAAGCTTATCGATTACGACGGCACATCGCCGCGAGATTCGGCGCTGCTGGTTGCAGATGAAAATCGCGGATTTGATTTCGTGGGCGCGAGCAATTTGTTGGCGCCGTTGTTTCCAGGGGTGATCAGCATTGAACAGATCAACCTCGGTCAGCTGGGAACATCGGCGGCCAGGCAGCGACTACTGGACGGCATCGCTAGTGGCCAGAAAATCGTTAACTATGCCGGACACGGTTCGCCGAGCGGGTGGAGAAGCAGCCTTCTGACTGCCGCCGACGCATTGGCCTTAACCAACGTCGGACGTTATCCGTTGTTTGTGTTGATGACCTGTTTGAATGGACAGTTTCAGCATCCTCAGTTGAACCCGTTGGCGACCGCATTGATGAACGCACAGCAGGGAGGGGCCATTGCAGTATGGGCCTCGAGCGGATTAACCGGACCAACGTCGCAGTCGATAATGAATCAACGCTTTTACACCGAGCTGTTCCGGCTCGACCGCCAACGCAACGGACCTCGGCTTGGCGAAGCCACTCTGCGGGCGAAGTCTGTCATAAGCGACCCGGACGTAAGACGCACATGGATTCTGTTCGGCGATCCCTCGATGCGATTGAGATAAACAGGATGCGTAATTCCTTCGGGCACAAGTCACAACGATTCCCAAAGGCACGCGAGGAGCGGTTATTGACTTGCGAGCTGGCAGACGAGCAGACGAGTTGCTCGTATCAACGGCTGAAAAAGAGATGATACATCAAATATGATGTTGCCCTCCCGATAGGCTCGACTGGCTGGCGAAGCATCATCCGGCACTCACATCCAAAGACCAAATGAGCAAACAGTGGTGTGGATCTGACTCGCGACCACAGTGTTGCGTCTATTCGACGACCCGGAATCCTGGTAACACAAATCGAGGCAGCCGATTTAAGGCTGCCTCGATTTGTTTGAACTGGCTCCTGAGGTAGGATTCGAACCTACAACCCTCCGGTTAACAGCCGGATGCTCTACCGTTGAGCTACTCAGGAGTATTTTTTTGACGCTCCGGCGAAAACCTGAAATTACCAGACCGTTCTCGCGAGTGTCAACCGGGGTTACCCAACAGCATATAAAACAGTAGAATGGCCCGGGTCATCACTCTTTTGGAGGCTTAAACTAAAACAAACTATGAAAATCGCAACAGCATTTCTTGTGTTTGCTGGTATTGCGGCCGGCTCGACCGGCTCAATGTTTCAGGGCCCCGCTGCTGAACGGCAGCAATTCATTCGCGTTGAAGCGCCGGTCGTGGTGCTGACCCACGTGCGGATAATCGACGGCACGGGCGGCCCGGCTATTGAAGATCAAACAATAGTGATTTCAGAGGGCAAGATCCGATCGATCGGCGCAACCGCCGCGGGCGCGCCTCCCGGTTTGCCCGCGACTGCGCAGACTCTCGATCTCCGTGGCTTCACCGTGTTGCCCGGCCTTGTGGGCATGCACAATCACATGTTTTTCCCGATGGGCGGATCGCCGCCGATGTATTCAAACATGGGGATCAGCTTTCCACGTCTGTACCTGGCCCTGGGTGTCACCACAATCCGCACCACCGGCAGCGTTGCGCCGTTCACCGATCTTGAAATAAAGCGGCTGATCGAGGCAGGCCGCATGATCGGACCCAAGATGCACATCACCGCTCCGTACCTCGAAGGGCGCGGGTCGTTCACGCCGGTTATGCACACACTGACAGGTCCCGAAGACGCGCGGCGCATGGTTAACTTTTGGGCCGATCAGGGTGCTACTTCTTTCAAAGCGTATATGAATATCTCCCGCGCTGAATTGCGCGCGGCCGTCGAAGAAGCGCATAAGCGCGGGCTCAAGGTGACCGGACATCTTTGCTCCATCGGCTACCGTGAAGCGGCGGAGATCGGCATTGACAATCTCGAGCACGGATTGATGGCGGATTCCGAGTTTACTCCGAACAAACAACCGGATCAGTGCCCGGGCGGCGCGGTCAACGCCAGCCTCAGGCAACTGGACTTAAATAGCCAGGCAGTGAGCGAGACAATTAGTACTCTAGTCGCCAAGAATGTCGCGATAACATCGACGCTCCCGGTCTTCGAAGCCGGCAGCGCGCCGCTCGCGCAAAGCGGGATCGGCGCGGCGTCGGCGTTGCTCAACCCGCGGGTGCTCAATGTCATGTCTACCGATGCGCGAGTGCGTTATCTCACCGCGCGCGCTCGAGTCTCCTCCGATCCGGGATCCGTAGCGCTGCTTCGAAAGGCAATGGATTTCGAGCGTGCATTTGTGAAGGCCGGCGGTTTGCTCATCGCCGGGCTGGACCCAACCGGCAACGGCGGCATCGTGGCGGGGTTTGGCGATTTGCGCCAGGTAGAGCTGCTGGTCGAAGCCGGTTTTACTCCGCTGGAAGCGATAAAGATAGCGAGTTTCAACGGCGCCAGGTTTCTGGGCGAAGACGCTCGTATCGGCTCGATTGCGATTGGAAAGCAAGCGGATTTGATGGTGGTAAGAGGAAACCCGGCGGCAAACATCAGTGAAATCGAAAAGGTCGAAATTGTCTTCAAGGATGGCGTGGGCTACGACTCGGAGAAGCTTATCCAATCGGTTCAGGGGTTGGTGGGAATTCGTTGAGTCTTTACCCCACTTGAGAGACAATGCACGGACAGGCGGACAACTCAGACAAGTGGAGACAACTATTATGAAAAAGCGTTTTTTTGGCCCTCGAATTTTATCTTTAGTGATCGCGATAACCTGGCTGCTCGCTGCACAGAGCGCGCTGGCCCAGGACAAAGCGGCAAAGATCGATGAGTTGATGAAAACCTACCACAGCTACCGGCAGTTTAACGGCGCGGTGCTTGTGGCTGAGAACGGCAAGGTCATCTTCAAAAAGGGATATGGGATGGCCAACATGGAGTGGAACATTCCGATTGACACCGACACCAAGTTCCGTCTCGGCTCGATCACCAAGCAGTTCACTTCAATGCTGATCCTCCAGCTCGTCCAGGAAGGCAAGATCAAAATCGAAGGCAAGCTCACCGACTATCTGCCCGACTATCGCAAGGACACCGGCGATCGAGTCACGATCCATCAGCTTCTGAATCACACCTCCGGCATCCCCAGCTATACCGGTCTCCCAACCTTTTTCCGGGACATAAGCCGCAACCCTTACAGCGTCTCCGACTTTGTAAAGAAGTACACCAGCGGCGACCTCGAATTTGAGCCGGGCTCCAAATTCAGCTACAACAACTCAGGCTATTTTCTTCTCGGCGCGATTATCGAACGTATAACCGGCAAGACTTATGAGCAGGCGTTGAAGGAGCGAATCCTCGACGTGGTCGGGATGAAGAACACCGGTTACGATCACCACGATACGATCCTGGCAAAACGCGCGGCGGCTTACGAAAAACGGCCGGGCGCATTTATCAACGCTCCTTATCTGGATATGTCGCTGCCTTATGCCGCAGGGTCGCTCTATTCCACAGTCGAGGATCTCTACCTTTGGGATCAGGCTCTGTACACAGATAAGCTGCTTTCGGCGCAGCTCAAAGAATCGATGTACAAACCCGGCCTGAGCAACTACGCCTACGGCTGGAATGTAAGAAAGGCACCACTCGGCGCGCAGGACGAGCAGATCACGGTCATCGAGCACGGCGGCGGCATAAACGGTTTCAACACGCTAATCACACGGATGCCCGACAGCAAAAACTTGATCGTGCTCCTCAACAACACCGGCGGCACAAAGCTCGGGGAAATGTCCCAGAAGATCGCGGGCATCCTCTTCGGCAAGCCTTACAAGCCACCGGTGCGTGACATCGCCGAGACGCTCCTCCCTACTGTTATGGAAAAAGATGTTCAAGCGGCGATAACCCAGTATCGTGACCTGAAGGCCAATCAGAAGGACGCCTATGATTTTAGCGCGATGCAACTGAATGGTCTTGGCTACCGGTTGCTGCAGATGAAACGAGTGAAGGACGCAATCGAGATCTTCAAGCTAAACGTGGAGATGTTCCCGCAGAACGCAAATGCCTACGACAGCCTGGGCGAGGCGTACCTGGAAAGCGGCGACAAGAGCCTTGCGATTCAGAACTACAAAAAGTCGATTGAGTTGAACCCGAAGAACGAGAACGCGGTCGAGAAGCTGAAGAAGCTGGAATCAGCGCCGTAAGATTAGCTCTGCGTCTCCGCGGTCCTTCGCGTCTTTGCGCGAAATCAGGTCTTCGAAAGGAAGCTGTTTCGCGCAAAGACGCAAAGGACCGCTAAGACGCAAAGACCATTTAGGTCTGGGGGTTTTATTCAGTTAGTGCCGCCGCCACTTGCTGAAGAAGTGTGATAGGCACCGCTACATTAACACCAAGCTCCGCCGCTCGCTGCAGCCATGTCACCGAAGTCAAACAGAATGCAGCAGCCGCTTCGTTCTCCCCATCGCGAATCATTTGCAATGCCCCGTTTTGGCTGTTCTGGTTGCTTCCGGTAAGAGCGTGTCGAGCCTGCTGCAACCTCGCCAGCGCCTGTGTGTCGGTCGTGGATGCGATAACGGCGTCGATCATCGCGATCAACTCGAGGACCGCCTGCTCGGGCGTGACTACTCGGAGGCTGGCACTCTCGATGTCGACGCCGCCGTCGTCATCGGCTACCGCAAGATCGACAGCAAACGTTCCCGCAGTAGTGAACACGTGCTTCTGCGACAGACTCCCTGCCCCATCGCCAAAGGCTTCGTCGAAAGCTGTGAATACCGTGTTGTCATCCAGCGTTCCATCGCCCCAGGAAATCTGTGCGATCTGGTGGTCCAGAATTCCCGGATCGGTGAAGCTCGCGCCGACGCCGACGGGAAGGCCCGTAAGAACAAATGGAACGACTGAATTGATCGGATTCCCCGCGCTGTCAACGAACCCAAATTGCCAGAACTGAGGAGCTACGTTTCGAATCTCAACCACAGCGGTTGCCTTGCCGGGTTCGCCGCCCATCGAGTGCCGGGCTTCGACCGGTATGTCGACGACCAGCGGACCCTCAAGCGCTTTGTAATTAGCGATGTTACCCTGCGTTTCATAAACTCCATCGAGGTTGAGGTCCCAAAACAGATTAATGGGTGCGTTATAGTAGTCACCGCAATCGCTGCCGAAGGCTATCTTATCGACGTTGCGATGCATGTTGCCGGTCCCGGCGTCGTTCATCACGAGATTTAGATCCTCGTCGACCTGAGGAGTCGTCGCGTTGGTTAGCGTCTTGATTCCGAGAATATTCTCGGTGTCACCATCGCGATTGATTGCCTGGACCGAACAACCCTTGGGTGCGAACCACACCCACGCAAAGCCTGTGTTAGCGTGGTTGATAGGAGGCTTGTATTCGTAGACAAAAAGGTCATCGAAATCGTCACGATTCCGGTCTTTGTAATCCGCCGTTAAGTAAACCGAATAGGTAGAAGGATCCGGATAGGTGAACATCTCGAGAAAGGCTCTCGTCACCGGCTGTTGGCCGATGCCGGTGAGATTTATCGCCGACCCTTCGTCCACTACAAAGGGACCGTCGAGTTTAGCTGAAGGCAGAAGCGTCGGGCTGTTCGGGCGCACAGTGTCAACGTGACGCCATTCTCCAACCTTGACCGTCGCGTCCGGACCATCGTTGTCGTGCTCGGTGGCGTAGAAAATGAGTTCGCCACTCGGGGAAACATAGAATGTCGAAGCGGCGGCAAGGTTCGCAAGCTGTTCTCCGGCTGTCGATGGAAACGGAATTATCGGCTTATTGACGTTTATCTCGGTGTAGGTGATGTCTTCGCCCGGTTCATAATTTACGGACGGTTCACCATTCGAGGTAAAGCATTGGATTTTGTAAAGGTCGATCTTATCGTGGTCAGCAAAGACGCCGTGCCCCCGAGCAGCCGCGATATACAGGTCGCCGTCGATGCTGCCCTCGCGAAGAAAATTCAGTGTCTGATGCGCGTCTTGGGTCACGGGACCCAGCGGCGTGCGGACCTGTTGCCAGCTCAAGTCCTCACTCGAAAGATCGCTGAGCGTTGAGCGGTAGAAGAACCACGAGTGATTGCTGCCGCCGGCTATTACCATCAAATAACGGCCGTTTTTAAGCGGGGTGATACCGACAACTCCGACCCCGTTGAGCGTTTCCCCGTTTGAGTTCTTGGGAATGAACTGGCTCCTGAAGACCGGAGCTTCAGGATCACTCACGTCATAAAACTGTATGGCAGTGCGGTCCGGAGCCCGTTCGTATCGATCACATGCCTCCTGGTCGCCGTTTTGGCACCGTCCCTCGTCTTCTTCACTAACAAACTGTCGCGGCGACTCGAGAGCCAAAGCCAACATTTTCCCGACCATTTGCATGCCGCCCGGATGCTGGTAAACGCGCGGCGGAGGAACGTTGTCGTTCGGACCGTCGCGCAGGATCAATCCCGGACGCTTTGCGGGATCCGAGGCCTTTGGGTCGCCGCCAGTAACGGTAAAATAAATGGTCGCTCGATCCAGCGAGACAGGCGGTGTCTGATCAACGTGAACGCCCTTTCGCAGCCGGTTGCTCCGCAGACGTTCGCCGTTTTTGTCTCGCGAGTCCATCCGGAAGACCACCAGATGCCCGTTTCGCGTTTCGCCTGGAGAATCGTCGCAGAGTTCCTCGCCCACAGACGGCGTGTTGCCGCTGCGGCTGACCAGAAAGAAGGGCGTGCCGTCGGCTCCTTCGGCCCGGGCCATGCTCTGGTAGTGCCTGCAAGCGCTCGGATCGGGCGTGGTGGTAATGTTAAAGCCAAGCGGGTCGGCCCACGCGCTCAAATAGTAAAACTGACTTTGTACGTTCGGCACGAAGCGCATTCCGTCGCGACGGCCGCTGGGATTTGAATTTACTGACTGTCCGATCGCCGAGCTCGTAATTACGACCATGAGTGCGATCAAAAAGCCGCTTCGTAGTGCAACAGAGTTTTTAACTTTCTTCATCTTAAGTTCCTCCAATTGTCTCTAATGAGTTTGGTAATAGTTACTGCTTGAATGCGATTCCTGCCGGCCTCTTCTAGTTGAGGGGGCGCGGTTTCAACTGACGCATCGTCTCGGGCTGGTTCGCCCATTCGACGCTGCGTTCTTTTTCTTTGCCAAACGATTCCGGGTGAAGGTAGAGGCCGCGCTCTTTTTCGGACTTAGCCTCTTCGACGTGGATGCGATTCTTGTTGGCCCAGGAGTCCTGACGAATGCCTGTCACCTGCCAGGACACTTCCACGCCGGGCGTGCTACTCCGAATAGTGAAGCGATTGTCCCTGACCTTTTCGGCGACGATGGCCTGAGCGAACTGGCCGATGACGGTGAGCTGGTAGCGAAAATCACGATTGAGCGCTTCGAAGTAAGCAGGTAGCTCAACAACAGCCAGACCGTTGTGATCTGTGGTGATATTGCCGTTGTAGATATTCATCATGTCGGGGGATTCGACAAAGGAATGAGAGAGGTACTTATTCTCGGGGTCGAGCGGGTGGTCGATCTTGAAAGATCCGCCAGCCTTCGACAGCACGCCGGTGACCTGCACATCGCCGTGGAATAGTCCGGCCTTTGCCGGAACGCCACCCAAGGGGTGTCCGGGGAAGGCTTGAATCCCGTGGCCGGGGTTGAAGCCGCTACCGCCGGAGGCATACACACCTGTGCCACCGTTGCCGCCATTGGCGAGACCACCAGAGGCGGCCAGACCGATGCCGCCCGTGCCGCCGTCCAATTGACCGCCCGAAGCCTCGAGGCCGAGGCCGCCGGCCCCGCCGTTGGCTCGCACCGCGACACCGTTAGGTCCCGATCCTCCAAAGACCCGCATCGCATGCCCGCCAGCTGTACCGTTTGAGACAGTAAGTACTTCCCAGGGGAATCCCGTGCTGAAGAGACTCAGCGGTACTGCCACACCCAGACGCGAAGCCTGAGTGCCGTCGCCCTTAATAGTAAGATCATGCGAGACCGCACCCAGCCCTGCCGTCGTCTGAAGAGTGCCGTCTGGAAACTTGATGCCGCCGCCGCTCAACATCTCGATCACGCCGTTGACCGTCAGTGTCGACGTCGGCAACGTCGTGCCTACGCCGATGTTGCCGTTGTTGTCCTCGGTCATGTTGGAATCGCCCACCGCTTTGGTCGTCGTAAACTTGGCGATTCGACCCGGGGTGTTGCCGGCCTGCGGCGCAGCCGCTGTCTGGGTCTGAGGATTCCTTGCGCCCGTCTGCGGGGAAGCTGCAGCGTAAACTGTCAGCAGAATCATTGCGCACTTCAATGCGATCGCTGAGTATCTCAATTTGCTTATCATTGACTTTCCTTCGCTCCTTTTCGTTGCCGTCCGCCCGAAAGCGGCGGGTTTAGTATTTCGTCATCGCCCTCCCTGAATTGCTCAGGACTGCGTTACAATCCGAACCCGGCTCGTAACGTCGCCAACCGTACTTCAGGAGCATTTGGAAAGTACTTAGAAAGCTGTTGAATTCTTCTGAAAGAGTTTCTGAAAGCGGCTATGTCAGAGGAGGGAAAGTACTTTTACGACTTCGGCAGGTTTCGGCTTGATCCTGTCAAACGCCGCCTGATGCGCGACGGCGAGCAGGTTCGGCTGACCCCGAAGGCGTTCGACACCCTGCTGATCCTTGTGCAATCGAGCAACAGGACGATTGAAAAGGATGAGCTGATGCAGCTTGTCTGGCCGGACGCGGCGGTCGAAGAGAATAACCTCAACCAGAACATCTCCACTCTAAGGCGAGTTCTTGGAGACACTCGCGATGAAAGCCGCTACATCGCCACGATCCCGGGACTTGGCTATCGCTTTGTGGCGGACGTAAACAGGGTGCCTCTGGCCCAGCCGGTAGAGTCGGTCAAAGAACCGCGCAAACTGCGCCTCGTCGTCGGAGGCACGGCTGAACAGGACGAAGACAAAGAGATCGAGAAACAGGACTCGATACCAATCAGCGCGGACAGCACCAGTCCCGTCATGGCGATAGCGCGGGAGCGCGATCCCTCGGAGAGAATTGAACCTTTATCACCGCCCGCGCTGCCAAAACGTGAAAACATTATCGACGCGCTGAAACATCACAAGAGAGTAGCTGTGCTGGTCCTGGCGCTGGTGTTCATCGGAGCAGCTGCAGTCGCGTTCTGGGTTTATAAGCTTGTCGAACCTAACCGAACCGAGACAGTTGCAACCGAAACTGCTGCCAACGAAATAGAAGTGACGACACTGACGCGCATGGGCACTATCGGTAGCGGAGCCATATCGCGCGACGGCAGGCACATTGTTTACTCGGTGCGCGAGACCGGACGAGAGAGCTTGTGGTTGCGTCAGGTGGCCGCTCCCTCCGCCCAACAAATCGTCCCGTCCGCTGAAGTTAGTTACCAGGGACTGACCTTCTCGCTCGATGGCAATCATGTGTATTTCGTCAGGAGAGATGGCTCGACGCAATCACTCTACCGCTCGCCGGCGCTGGGAGGCGTGCCGATCAGGTTGCTGGATGATGTGCATTCGCCGATCACTTTATCTCCCGACGGCAGTCGCCTGGCCTTCGTGCGAGAGTCCAGAGATGAAAGCGCGCTGATGATCGCCAATGTCGATGGCACCAACCAGCAGAAGCTTGCTGTGCGTCCGATGACCGACTATTTCAAAGTCCCGGCCTGGTCGCCTGACGGCGCTGAGGTAGCCTGTTCCGCCGGAAGCGGCGACCCCGTTGATATCCAGAACAGCGTAATCGCGGTTCGAGTAGTAGATGGATCTCAGAGGTCGCTCACGCAACAAAAGTGGGCGTACACCAGGTGGGTCGAGTGGCTTGCCGACGGGAGCGGTCTGTTGATTACCGGGCGGGACCGCCACGACGGTCAGAACCAGATATGGCACATCTCGAATCCGGGAGGCACGGTTCGAAGATTGACCGGCGACTCGAAGCCATACTTCAGCATAAGCCTGGCGGGAGAGTCGCGGACCTTGCTCGCGGTGCGGTCGGATCTGATTTCCGACATATGGGTTGTCCCTGATTGGAAAACCGAACAAGCGAGCAAGATTACGCTCGGCACCGGGTCCTATGGAACTATCTGCTACGCGCCTGATGGCAAGATCGTCTACTCATCGGCGGCCAGCGGCCCTGGTGATATTTGGATCATGAACGGCGACGGCAGCAACCCGAAGCAACTGACTGCTGATGCCGGGGTAAACGACGATCCGATGGTTTCACCTGACGGGCGGTATATTGTATTCGCCTCGAACCGAGGAGGCGTCTCCAACATCTGGCGAATGAATGCGGACGGCAGCAACCCCGTGCGGTTGACCGGCGGGAGCGGCGAGAAATATCCGCAATGTTCGCCCGACGGTAAGTGGGTAGTTTATAACTCAGTCGCAACCGATCAAGATTTGTTCGCGCTTTGGAAGGTGCCGCTGGAAGGCGGCGAACCGATGCGATTGACCGCCAGTAATACCCTTTATCCGGCCATATCGCCGGACGGCATGCGCATAGCTTATCTCTATGGCGATGAGTCGTCTAAGGGCAGGTACAGGCTAGCTGTGATCCCGTTTGAGGGAGGGCAGCCTGAAAAGACTTTTGCTATTGCGCAGGAGCTCGACCTGTTTCCTTATATTCGCTGGTTTCCGGATGGGCAATCTTTGACCTATGGTGCCGCGCGCGATGGCTTTCACAACATCTGGATGCAGCCTTTGGGCGGCGGCCAGGCAAAGCAGTTGACGGATTTGAAGATTGAAGGAAGGCTTCCGTTTGACTGGTCGCGAGATGGGAAGCAACTGGTCTTTGTGCGCCGGTTCTGGACGAATGATCTTGTGCTGCTGAGAAACTTCGCGCCAAAGAGTTTGTGAAATGCTGAATACTAAATGGAGATCGATTTGTGGCGTTGTATTGCTCGTGTGCCTCGTCGATGCTGTTAATAGCCAGGATAAGCCAAAGTGGCTTGGTGAAGTCGAGCGCTCTCTGCAGAGAGAGGGCTGGAAGGAAACAAGAAAGAATACATCCATCGACTCAAAGACAAAGAAGTTTGTTAGTGTTTCAGTCCTACTGGAGAACAATGAGACACACGCATCGATAGTCATCGGGCAGCAAGCGTCCGTAAGCGAGGCCCGCGACCAATTCAGATCACTCTTACTCGCTTACAAAGTCACAAAAAAAGAGGCAACAGTGAACAAGTATGTCGGGTTGGGCGACGAAAACGTTGCAGTCGGCGGCGAGGGATGGGTAAAGATAACTTTTAGGAAGGGGCGAGTCATTACCGACGTCCTGCCTTCCCCCGAGGAGACGGCTGAGAGAGTGGCGCGGCTCGTTGCTGCGGCGATACCTGGCAAGAACTAAGCAGGCAAACCGACTGGCTCGGTGACTACTATCAATCTGGGTTCCTGCGGCGCCATCTTCGTTAGACCAAGCGACCTCCTGACGGAGGGCGGGCGCTCCTCCCAACCGGTTGGGTTCCTTGCCGAGATCACGCAACTCTCGATCAAAGTTTTTCTCAAAAGACTTGCCGCGTTAGGTAATAAAGAGCAGAGTAGGCAGGGTGCTATGAGCATCACACAGAAGTGAGGTTCAACTCACAATCGGAACCCTGCTTCCATCTCGACTCATAAAAGGCTAACCGTTAAGACAACGGACCGGGCTGCACCTCTTTCCTTTTCACAATTCGAACATTGGGAGGGTAACCATGAAATCTGTCACTGCAATATTATTGACGTTAACCTTTCTCCTTTTGCTATCTGAGCCCGCCGCATTTGCCGACGATCAGGAAAAGGCTCAGAAGAAGGCTCTCGAGCAACAAGCAAATCAACTTATCACCGAAGCTAAGGCGCTGGAGAAATCAGGTCAATTGCTTGATGCCCGCTCACGCTACATCAGTTCCCAGGCCTTCTGGGAAACTAAAGACGCCACCAACGCAATCAAAAACATCGCCGAAGGGATTCGCAATCAGGTAAAGGACGCCCTTCGCCAGGCGCACAAGCTTTACGATCAGGGCCAGTTCAAACCCGCCGCGGATGTACTCGAGAATGCATTAAAGCTGGGTGAATCGACCGCCATCCTCTCTTACGATCTGGCTCTTTGTTACCACCGCACAGGCGACACCGCTTCCTCGTTGGCATATCTGGACCAGGCGACCAGCGCAAGCCCCGATCCTAAACAAAGACTCAAACTCCAGCAATTGCGGAGCGCTCTTGTCACAGGCGAGCAGCCGATGGCGTTGAAAGATGCCGACCGCGTTAGAATCGACAACGTCAACGGCCTCGTCGATAGCATCGGTTTTGAGGCTTCGCTCGATGAGGACCCGCCCTCGCTCCAGGGCCAACCCGAGAAACCCGCTGCCTCGCCCGCCCCCTCCGCGATCCGCAGCGACCCGGCCACGAGTCCTGACAAAACTGCGCGCCGCAGTTCAAGTCTGTGTCAGGCACTGAAGAGCGTGGAACCTGTATCGGCTGGCAGCCCGACCTATCGGTTCGACCTCGCGAACTGCGCCGAAGAAAATGATCGACCGGGCGAAGCTTCCGCGCTGCTCACCCGCTATCTCGAGATGTCTCCCAAGGCGGCTGACGCCGACCGCGTCAGGCTGCGGATCGCAGACTTGAATGCCCTGACCGAACTGCCCGAACAGAAGGGCGCCCAGGTCCGCGCTATTTACTCGTTGGCATCACGCTTCCTGGAAGAGCGCAAGTACGATCGCGCCCTGGTGGAGTTTCAAAAGGCTGCCTCGATTGACCCCAGCTTCGCACCCACCCAGTGGAGATTGGCACTGCTCTATGAAGCGATGGGCGATGTAGAACGCGCGGCGCAATATTTCAATCGGTTTCGTGAACTTGAATCCAACGCGGCCGCCCGGGAAGCAGCCGGCCTGCATCTCGAAACTCTCGAGATCAAGCGCGACACATACGTCAACAAGGTTAAAGCTGCCGAAGCCATACTGTCAGATTTGCTCAATCGAGCAATGAACCTGACCTTTAACGGAAGAGATGACCAGGCCGCGTTGCACAAACTACGCGCCAAGGCGACGCGGAAGTTTTATGAGGAAAAAGGCCACTTTGATCGCGTGGGCGGTTTCTCAATTCCGCATGCTTATGCCGCGCAGCAGTTGAATGAGGCCGGCGATCACCTCTCAACCGCTCTCGGGCTCTTCCCGCTAGGGGCGGAAGCCAATCAACTGATGGCGCTGATTTTTCTGCAGGTCAACGATGGGCGTTCAGCCATGCGGTGTTTCGATGCGGTTGCCGCTCAGAATCTGCCGGTCTCATTTTACGGGCAGTTGCGCGGCAAGAATCAGGATCGCGCCGTCAAGTGCGAGCTCGGACGCGATCGCATAAAGCTCATCTTCTTGTGCTCCTACGATAGGCTCGCTAAACCGAGCGCGCCGGCAAAACCCGCCGGGCAAGATGGCCTGGGAGACCTGGTGGTCGATGCAGGTTCTTCCAGAGCGCAGGATTTTGAAGCGCTCACGCTAACACTTGCTGATATCAAAAGTGTCGAAACCAAGAACGGGCAGCTCTTGTTGAGGCTTGCAAAAGAAGAGGTGACGATATCGCCCATCTTCATGGCGGCGCTCACACCAACCGAAGGTCCCCAGGCACGCCGATTTGGCAACACGTACACCCGACTCTTTGTTCGCTATCCGGGTCTGGAGGATTCCAAGCTCGCAAAGGAAGGAATGACCACCTTCGAGAAAGTGAAGCTGGCCTACAACATCGCTGATGCCGGACTGACGATCGTAACCAGCCTCAACCCGATCGGCGCGGTAAGCGCATTGCAGAGCTTCATCAAGATCACCCGAGAAATCCGCGGCACCGCAAGATCATTGCGCGTCAACTTCGCGTCGTGGGAAAGAACTTTTGAGGACCAGGCGGCGTTGCAAACCGGCAGCGCCTTCAGACCGATTCCGACTGCCCAGGTCGGCTTAGTCTTCCTGGAAGAATTTAAGTGATCTCGTTGTTGATGCTTCCATTTCGATTCCGCTCATGCTCTAATGAGCAGTCGAAAGTGAGCTAAATCGTGCGGCAAACCAATAAGACAGCCCGCTTGCTGGTGTGTGCTGCTTTTGTCGGAGCGCTCGTCGTGTCCGCCGCATCAAGCGCGCAAACTTCGAAGCCGGCTCCGGGCGCATCGACACAGATAACCGAGACCACGCCAATAAAGGTCGCCGTTCGCAGAATCACCGAGAGTCAATATCGGCACACAATCGCCGATCTGTTTGGTTCCCAGATCAAAATCAATGCGCGGTTCGAGCCCGAAAAGCGAGAGGAGAGGCTGCTCGCCATCGGAAGCTCAGAGCTATCACTGACTTCTTCCGGTTTCGAACAGTACTTTGCTCTCGCCAGTTCCATCTCAGATCAGGTGCTGGGCGAAAAGCAAAGAGCTGCTTCCGTCCCCTGCAAGCCCGACGATCCTAATCAGGCCAACGACGCTTGCGCGCGTCAGTTTATCGAAACGCATGGTGAGCGCCTCTTTCGCCGCCCTCTCACCGAAACCGAAACATTGACTCGCATTAAGACGGCGTCAGCGGGCGCCAAGCAGTCGGGTGACTTCTATGCAGGACTGAAACTAGCGCTGACCAGCCTATTAGTCGCGCCCGAGTTTCTCTTCCGGGTTGAAACGGCCGAACCCGATCCGGCGAATCGGTGGCAATACAGGCTCGACGGTTACACCAAGGCTTCGCGCGTATCGTTCCTCCTTTGGGACTCGGCGCCGGACCAGGAACTTCTCGCGGCGGCGCGCAGCGGAGACATTCATACTGCGGCCGGCCTCAAACAACAACTCACCCGTCTGACTTCGTCTCCCCGCTTTGAACAAGGAGTCAGGGCGTTCTTCACCGACATGTTTCAGCTCGATGGATTCGAGAACCTGGTGAAGGATCCGGCGATCTATCCGAAGTTCAACCAGTCTGTTTCAGATAGCGCAAAGGAACAGATTCTGAAGACGGCCATCGATCTGCTGGTCAATCAAAAGCGGGATTATCGCGATCTGTTCACGTCAAACGAGACCTTCCTCAATCGGCCCCTGGCCTCGGTCTACAAAGTCCCATTCACTTCCTCAGCCGAGTGGACTCGATACACGTTCCCGCAATCGTCCGAGCGTTCGGGTATTCTCACCCAGATTGCCTTTCTGTCGCTCTTTTCCCACCCGGGAACTTCGTCGCCGACGAAGCGCGGCATAAAGCTATATGAAATCTTCACGTGCGAAATGACCCCGGATCCGCCGCCGGATGTGGATTTCTCGAAGGTGCAGGACAGCAGCAAGGGGACCGTGCGCGGCCGGCTGCTCGATCACATGAAAAACACGGGCTGCGCCGGGTGTCATCGCCGCACCGATCCGCCGGGGCTTGCTCTCGAACATTTTGACGGGTTGGGACAGCTGCGGACGATGGAGAACGGCGCAAGGATCGATGTGACTGCCGAGCTCAACGGCGTGACGATCGACGGCGCCCAGGGCCTCGGCAAGTTTCTGCATGATGACCCGAGGGTTTGCGCCTGTCTGGCGCGCAACGTCTACACCTACGGTGTCGGCCGCAAGACCGATGCGAAGGACGAGGATTATCTCGCCGGCCAGATCAAGGCATTCGCAAACAGTGGTTATCGTCTGCCCGACCTGATGGTGCAGATCGCTTCGAGTCCTCAATTCTTTAAGGTGGAGATACCAGGCGGTGTCCAGCGCGCGTCCACACCACGGACGCCCGCAAGGTGATACCGCGAGAATCAGGAGGAGCATCTCAATGAGCTCATCTTTCAATCGCCGCACGTTCTTGCGTGGCATGCTAAGTGGCACTGCCGTCTGCGTCGGTCTTCCAGTCCTTGACCGCTTCCTCAACGGCAATGGCTCAGCATACGCCGACGGATCGAAGTTGCCCGTCAGGTTCGGCACTTACTTCTGGGGGCTCGGTCTTACAGACACTCCTACGGGCGGGACTCGCTGGGTCCCGAGCAAAACCGGCCCCGGCTATGAAATCATGCCTGAGCTGGAATCGCTGAAGGCGGTCAAGGATAAGGTCTCGGTTTTCTCTGGCTTCCGCGCGATCGGAGATGGGCGGCCAAACCTGGTCCATTGGAGCGGTCACGCCTCGATCTTGTCGGGCATCGCGCCGGCGGCGTCGGGGCGTTTCGACGGTCCCTCCTTCGACACCAGGATCGCCGATGCCATCGGCACATCGACTCGCTTCAAAGTGCTGGACGTGGACGCATCAATGTCCCGCCAACCTATCAGTTATTCGACCCGCACAGGAGGCGCGTTCGCCACTCCGGAAACCACGCCACTCGCGCTGTATACTCGGCTGTTCGGCGCGGGTTTCCAGGACCCGAACAGCGATGATTGGAAACCGGATCCTTCGATCATGCTTCGACAGAGCGTGCTCTCGGCGGTTAAGGAGCAGCGTCAGGCTCTGATGTCGGGCGCCGGTAAGGCCGACCAGATCAAGCTTGATCAGTATTTCACCTCCCTCCGCGACATGGAGAACCAGCTTGCGGTCCAGCTTCAGAAGCCGGATAAATGCGATTCCTGTGTAGTTCCAACGGCTCCAAAGGAGACGCCGCGATCCGCTTCGGTCGACGTTGTTCGCGCCAACACCAGGATGATGGCCCGGTTGTTGGCGATGGGTCTCGCTTGCAACCAGACGAGAGTGTTCAATTTCGTCCACACCGGAGGCACCTCGGAAACCTATCTCGCAGGGCAGAATAAGATTTATCACCAGATTACGCACGACGAGCCTACCGACGCAAAACTCGGCTACCAGCCGGAGACTAGTAAGCTTGCGGGTCTGGTCATGGAGGCGCTTGGCGACTTCCTAATCGAATTGGAAGCGATTAAGGAGGGCGAAGGCACAGTGCTGGATAACAGCCTGATAATGGCGTTCAGCGACACGGGCTACGCCAAGATCCATTCCATCGAAAACATTCCAATGTTCCTGGCTGGCCGGGCCGGCGGCAGGCACAAGGCCGGTCAGCATATCGCGACGAAGGGCGAGTCCGTTACCAGAGTTTCTCTTACCGCGATGCAGCTCGTTGGTGCGCCGGTCGGAGAGTTCGGTTCCGGCACGATGAAAACAGCGCGTCCGCTTACCGAAGTCATCGCTTAAGAGAGGAGGCTGTTATGAATCGGCGTTTTGTTGCAACCTCAGTAATCGCGATAACGATCGCGTTCGCGAGCACCGCCGTGCCGCAGCAGTTATCCAAACCCGCCAAGTGGACGAAGACCTACGTCATCGAATGGAATGAGCCGGCGATGTACTACGGCGCTAAGACTGGGGTTATCGATCCGGGAACCGACTGTCCCAAAGGAACCAATCCGGAGATCGATTGGATTCAGGTTCTGGTGGACGCTGGATATACCCTCGAAGAAGCGAAGTGGTTGCGCAATCCCGCCAACCCGACACGCAGTCCTGTTCACGGTCAGAACCAGATGGCCTTTCGAGGCAAGGATCGGGCGAACGTCTATGTCAATCCTACTTCGACGCCGGACACCGGTCTGGTGGGCGTGTCCGGCACGACTGGCGAAGGTGTCAATCTGGATGGCGATGAGAAGACTGGCTTTACCAGCCCAACGGGCGAGAAAGGCATAGACAACAACTTCTATAAGTGTCTCGGATGCTGGAAGACCTATCGCGGGCCGCGCAGGCTTTCGAGTGGCGCCTTACAATTCAACGACTCGATGCGAAATGGCGCCTGGACAACGGTGATCGTAGTGTCCGGCGAAGGCGTCGATCCGATGAACGACAACCACGTTAAGATCGGCTTCTATGTCAGCAACGACAAGATGGTGAAGGACGGGAACGGCAACATTGCGACGGACTATACATTCAGGATCGCACCGCACGCGAAGTACGAAGGCATACTCGCGGCGCGGACTTCGAATGGAAGGGTTATATCCACAGCACCCGGCGACATTACGTTGCGTGACCCTGGGTACACGCGTGACCTTGAGCTGTTACGCGCACGTGTGGATCTGCAGATGAAGCCGGACGGCTCACTTACTGGCTATGTGGGGGGCTATCGTCCATGGGAACCGGTTTACAAGGGATGGGTGAACGCCCGAGGGCCGGTGATCGAGTCGCTGACGTGGGTGCAGTTGCCCGCGGTGTATTACGCTTTGCGACGGAGTGCGGACTACAGTCCGACCGGAGCAAACGGCGAGAAGACCCACATCTCGTTCGCGTTGCGAATCGATGCATTACCGGCGTTTGTCGTGACGCCGGACGCGAGTAAGGAAGTTGCTTCTGTTGAAACCTACAAGGCTAGCGCGCCGAAGGAAACTACCAGAGGAGCTGCTGGTTCATTCTATGTAATCGATGGCATCGTACCCGATCGCACTGGCAAGTTCCAGGCAGGCCCCAACGCCGTGATTCTTCCGCCCTCCACCAGCTCTACCGATAAGCGTCAGTAGTATGAGCGGGGGCACGCGATTTTGCGATTCGCTTCCACACACGGCTCGGCGTTTTGAGCCGAATCGCAAAATCGCAAGCCTGACCCAATGTGTTGACGCTTCCATTTCGATTCCGCTCATGCTCTAATGAGCGCCATATCAGGCGTCATGACAATTTGCCGGTGGAACTGGTTGGGGAGAATGCGAGCAAAACGCGAAGCCCAGGACCCGGCAATAGCGACCGGCGGCCCTAGGATACTGAACCAGATCGAATCTCACATACGACGATTGACCCGCTCGATTTGCCTGCTCGCCGTGCTGGTCTTTGCCTCTCCGGTTTTCGCTCAATACCAGTTCGACAAGTGGAATACGGATAACGGACTGCCGCAGAATTTCGTCAAAGCCATACTCCAAACCAGCAATGGTTATCTGTGGTTGACTACTTCTGACGGATTAGTGCGCTTCGATGGAGTCCGTTTCACCATCTTCCAAAGGGCCAACTCCGATGGGTTAACCAGCACGCGTCTAACCACGTTGGTCGAAGATCATCTGGGTAATCTATGGATCGGCTCGGAAGACCACGGCCTGTTCAAATACCGGGACGGAAAATTCACAAACTACGGGACTACTGAGGGCGTGTCCGATTACCTTATAAGGGCGCTTCGGGAAGACAGCGACAACACTCTCTGGGTTCTCACTAAGAAGGGGATGGACCAATGGCGGGATGGAAGGTTCATCTCTCACGATCCGGGCATGGAGTTCAAGTCGCCCGGCGCCACATATGCTGACTCAGCCAATTTGGATGGTTTCTCGTTCGTCGACATAAATGGTGTGCGCGTTTTCGAAGGAGCGCGCTACCGGTCCTACCCCTCAATCGAACGCTTCAATTCCCGCAATGTCAGGACGCTCTATGAGGATCAGTATGGGGCGGTCTGGATCGGCGCGGCAGACCGTAATACCCCGCTACATAAATTGAAGAACGGCGTCCTGACGTCTTTTCAAATAAAGGGTCTACCGAATGCAGCAATCTCGGCGGTCTGCGAAGACCGCGCGGGAAACCTATGGATTGGCACCACCGACGGCAAGCTAAGCCAGTACCAGAATGGTCAGCTGAATATCTTTGGGGAGGCGGAAGGACTTGTGGTCAAGAGTGTCACTCGCATTTATGAGGATCGGGAGGGAAACATCTGGTTAGGGTCAGACGAGGGCCTCTTTCTGGCGAGGAAGAAAAGCGTCAAGGTCCTTTCCACGAAGGACGGCCTGTCGGGTAAGAATGTTTACCTTATCCACCAGGACCGAGAGGGCAACGTCTGGATCGGCACGCAGGGCGGCGGACTGAACAAATATAAGGACGGCCTCTTTGAACAACACACTGCCATTGAGGGACTCGCGGGCTCGGTGCCGTCGGCGCTATGTGAGGACAGGGACGGAGGCATATGGGTAGGCGCATATAACACGGGAGTAAGGTTGCTCAAAGATGGAGCGGTTGCGACTTACACCGCTCGGGAGGGACTCGCCAGTAACTTGATTCTGGCGATCCATCAGGATCGCGAGGGAAGTATCTGGTTCGGCACGGATCATGGGTTGAGCATCTACCGGGGCGGGGTATTCGCTACGTTCGGCGCTGAGCACGGGCTGGCTCATCCGCGGGTGCAGGTCATCCTTGAAGATCACACGGGCACGCTTTGGTTTGGTACGGCAGGAGGAATCAGTCGCTTCGAGAATGGAAGTTTTACCACCTACACGGAACGTGACGGACTCTCGAGCGGCCAGGTCAGAGCAATCTATGAAGATGAGGACGGCGTCATCTGGATCGGGACCTACGATGGCGGCCTCAACCGGTTCAAGGACGGGAAGTTTACACGCTACTCGACCAACGACGGGCTCTACAGCAACGGCGTTTTCCGGATTCTGGAAGATGGGCGCGGCAATCTATGGATGAGCTCTAACCAGGGCATCTTCCGCGTGAGCCGACGGGGGTTGAATGATTTCGCCGAAGGACGTTCCAAGACTATTACTTCAGTTTTCTTCGATAAGAAGGACGGGATGTTGAGCGCCGAATGCAACGGTGGCCGACAGCCTGCCGGCTGGAAGACACGCGACGGCCGTCTCTGGTTCCCTACGCAGGACGGCGTTGTGATCATTAATCCCGAGGACATAAGAGACAGCGCGGAACCGCCAAAGGTTGTAATCGAGGACTACCTTCTGGACAACAGATTGTCTCAGGCGCACGAACCACTGGAAATTTCACCGGGGCAGGAAAACCTTCAGATACGATACACCGGCCTGAGCTTTGTTCGGCCGCAGGGGATCAATTTCAAGTACAAGCTGGTCGGACTAGATGACGATTGGGTGGAGGCTGGTAATAGACGCGCGGCCTACTACTCGCATCTCCCGCCTGGCGAATATACGTTCATGGTCATCGCGGCCAACAGCGACGGTGTATGGAACACTGAAGGGGCAGCGATCCACGTCGTTGTTCGTCCGCCGTTCTGGCGTACGTGGTGGTTCCAGGCTATGGTCGCGATATGTGTGCTAGGCGCCGCAGTGCTCGTTTACGAGTACCGAGTCCTACTTTTGAAGAAAGCCCAGGCAGCCCAGGTGGCTTTCTCCCGGCAGCTGATCCAATCGCAGGAGCAGGAAAGGAAAAGGATCGCCGCCGAGTTGCACGACGGCCTCGGGCAAAGCCTCGCAATTATTAAGAGCCGCGCGGCGCTGGGCCTGAGTCAGCCCAAAGATCACGAGAAAGCGATCGAACAACTGGATGAAATTTCCACGGCGGCGGTGCACGCCATGGATGAGGTAAGGGAAATCGCTTATGATCTGCGGCCTTACCAGCTTGACCGGATCGGACTAACGAAGGCTCTCGAAACAATGCTTAGAAAGACCGCCGACTCGAGCGGCATCATATTTAAATTAGAGATCGACGAGATCGACGGCGTCTTTGAAAAAGAAACTGAGATCAATCTTTACCGCATCGTGCAGGAAAGCGTCGGCAACATTCTCAAACACGCGGAAGCCACCGAGGCCTTCGTCGCCATAAAAAGGGACGAAGGGGAAGTAGAGATTTCGATTAAGGACAACGGGAAAGGATTTCACGCGGACACCGCTCCCCTGCGCGAACCCGGACGCGGCGGCTTTGGACTGTTTGGCATTGCGGAGCGCGTGCATATGATGAGGGGGCAGGCCGTGATAGACTCCGCGCCGGGGGCGGGAACAACCGTGACCGTCAAGTTCAACGTGAAGAACCAATCGGGATAGGCGTAACGGTGCCAGCAACCGAAATCAGAATTGTCGTGGCGGATGATCATCCGATCGTACGGCAGGGCTTGCGCCAGTCGTTGGAAGCCGAGCGTGGACTCAAGGTCGTGGCAGAGGCAACCGACGGGCAGACGGCCCTGGACCAGATCAAATCCCTCACGCCACAAGTCGCCGTGCTCGACATTGACATGCCTGGGCTTGACGGCTTCAGTGTGTTGCGGGCCCTTCGCGCCGAGAAGATCGAGGTCGAAGTTGTCTTTCTGACCATCCACCGCGATGAAGATTTTCTAAACGAGGCAATCAATCTTGGCGCCAAGGGCTACGTGCTCAAAGACAGCGCGCTTACCGATATAGTCACCTGCGTGAAATTGGTCGCGTCCGGACAACACTATGTCAGCCCCGCGCTGACCGGTCTCCTTCTCAATCGCCAGCAGCGAACTGCGTCGCTCAGTCAGCGAAAGCCAGAGTTGAAAGACCTTTCGCCTACCGAGCGACGCGTGCTGAAATTGATCGCGGAGTACAAAACAAGTCGCGAGATCGCCGACCAGCTATTTATCAGCCACCGCACGGTGGAGACTCATAGGACTAACATCTGCAATAAGCTCGAAATTCACGGCAATCACGCTTTGATGAAATTCGCCCTCGCATACAAGTCTGAACTCTCTGATCTGTAAAGAAACCCCGCACAGAAAACAGACCGTCTCCTGGATACTTACCTGAGTTAGTCCCTTCCAGCCATCGCCGATAGTCGCTGACTGCCCGCCTCTTGTTTGTAAATTACGTGGTACTACGTAGCCGGAATACGTGCTCGCACGGATTCTCAGCAGATGCCCATAAGTTCATAGTGTCCTCACAAACTTCGATAGGGATTTGAGGCTCTGAAAGTAAGCGAGAGCCACAAATAAGTTAGCTGGATTACGGCTGCGGGCAACAACCCGGCGGCAAAGGAGAAAATACGATGAACCTCACAACCAAAGAGATAACCTCAACTGCTGAGCTTGCGTTTGCGAAAATCAAAAGACAGTTTACTTCGTCGGGACCCTGGCTGCTGCTATTCGTCCTGGTGATGTGCTTCACAGCGGTGTGCCCAAGACAGACGCACGCCCAGGCCCTCGGCGCCGACAACAGCAGGCGCTATGACCAGAACGCGTACCTCGAGTCTCACGTAGCGTTCGCCACGCCGAGCGCCAACTACTTTTGCTGGATCTTTTGTAACCAGGATAGAAGTATCAACTCGCAGCTCAATGCCGGCGTCCGGTCGTTCGATCTTCGGCTCTGGAAGGTGAGACAGTTTAGATATGCCGCGAACTATCAGGCTCGAATCTACAATAAGAACGGCGACACAAAGGATACCTTTGACAACGATTGGATCATTGGGGATGGGTACGGACGCCATGACCCGGAGATCGTCATGGGCCATCACAGCTGGGATAACGGCCTGGGGTATCTCTTAGGGGGCCTGGGCCTGGGTTTTAGCGGGGCGCTCCACCCATTAGAAAACTACAGCGAGCGCCTGGGATCTTTTCGCGAATGGTTGGCCGACCACCCTGGCGAAGTAGTGACGCTCAATGTCCAAAGCAGCGTTCCTGATGACTCCACCAACCTGCTTCGTCAGGCATTCAATGATGTCGGCCTTAGCCCGTCACGAATGTTCATCCTGGGAGACTACCTCAACGTCGGGTTTGTACCGACGCATGGAAAGCCAGGCGGCTTGCGGCCGACGCCGGACGGCTGGTGGTACCCGATGGACGGAATGCCGACTCTTCAACAGCTCATCGACAATAACAGGCGGCTGGTCTATCACGACGGCCAGACATTTGAGACAACGTCCTTTCACGACGTGATGGTCGATACAATTTACGGCGCCCATAGCGTCCCGCGTGGATGTTTAGGCGAACACTATGACGACTGGGCGGATAAGAATGGACGAGATATTGACGACTTCAGAGTACCCCTTTTCATGATGCAGCACGTCCGCGATGACCCGGAACCAACCCACGACTTTACAAAGTGTGTGCAGGACATCAGATGGCTCAAGAACAGATTGTCCGACATTGAGGACAGGTGGCATCGATTGCCGAATTTCCTGCGGGTGGATCACGCTGCTAAGACCACTGAAGTTAGCGGCGCGAGCAACAGCTTCGACGGACCAAAAGAGTTTGTCGCTTACCTCAATGGGCGATGGGCAGAGCGGCCGGCCATCACCCCAACCTGGACCGTGTTTCCATCCCCCACCAGTTACGGATGGAACAATACCGATGTGACTGTCGGCGACATGTGGGGCAGTAGCACTGACACCATCAGACAGGTTGTCTACAGCGCCTTCGGCCCATCGACCACAGGAGGGAATACGCCCGCGATCTATTTGGATCGCGCTGTGGCGAACTACCCGGCGTCGGTTACTTTCCAGGGCGAGGGTAAACAGGTTCTTAGCTTTTACACGATCGGCTCACAGGGCAATGCCAGTGATCGAGGCTACGTGGATGTCTGGATCGACAAGACTTCGCCGACCATCGGCGGCGAGGTCAACCGGCTCCCAAACGTGTACGGGTGGTACAAAAACGACGTGACAGCGACATTCAACTACTTCGACGCGCCATCCGACCAGAATCCAATTTTTCCCATTTCCGGGATCGATCCGCTTAATACTACGCGCACCGTGGTCCTTTCAACTGAAGGAGCGGATCAGACGATCATCGGCAAGGCCACGGACAAGGCCGGCAACGTCAAATACCGACCCCTTCCCGGCATTAACCTCGATAAGACAGCGCCGACCGTTACCTACACCGGCAACTCCGGCAACTACACGCCGGACCAATTCATCAACATCACCTGCACACCGGCCGATAGTCTGTCTGGCGTCCGCGTCCATACCTGCCAGAACATTTCCGGCGAAGGTTACGCTTTTGTGCAGGGCAGTCAGAAGATTACGCAACACGCCTATTCGGCTGAAGCCACGGACTACGCCGACAATATTGGAAACGGCTCAACGTCATTTACCGTTACGGTAACCCAACAGGCTGTTTCCAATTTGACCGCCCGCTTCGTAAGCAACGCCGGCGTCGTCAACTCGCTCCAGCAGAAACTGCGACAGGCGGGAGAGGCCGAAGCCCGCGGCGACCTGATCGGGAAAGCTCACCACATCGACGTCTATGTTCACGAGCTCGAGAATCATGTTGGCCGATTCGTAAGTGCTCAGAATGCGGCGACGCTTACCCGGCTAGCTCGCGCTTTTTGACCAACGGTCCTTGATTAAGCTCAGCCACCGCCGTAACTCCCAAGTGTGAGAGGCCGCCACCTCTGAGGTACAGGCTCAGTGGGCGGTCTCTCACCTTTTCACCCGTTGAGAGTGTGTAATGAACATCCTGATTGTCGAAGACAACGAGCAAATGCGACGAATGATAAGAACCCTGACGAGCGACCTGGCAGAGCAGGTCTTCGAATGCGATAACGGGGGCGAAGCGCTCGAGGCTTACTCGGAGCACCACCCCGACTGGGTGTTAATGGATATAGACCTGCCCGAAGTTGACGGCATCAGCGCAACGCGGCAAATAGTCTCAGCAGACCCGGAAGCGCGGGTCATGATCGTCACCGACTACGACGACGCGATTCTGCGCGAGACTGCACGCTCGGCGGGTGCTTGCGAGTATGTGGTCAAAGAAAACCTGGTTGAGATACGCCGCATCCTTTTGGCATTCTAGGAGTAGAGAAGGGTGGCTTGCCCCGCCTCGTCTGTATTGCGCACTTTTGAAAACCCTTTTTATCCAAACTCACCCTTGAAGCCAAGCCACGGGCAAGCTATCCACCTAACATTAACTCGCAGAAATGCGACTACTCTGATTTGGTTGACAGTAGGGTTCTTCCGCGGGAAATCGATGTTCCTCCAACCCCCAGGTGAAAAAGGAAAGCCCCGAATGCTTGTGTACTTATGCTAACAGGCTTACATAGCAAAGGGTGGCCCGCCCGCGTCCTCCGTCAGGAGGGCCATGTTTATAGACGCCGTGACGAGGTGTCCCCGCCCTCCGTCAGGAGGGCCATGTTTATAGACGCCGTGACGAGGTGTCCCTGCCCTCCGTCAGGAGGGCCATGTAAAGTCAGCGGGGCGAATAACTCGTCCTATAGCGCTAAACATGGCCCTCCTGACGGAGGGCGCGGACACCTCGTCACGGCGTCTATAAACATGGCCCTCCTGACGGAGGGCGCGGACACCTCGTCACGGCGT
>DASRIZ010000272.1:0-10215 GCA_035649735.1 Blastocatellia bacterium | reverse complement strand
GACTACCATGTACTGTAACAACTGCGGACAGACACTCCCCGACGGAAGCCGCTTTTGCAATTCCTGCGGTTCGCAGTCGGTTTCAGCCAATCCCATTTCAAGGACTGCGGTAGGGGTTGCTTCCGCGGTTGCGTCTTACCCGGACGAGCAAGTGATCTTTACTCTCAGACCAACACTGATATTCGTTCTGATCAGATACATTGTGGCGGCATTGGTAACCATAGCGGTCGCCGCGCTTGTTGGAATCCTGAGCAACAGGTTTCCGGTGCTTAGCGGATGGGTTGCGTTCGCAATCATCCTGGGCGTCGCAATAATTGTGTTTTCGAATCCGATCTACAACCATATTTTGAGACGACGCGAGGTCTATACGCTCACCAATCACAAACTCGAAATGCGTTATGGAATCATCGCGAAGATCACGCGGAATATTCCGCTCCGCAACATCCAGGATGTGACCGTGACTGCATCCGTCTGGCAAAGATTTCTTAACCTCGGAGATATCGAGATCGAAAGCGCATCTGAGGCGGGCAAAATTGTTCTCGATGATATACATCACCCAGAACGTTATTCGAATCTGATACTCAGCGAGTTACGCCGGCGGAACTAAAACGCGCGCCGCGGGTTCTAATCTGTATATGCTCTACTCAAGCAACAAACGAATGCATTTTCGGAAAATTAGGGCGGGAATATTGGCCCTGGTTTCTATAGTTACCTCAGCGATGGTGATTGGCGCCCAACAAGCGGCCGGCGACGGTAAACCGGCGGCGGGCGCCGATGTTGTCTCTCTCACGTCACCGAATCCTATTTTGAGTTTGTTGCCGGATACGCTGGCCGGATACACCGCAACCAGCGATCGCAAGCTGGTCGGTAAGGACGGCATCGCTGAGTTTGTAGCCGACAAGACGCCGATCTATCAGGAATACTTTGTCGTCTCCGCGGCCGCTCGCGAGTACGGCGGCGCGCGCGTGGAGGTGTTCGAAATGCGCAACCAGTTTGCGGCGTATGGCCTCTTCCAATTCAACAGCGGGGCGAGCAAGACCAGGAACCGCCCTATCGAGATTGGATCTGAGGGCTCGCAACTGGACGGCGAACTGATGTTTTGGAAAGGCAACTTCTTTGTTCGCGTTGTTGGGGCGAGCCAGAAGACGGGCGGAACATCAGCTCACCAGGCTCTGGCGCGGGCAGTCGCGAACGTGATCGTTCCCACAAGCTCGGCCGAGGCACGTCCGCCGCTGTTTAATAGTCTGCCAGCCGGCTCGCAAAGTGTCCTATTGGTCCCGAATAGCCAGCGATATTTTCTGGGTCCTGAATCACTCAACACTTTTGTCGAGCACGGACGCGGAATGTTCGAATTCCTGGGCGATACCGAAGCAGTAGCGGCTCAATACACAAAGGCCGATGTCGCGTTGAACGGTAAGTCGTCGGATCACGGTAAGCCGGAAAGCACCCCGAGCGCAGTCGGAGCGTCGCCAGATCCGTCTTTAAAGCTCGTGATCGTAGAATGTCACACGCCTGAGTTTGCGACGGACGAATTAGCCCGTGTCACAGGTTACGTCGCGTCGCTTTCCGAGACCGAACAACAGCAGATAGTTTTCAAGCGAACCGGAAATTACATAGTTGCCGCGGTGAACGTCGCCGATCGCGAGTTTGCTGAGAGTCTTGTTAACTCGGTCGAGTATCCGTACACGGTGAAGTGGCTGCGCAACCCGCTATGGCCGACGAACGATCCGTTTCGTGCGCGGAAAGCAGCCGAGATGCTCGTGTCGACATTTGGCCTTATCGGATTGATGTTGCTGACTGTTTTGGTTGGCGGGACTATCTTCGGCACATCGGTCTTTCTAAAGCGGCGCAAGAGGCAACAAGAGATCTTCTCCGATGCGGGCGGAATGCTCCGATTGGATATTGAGCCGTTTGCTCTGGCATTGCCACCAAAGCGTGATGAAACGTGATTGCGTGAAGCGTGAAACGTGATGCGTGAAATGTGATGCGTGATGCGTGACTCGTCATTGCGAGAATGGTGACATAAGCTGAGTCACGCATCAAATATCACGCATCACGCATCACGTATCACGCATCACGCGTCACGCATCACGCGTCACGCATCACGCATCACGTTTCACGCATCACGTTTCACTCTCCTATGCCCAACTCAGTTCTGATCGTCGACGATGAAGAGGGAATCCGGCGTTCGCTCGCCGGGGTCCTCGAAGATGAAGGCATGTCGGTGGAGACCGCCGCATCGGGTGAAGAGTGTCTCGCCTTCTTCGAGCGCCGCTTGTTCAGCTGCGTATTGCTGGACGTATGGCTTCCGGGAATCGATGGTATCGAAACGCTCGAGCGGCTGAAGAACGCTTACCCGGAGACGGCAGTCATAATGATAAGCGGGCACGGCAGTATCGAAACCGCCGTGCGAGCGACCCGGCTCGGCGCGCTCGACTTCATCGAAAAACCGCTTCAAATCGAGCGGACTGTGCTTGCTGTCCGGAATGCGCTTCGTCAACTTCAACTCGAGGCGGACAATCTGAGGCTCCGGGAGCAACTCGGCGACGACAACCCGATGATCGGCGAAAGCGTGCCAATCCGCGCGCTTCGTCAACAGATCGCGATTGCAGCGCCGACCAACGGGCGGATTCTAATCTACGGCGAATCGGGCACCGGCAAAGAACTCGCCGCGCGCGCGATCCATCACCACTCAAAACGAGCTACGTTGCCGTTTGTGGAGCTCAATTGCGCCGCGATCCCGGAAGAGCTGATTGAGTCCGAACTGTTCGGCCACACCAAAGGCGCGTTCACCGGGGCGACTCAGGCGAAGCGAGGCAAATTCGAGCAGGCGGACGGCGGGACCTTGCTGCTCGATGAAGTAGGCGACATGAGCTTGAAGGTCCAATCCAAGGTGCTTCGCGTCCTCGAGGAGCAGCGTTTCGAACCGCTGGGCTCCAATACTCCGCTTCAAGTGGACGTGCGAATTATCGCCGCGACAAACAAGCGGCTCGATGAAGAGATTGAACGCGGGACATTTCGCCCTGATCTGTTTTATCGCCTCAATGTCATCCCGTTCGAAGTGCCACCGCTGCGAGATCGCAGAGAAGACATTCCTTTGCTTGCAGATTATTTCAATCAAAAGTATTCCGCGGAATACAATCGCGCGCCGAAATCATTCACCGAAGACGCGCACAATCGGCTGGCTGAGTACGACTGGCCGGGGAATGTTCGAGAGTTGCGAAACACCATCGAGCGAGTGGTGATAATGGCTGCGAGGGAGCGAATAGAGGCGGACGACTTGCCGACGCTCGGAACGGCCGAGGGCATGGAAATGCCGTCTCGCTACAACTTCACCTCGTACCGTGAAGGCCGCGAGGCCTACGAGCGGAACTACATCATCCGCAAGCTCGGTGAATGCGATGGCAACGTCACCCGTACCGCTGAGGCTCTGGGAATTGATCGCTCGCATCTTTATCGAAGGATGAAGGCGCTTGGCATCAGCGACAAGCGGACGGGATCACTAAACTCGTAGCAGAGAAAATGGTGAACACAGTCACCACACGGCTGAAGCCGATGGTGTTCGAGCACAAAATAACAAAGACACGAGGACAGCAGGGAGGCGGTCGCTGTGTCTTCGTGTCTTTGTCTGGTTCAGGTACGCTCACCCGTACCTGTGGCAAAAAGCGACCTTGATTACCGTTTGCTCGGCGCACCTCGTCGAGCGAGCCGCTTTCGGCGAATTGGATCATTCCCCGCGGAAGGTTACGCTGCCGCTTATTCCGGACACCGAGATGACTGATCCGCCTGACCCGACGCGTCCGGCAAACTTCGAGTGCCCGACTTTGTTGAGCGTCACATTGGAAGCGCCGGCGTTTACGTCTCCGTTGATGCCGCTCACGTTCAAATCGGCGTTCAAATCGTTTGCGAGGCGCAACTCAACCTTTCCGCTGATTCCGCTGACGCGGATGCCCCGCTCGCTAAGCCGCGGAATCGATATCGAGAGAACGCCGCTGATGCCCGAGATCTCCGAGTAGCCGAGTGCCTGGGCAACGTCAACCCGCCCGCTTATGCCGCTCAAACGGAGGGAGCCGTCGATCTCGCCGATCTTGACCGGCCCGCTGATCGCGTTGAGTTTTAGATCGACGTTGCGCGGCAGCCTGAGGGTAACCTGTTGCTTCGCCCTGATGTTCTGGCACTCACTTGTTCGTTCTTGCTTGTGCCGCATAATCAAGCTATTCGGCGTGTGATCGATGGCAATCATGTAGCAGTCAAGGTCCTGACGCGTCTCGCCCATTCTCACGATGTGTACTTCCGCCGTGTTCCCGTTTGTCGTTTCGACGTCCACCGAGCCGGATATGACCGACAACTCGACTCGTGCGCCAGGTGCGAGTTCGTAGGTTTGGTTGATGTCTTCGCGTTCGGTGTATTCACGATCGCCCGCTGATCTTCGTTGTTGACTTGCATCGGTCAACGGCGCGAGCACGACAGCGAGCATTATCACGGTTAGGAGAACGATCAGTTTCCGCCGCATTATGTTTTGCCTCCTGGAATGAAGTGGTTCCCACGCAGTAGCATAGACTGTCTAGTCTGTGCTCGAATTCGCAAGCTGGCACAGACTAGACAGTCTATGCTACAGGGAATTACTAAACTTCTTTATCAAGCCGCCTTGCTCTTTTCTTCGACGACTTGTCCGTCAAAAAGATGGATCAACCGATCCGCATAACCGGCATAGCGAGAATCGTGAGTCACCACGCAGACAGTTGCGCCCGCGCTGTGCAGCTCCCCAAGTAATTCCATCACCGCTTCACCGTGCGCTGAATCGAGATTCCCGGTCGGCTCGTCTGCCAGCACGATCAGAGGGTCACCCGCGATTGCTCGCGCAACGGCGATCCGTTGCTGCTGCCCGCCGGACAACTGACTCGGCAAATGCCTTTCGCGATGTGCCATGCCAACTCGTTCGAGCGCCTCCCGAACTCGCTCGCGCCGTTCGGATGCTCGGACTCCACGATAGGTGAGCGGGAGCTCGACGTTCTCGAACACCGTCAGATCGCCGATCAGATTAAAGCTCTGAAAGACAAAGCCGACCTCGCGATTCCGAATCTCAGCGCGCTCGGCGGGCGGCAGATCTGAAACGGGCGTGCCCGAAAGTATGTAGTCTCCTTCGGTCGGCGAATCGAGCAGCCCGAGAATCGCGAGGAGCGTGGACTTGCCGCAACCCGAAGGCCCGGCTATCGATACAAACTCACCTCTCCCGAGCTCCAGATGAATCCCAGACAGCGCGTGAGTCTCAACTTCGTCGGTCAGGAAAACCTTGGTAACGCCTTCCAGTCGAAGCAAGGGCTGTTTGAACCGTTTCATAACTTCTCCAATAATTCGCCCGAAGATGCAATTAACAAAACCGAGATGCTGGTTAGTGGAGACGGCCAGCAAAAGGTTTCACTTGGACAGTACTTCCTTGAAAAACTCCAGGGCGCGTTCGTCGCCGGTCTGGCCAAGCCAGAACATCGCCTGCTTGCGAACCGCAGGCTTGGGGTGTGTCCTGGCGATCTTGATCAACAGAGGTACTGCTTCGTCTTTCGCCCGCTGGCTGATAGCGAAGACCGCCTGCTTTTGCACTTCGGTGTCGTCGTCTGATTTCTCGACCACCGCTCCCAGGACCTCGAGGCTGCGTTTCCCTGCTCGCTGCCCGAGCCAGAACAAGGCCTGCTTTCTTAGTTCTCGATCGGAGTCGCTCTCCGCCACCTTGACCAGGAAGTTGATCCCGTCATCAGAACTTCGGTTTGAAGGTGAGAGCCCATCCTCGCTCCTGTCGAGAGACACAGCGAAGATGATCTGTTTTTTTACCTCGCGATTAGTGATCGCCGCGTAGAGGCCTTCGAGCGCTGCCACAGCGCCGGGATCTTTGCTTATTCCAATCGCAAACGCGGCCTCCTTCCGAAGCGAGGCGCTTTCTTGTTCGTTGCGTACGAGATCAACCAAAAACTGATTGTGCCCTGGGATCTGGCCGAGCCAGAAGATGGCGCTGCGGCGAACTTTGTCGATCTTTGAATTGCGAACAAAGTCCTCGAGCATGCCTCCGACCCGCGGGTCATCGTGCAACCCGATCGCAACGACCGATTGCTTGGGAGCCTCACCGATCTGGTTCGACTCAGCAAGAGCTTTTAGATAGGTCAGACTTTCGTCGTTCGTTGCCCGCCCGAGCCAGTAAACGGGATAGCCGCTATACTCGCGCCGGCGGTCGAGATTGAAGACTTCAACTCGGACTATCGAACCGTCGCTCGGCTCGTGCAGGAAAAACACGCCGAGGTTGCGAGTCTCGTTCTTTGATCCGATGGATATGCTTGTCCCGCTCGAGACGGTCGTGGTTCCGTTGTGCCACTCAACATCGACTGCGACTCCGGGCCGGACATCGAACGCGTAAGCCGTCCAAAAGCGGGTCTGTCTCCCGCGGCCCTGCCTCAACGCGTTATCAAGCTTCGATCTCAGATTTGGTCCATCAACAGCCAGGAACCCTTCGCGTTGGGCCGGCGAATTGGCGGAGCTCGCAAGTACTATCGCGATCAATATTACAAGCTTAGATATGCTCTTGATCATTTCGTGACTCCTCTCGAATAAACGGAGAATGTGTAAGGGTAAGGGTCTCCCTACGTGGGCACGACTTCAATCCGGAGCGACTCAAACACCGGGGCGATCATTTGCGGGCCGCCACCGGTTCATCAGGTCACTTCAGGATCTCTTCGAGAAATCTAGCCGCCTCGGGATCATTGCTCTGACCGAGCCAGAAAATTGCTTGTTTTCGAGCCTCAAGAGACGAGTCTCGTTTTGCTATGTCCATAAGCTTCTGCAGGCCGCGCTTCTTGCCGTTTTGTGCAAGCGCGAAGACGAGTTTCTTTTTTACCTCGTCGCTCTTTTCGGAGTCGTACAACTGAATCAACAAGTCGACGCCCTGCTCGCCACCGGTTTGCCCGATCCAGAACACTGCCTCGCCGCGAGCCTGCGGGGTGTCTCCGCTGCGCGCGATGTCAAGGAGTTTCGCCTTTGCTCGAGCGTTGTTCATCTGTGAGATTGAGAAGATGATCCTCTTGCGGATCTCAACGCTTGTGTCGGCGTCATAGATCCTCATTAACTCGTCGGCGCTCTGTTCATCGCCACGTTGGCCAAGCCAGAAAATCGCCTCCTTGCGTGTTTCGAGATCTGCCCCAGATCGGGCAATCTCGCTAAGCTTTGTTCTGGCTTGCGGAGTGCTCCGTTGTGAGAGCGCGAACACTACCTTCTTTCGAATCTGCACATCGGTATCTGAATCAAAGATCTTGATCAATTCGTCATCGATTGCGGCGTCCGGCCGCTGGCCGAGCCAGAAGATAGCCTCCTCGCGCACCCTGCGTGACGTAGCGCTTCGTGCCAGTTCACTAAGAAGCGCGCCGGCACGCGGGCTGCGATGCTGCGATATTGCGAACACCGCCGCTTTGTTGACTTCGTTTTCGGTTGAAGTAGTTGCAAGTTCCTTCAGCAGATCGAGGATGCTCTCATCGCCCGTCTGGCCGAGCCAGAAGATCGCTGTCTTACGAAGTTGAGCGTCCGTCCCGCTGCGGATGATTTCCTTTAGCAGATCGGAGCTGGCTTTGCTTTGATGCTGGCCCAGAAGGCTGACTGCCGCTTCTTTGAGTCGCTTGCTGGCTTTGGAATCGCGTTTCAGCAGGTCGGCGGCAAAAGCCGCGCCACGTTCCGGGTTGCCTTGAAATAAGCTCTGTAGCGCGACAATCTTGGTTTCTTCATCGTAGCTGTCGATGTTGGTTACCGTCTGACGGTTTCCGAGCGTTGATGCCAGCTCGATGCGCATTGTCGCTGCGTCGTCTTTCCATTTCGATCTCGGGTACTCGTTGACAAGCCGCGCAAGCGTTCCGTCGGCGTCCTGATATCTCTCTTGCTTCTTAAGGGCAAACGCGAGCCAGTAGAGCGCGGCGTCGGTATCCTTGCCCTTCGGATACTTTGCGATGTAGTCGCGGAACTTTGCTGCAGCCTTCTCCCATTCTTCCTCACCGATGAGGTCCCGGCCCTCACGGAAGATTCTCATTTCCGCATCGGATCCGCCGGACGCCTGGACAAGCCGGTTGAGCTTTTCAAGTTCCTGTGTGTAACGGGCGGCGTGCCCGCTCCAGGGAAGCGCCAGCAGACTGCCTACAGCGATTGCTATTGCCAGCAGCGGTAATAGCGCGGTTTTAGTGCGAATCATTTTATCTCCTAAGAAAAGAAATATAGGACCGATAGGACCTATTTATTTATTTCAAAAAACCTGGCTCAGTAACGGCATCGAATAAACCTGCAGCGCTGAGACAATTTCCTTCTTCTGCATTCGCTCTTTGATCGAGCGTACTTCGGCGTTAGACGGTCTGTCCGGCAGGTTTGCAATGTCGAGCAGGAACGGCTCGAGGCTGCCGAGCAACTCTTCAACAGGGATATTCCCCTTAGCTTCCGCCTCGCGCCTAAGAAGGATGTTGTTGG
The DNA here is from genome assembly GCA_035649735.1 of Blastocatellia bacterium. Lineage (GTDB taxonomy): Bacteria > Acidobacteriota > Blastocatellia > UBA7656 > UBA7656 > Onstottus_A. Next base: position 1,731 of record DASRIZ010000272.1, on the reverse strand, counting down.
AAAGCAGCGCTCGCGAATGCTGTCTCTCGTAGGAAACATCCGAATCAGGTTGCGCGCTCGTGTCTCGAGTGTTCCTGAACGCTCGCAACAGCAACTGGGCGCGCTCGATGTGACGGGCGGTCTCAACGTCGACGAATGGATTGATCATCGGCTGCCGCGCCGCAACAGTATCTGAACCTGGGATCGAGGAACGCTCAACGGTTGTCTCCGTCCCCGCCCTGCGATCAATCTTTCGGCGCGGCTTTGGCGCGGTTGCGAGTGACGGCGCAACCTCGGTGTTTTCTTTCATCGGTGGTAAAGCCTGCTTCTCAGGTGGTACAGCCTGCTTCTCAACCTGTTTCTCGAGTGTCTGTGCTTCGCTTACCCTGTTCGTATTGATCACTTTGTTTTGAGTCTTGAAAATCCAGAACCCGGCGAGAACCACCAGAATCGCGGCCGCAACCGCAGCAAACTTAATCCATCCACCGCGGCGTACTGCGAGTTGCGATCGGAGCGCCGGGCTCAGGGGCTTCGCCTGGTATCGGTATTTGCCGAGCACGCGTTCGAGGCGTTCAACCTCGGGATCGGGCTCGCCGGATCGGTCCCACAGATAATCGTCGTTCATAATTGCTCCTCCATTCCCAACTTCTCGCGGAGCAGCTTCATGCCGCGGTGCAGGTTAACTCGGACGGAGGCTGGAGTCAGACCGGTGCGATCCGCGATTTCGGGCCCGGTCATTCCTTCAACAAGCCTTAACACCAGAGTCTCACGATAAGCTTCCGGCAGCCCGCAGATCACTTCCAACACGTTCGCGGCTTCGCGGTCGGCTTCGGAGCTGCCTTGTGCGGTGGCGATGTCATCGGTCAGCTCTTCGGTTTCGCGTCGACGGCGGTGAAAATCCATCGCGCGGTTGCGGGCGATCATTGCCAGCCACGCTCCGAACGCTGCGTTATCGCGCAACGTTGCGAGTTTCTTGAGAGCGACGAGGAAAACATCCTGAACCAGGTCATCGACCTCTCCCCAGGGAACGCGCGCGAGGACTATCCCGTGCACCATTGGCGCATAGAGGCTATACAACTTAGCGAAGGCCTCTTGCTCACCGTGACGCACCGCCTGCACCAGCAAGGCTTCTTCGGAGGATTCAGTCACGCGAGCACGAACCGCCGGCTGAGGTTGTCTTGCCACGAGGAGTAGGCCGTTACTCTCAAGCTTGTACATCCTTATCTTTGCCCGGTTAATAAGACGTGGAATGCCGGACGAGTGTTAACCAGCTTGTTGAACGTTCGGATCCACAACTATTGTTCCTCGGCGAGTTCGGAAGCGTTCCGTGACTGCTGCTTTCTGCAGCAGTGTGGTCTGTTAACCTAGCATAAGAGGGCACTTACGTCGACACTAGAAACCGAAGTTCGATGAGTGGCGGCTAGGGTACTTTTCTTTGCTTTTCCACGGAGTGAGATTCTCGAACCAGAGGAGCTTTGATATAGTGCGCGCAACTCGGCAACCATGAGGGAATTTGGATTGTGGCTGTCAAATAACCTCCTCTTCTTCTCTGGTTGAGGGACACAACCATTGAAGGGACGCAGAAAACGGGAAGCGACACTCGCCCGAGTTTCTCTTCCCGTTATTTTTTGCTTTGGTTGGTCACTGAATGCGACTGACACCTCTACGGCGCTCCTCGATCTACAGGCATCGTTGGATTAGGCTGCGATTTGTCGGATGATAAACAGCCGATCGGGCAAAGGACTCGAAGCC
>DASRIZ010000271.1:0-14068 GCA_035649735.1 Blastocatellia bacterium | reverse complement strand
TTTGGATCGTCATCAATCCATCGTCGTCATCATGATGGAAAACCGCTCCTACGATCATATGTTAGGGGATCTTATGAACGCGCGCCCGGGCCTGAAGCCTGTATTTCCCTACGATGGCGCACCTAACAACGCAACGAATCCGGGAGTTGGCGGCTTCAAAGACGTGCCACTTGTTCACACGCGAGACCTACGCCTCGGTACTGCGATTCCGGTCTCTCCACGCCATTCTTTCAATCCAGTGCAGTTCCAGATCGGCGACGGCACCGAGGCCGGAAAGGGCAGCGGCGACATGGCTGGATTCGCGCGCGATCTGTATCACAAATCGGATTCGCCGCAGCTGGCAATGACCGTGTATGGCGAGGAAGAGTTGCCCGTGCACTACAGACTTGCGGACGAGTTCAAGACTTGCGACCGCTGGTTCGCCGCTCATCCGGGGCCAACTTTTCCGAATCGGTTCGCGACCATAATGGGATCCATACCAGCTCTCGATAATTTCGAGAACGAAGATCCGCGTCTTGGCTACCTAAAGCACCGCAACATCTTCGACGCGCTAACGGCAGCCCGTATTGAATGGCGGGTGTTCGAGAGTGACCTCTCACTGATCCGCATGTTCGATAAGTATAGAATCGACGATCGCCGAGTTGTGCCACTCTATGACAAAGTCGATGGACTGAAGGCGACGCTTGAGAAACCGGGTCCGCTGCCACGCGTGATGTTTATCGAACCGAACTTCGCCGACATTCCACCGGTCAGGACGGCCGACGATGATCATCCGCCCGCCGATCTCGCACACGGCCAGGCTTTTCTGTCTCGTATGTGCAATCTCCTCTGGGACCGTAGACGGTTCAGCGAAATACTGCTTGTCATCACATATGACGAGCACGGCGGTTTCTTCGACCACGTGCCGCCGCCGGGCACGCCGAAGGGCGAACCGGGAACGTATGCGCCGCTGATTGCCGGCGGCCCCACCTACCTTGGCGTGCGAGTCCCAACTTTCGTTGTGTCGCCATACATTGGCAAAGGAAGAGCTGACCGCACGATCTTTGACCACACGTCGATCCTGAAGACGATTCTTGTGCACAATCGCGATCGGTTTTCTACCAAAGAATTGTTGAGCTTCGGACAGCGCGTTAACGAGGCGAAAGATCTGAGTGTTTTGTTCGATCGTGAGAATCCGCGACAGCCACCTGCCCCCTTCGTGCTTCGAGCGGCGCGTACGTCAGATTCGTCCTCAAACATTCACGGAGAGTTGGGAGGCGTGCTTGACGCGACTCCAACCCCGACTTCGGCAGCGAAAACAACGCTTCCAATCTCAGCCGTGATGCGGGGCGACGTGATCATAACTGAGCGCACCGTGCCCCCGCCGACTGGAACGGCCGAGCCGCGTGACTATCATGCTGCGCTCGCGAAGATGCTGAAGCCTCGCAAACTGAGATAGACGGTCGCGCGCCATCTGAACTCGAAGACGGGCTTAACTCTATCGCGCTGGCGAGCCAGCGGTTGCACCAAGCCACCGCACACAGATGCTCGTCCTTCGTCCAATGTGGATCGGGAACTTGCCGCAAATTCAATTGTCTCGCATTACCAGGTCCTCGACTTGGTGGAAAAATTGACGAATGGCGGCGGATATCTCAGCGCGAGCCCCAGCGCCCGACAGGATCATGTCGACCGCCGTCAACGACGTGTGAATTTGACCACGACACGGCAGGTGTTTGACCTCAACACCTGCGGATGCCATCGCCTCTGCGTACGCCGCGCCTTCGTCCCTCAAGGGGTCGAACTCCGCTGTGACGACCAACGCCCGCGGGAGACCGGACAAGTCATTCGCGCGTAGCGGCGAGGCTTTTGGATCAGTTCGGTTCGCAGGATCGGCGTAGTGATCCCAGAACCAATTCATTAGGCTTTTCGTCAGCACGTAATCTGCACCGTTCTCATTGTAAGAGGGACGTAAGAAGTCACAGTCGGTTACTGGAGTGACCAGCACCTGGCCGCAAATAGCGGGGCCATCCGCAGCGCGTGCCATCTGGCAGACCACAGCAGCCAGGTTGCCTCCGGCGCTCCAACCGCAAACCACCAGCGGGCCAGGCACGCCGCCGAGCGTTTCCAAATGATCTGCGATCCATCGAACGGCGGCAAATGCATCTTCAGCCGCCGCAGGGAAACAATGCTCCGGGGCATGCCGATAGTTTACGGACACGAACACTGCGTTCGACCGCACGCACAGGTCGCGGCAGAACGGATCGTCGGAGTCGTGCGATCCGAGCACCCAGCCGCCCCCGTGGAAATAGACCACCACGCGATGGGGGCCAGCGGTCGCCGGGCGATACAAGCGATAGTCGAGATCGCCCCCCGCACCCGGCAGCACCCCGTCAACGATCTCACCGACCTCCGGACCCGGCGGGCGTACTGCGGAAAGCTCACTGGAGAACGCGCGCGCGGCTTCGGGCGACATCTCCTCCAGCGGCGGAAGATTGAGCGCCGACATGGCTTCGAGCAACATCTGAACGTCGGGTTGCAGCCTGCGAATCACGCCGTCGTTAACACGGCGCTGACCGGAGCCCGAGCGAACGAACCCCAGGTAGCCTCGCGCGACCACCTCGTTGCACGCGGTTCGGTAGGCGTCGGTGCCCCCGATATAGGGCAGGAACACTCGTGGCTTGCCCGGCACATTAGCTCCCATGTACCAGGAATTGGCGGTCGGGAATAATGTGATGTTGGCACAGTCATTGACGTGTTGTACCCAGCCAGCTTCGGCGGTTGCCGTCGGCTCGATCACCTCGAGATTCTCGTCGCGAAGATCTTTGAGGCAGTTACAGATCCAATCAACGTGCTGCTCAATTGAGACGGTCATGTTGGAGAGCACCGATGGGCTACCGGGGCCAGTGACAGCAAAGAAGTTTGGAAAGCCGGTGGTCATCAGGCCGAGATAGCTCAGCGGCCCATCTGCCCACTTGTTACGCAGCGTGACGCCGTTGCGACCAGTGATGTTGACGGCGACGATTGGGCCGGTCATTGCGTCGAATCCCGTGGCGTACACGATGGCGTCGAACTCAAATGACTCACTGGTGGTGTCAATACCGGTCTCTGTGATTCTGGCGAGAGGTGTTTTGCGCAGATCAACGAGTCTCACGTGGTCCAGGTTGAAGGTTTCGTAATAATTTGTATCGAGGCAGGCCCGCTTTGTGGCGACATAATGATCCGTTGGGCACAATGCCTCTGCCGTCTCAGGATTCGTTACGATTGTTCGTATCTTTCCGCGGATGAATTCGCAGAGAGTTTCATTCGATTTCGGATTCAGGATGATGTCATTGAATGCGAGTCCGATCCCAACTAGCTCGCCGGCTTCCCATACGGCTTCGTAGCGGGCCCGGCGCTCTTCTTCAGACACCTGCATTGCGCCAATTTCGGCGAGTTCGATAGGCACGCCAAAACGCGACCAGCGCGCCCGTTCGCGATAACCGGCGCGGTCGCGTTCATACTCAGCCAATCTGTGTGTTGGGATCGGCCCGTTGTGCGCTGGGATCGAGAAGTTCGGCGTGCGCTGGAATACGGTCAGTTGTTTCGCCTGAGCCGCGATCAGCGGGATGGATTGTATGCCCGATGAACCGGTACCGATCAATGCCACGCGCTTGGCTGTGAAATCAACGCCGCGGTGCGGCCATCGGCTTGTGTAGTAGACCTCACCCCGAAAACAATCGCAGCCCTCGATTTCCGGCTCCTTAGGCTTCGAGAGACAGCCGGCCGCCATAACGTAGTAACGACAGGTGATCTCGGCGCCCCTATTGGTTCGTATGAGCCATCGAGACGAATCCTTATCCCAGGTTGCCGATTCGACTCTGGTTTCAAAGGCGATGTCCCGGCGCAGGTCGTGTTTGGCGGCGACGTGTTGCAGGTACCGCAGAATCTCGGGCTGCGTGGCGTATTTTTCCGACCATTGCCATTCAGTCTCAAGATCCGGATCAAAGCTATATGAGTAATCGATGCTCATGATGTCGCATCTTGCGCCGGGATAGCGGTTCCAGTACCAGGTGCCGCCGACATCTCCAGCGGCCTCGAGTGCTTTTGCTGAGAACCCCAACTCGCGCAATTTATGCAGCAGGTAAAGTCCCGCAAACCCGGACCCAACCACAACAACGTCAAAGTCCGGTTTGCCAAATGACGCATTTGCGAATTCGCTGTCTGGAGCCATGTCTGTGATTCCTCTCTCGAATTTGACTCATAGCCTGAAGCAACGCCCACGTAGTAACGAACTCATTCGTTTCTTAGGGAGTTGCGAATCCGAAATGTCGAACGAATAAATTCGTTACTACGTGGTGCCCGACGCGCGATCAAATTCCCGAAACCAAAAGATGCGGCTGCAAATCGATTGTTATCTCGTATCTCTTGCGAAGAGCCTCATTGTAGATATTGACGAGGCAGATATCAAAGATCGAGAGGATAGTGAGGCCACCAACTACGATTTGTTTGGACAGCGGAAGCACTTTGACATATCATGCCCTCCGTAGTTACCCGCCGTGCAGCACCGCTTTTCAAACAACAAAAGCGTACGGATGTAGCTCGCCCTACATCTGACATAAACCAAATAAGCCAACCCACGCTGGAGGGCCTCACACGAATCAAGCCCTAAGGAGGTCCAGTATGAAATGCAGAGCCACCAGCTCCCTTGGCGCAGTCCTGATAGCGGCTGTTATTGTTTCGCTCTTTCCAACGAGCCTTGCGAACCCGGCCGCTAACTATCAAATACAATCAAGCGCTTCGCGAGCGAGTCGCGGTAAAACCAATTGGCAGTCCTCCAAGCAAGCATTGAGAGAGCCTGACAGGCGCGCTCTAAAGCGACGCGCGCAGAACTATCAATCTGGTAAAGCCGGTCAACGGCGAGAGCCGCCGCCGTTTGACCGTCCGCCGCTCGCTTCAACATCGCCTCCTCCTTCTGAGCGTGCAAGTGCTCGGAAATCCCCATCACAATCCTCTTCCGGTGCAGCGACAAGTGACCGCGACCAGGGGCGGACCGACTCTCAGAGTTTGTCTCGTGCCCGGACGGTTGACAGAGAAAAGGCCGCTTATCCGGAAGCTCGCGCAAGCGAAATTCCTGGTCCCGATCAAGAAGCTCGCGGTAAAGGCCAGAGGCCTGAGCTGCGGCGCCCATCCGATAGCCTGGCTCACGACGAGCAGAACTCAGAGTCGCGGCGCCCTGGAACACAGATGGGTTTGGCGAAGCAAACACCAACGACTTCAGATGACGAGGTCATAAGGCTCGAGTCGACGCTGGTAAATATTCCGTTGCTGGTGAGTGACCGCTCAGGCCGCTACATTCCCAAACTGAACAGGCGTGACTTCAATCTTTACGAAGACGGCGTCGAGCAGGAGATAGCCACCTTCGCAAGCGAAGAAGTCGCATTCAATGTCGTGCTCCTGCTCGATATGAGTCCGAGTGTGAGTGGGAGTGTCGAAGCTATACAGGACGCTTGCATCGCTTTTGTTCGGCAAATGCGTCCTCAAGACCGACTGATGGTTATCTCATTTGATCGCCGAATTAGGTATCTGACGGGTTTTACTAATGACCCCAGGGAGCTTGAATATGCGATTCGCAGCACGCGTACCGGCTCCGGAACAAGCGTCTATGACGCCGTATATGACGCAGTTGGGCGAAAGCTGCGCGATGTCGAAGGGCGAAAAGCGCTGATCCTCTTTTCTGATGGCGAGGACACAACAAGCAGCTCTGCGAGACATGATGATGCAGTAGAGATGGTCAGAGAGTCGGATGTGCTGGTCTATGGCTTGCGCTTTCCGAAAGAGGACTACGTCTCTCGCATGATTGACCCGTCTCTTCGAAACCGCTTTCCGCAGATTCCGATCCTTATACCCTGGCCCGTGCCCGGACGGGGTAGAGGCCCGACCGATCTTGGGACTCAACCAACACCGACCCCGGGATCTCAAGGCCAGCGTAGAAGGGAAAGGGGCGACTTCATGGCTGACGTTGCAACAGCCGGCGGAGGCCCGGTCTATGACGCTCAGGATGTACGGGACTTCAGCCGGCTCGCCAACCAGATAGCCGAAGAACTCCGTCACATCTACGCGATAAGCTACTACCCTACGAACAAGGTCTCTAACGGCGGCTACCGCGAGGTCCGAGTTAGAGTAAAGGGGAATGACAATCTCGCGGTCCGGCATCGGAAAGGGTACAGCGCTGGAACCGCGAGCAAGACAAATCCTAGTCAATAAGGGCGGCACGAAGAATTAGTACGAACGCAATTTAACCCCTGATCTCTGGAACGGCGAAACTTCCAGAGCTAAGGAGTATTGTGCGTGGCCAAAGAAAGAACGCGAAGGTTGTGAGCGTTCGGCAAAGACAAGTCGGTCCTTGCATTAACTCCAATCGACACATCCCCGTCTGCTTACGTGTCGCTCCACCTATAAAAGCTGTGTTCGCAGGCTCGGACAATCGGGCGCGAATAATAAAATCTGATCAGCTCTAGATCGTTTTTGCCCCTCGCTTACGCCTTTACCAAATGAGCGCGAGTTAGGCGCTCTGAAAGGCAACTAACTTTAGACATAAGGAGACAAACGTTATGAACACCAAAGACGATCGTGAAGACAACATCGAGAAAGCTCAGATCGCAGATTTGACAGTCAACGAAGACCGCGCAGCAGGAGTCAAAGGCGGCCCCAGAGCGGGCGGCGGCGGCGGCGGCGATGTAATAGTCTTCGATATAATCGATTCTTGTCCTTAATCGATTCGACTATCGTGAAGGATCTTTCGACTCCGTCGCGGCGGCGTGTCGTCGCCGCGACGTATACTGCAGCCCAATGATTCTCAGTGGGTGCGGCGCCCTGAGCAGAAGGTCAGGCGTGTGTCGGCGCTCGGCTCAAAGTACCGGTAGGGTGCAGTAAAGCAAGTGTCCCCCTGAAACAAGGAATGATAGTTTTCGCCGCAGACTTACGCCTTAACAGGTGTGCGCAATAAGGCGCTCAAGGTATCAACAAATTTTCAATGACAAGGAGACAACCGTTATGAACAAGCAAGAAAAACAAGAGCCAGACAACCAACAATCTCTGATTGAGGTTGAGGATTTGACCCTGAGTGAAGACCAGGCAGCAGAGCTCAAAGGGGGCCCCGTCGATCACACCATCCAGGTCCATATGCACGTGATTAGGGCCAAATGAAAGAAAGAAAAAATCGCAACAGATGACAACATCAGCCCCCAGGCAGACAGCCTAACGATTTGCCGCTCACTGGTGAGCAGGCCGGTGACGGCCATAAAAAGAAGCGTCGACGCTGCTCTTTCCAAATCCCACCAACGGGAGTTGGCGGATTGTTGATACCTTGCCTACAGCGGGCAGCGCGGCGGTGTAAATAAGAATCCCATCCACGGACGGATTCGGGGGAAGAGCGATCGTCGGGCCGCAATGTAGGTTGAGTATGAAAGATCCACCAACTGCGTTGGTGGGATTGGGATCGATGGTGCCCCGCACCACGTAGTAACGAATTTATTCGTTCGACATTTGGATTCCAAAACGCGCGTATCGCTGTTCCAACAACTCAACAGCTGGGCGGTAGTCAACTCGTCGGGGCAATGTGTTCGAGATCTAGCTTTGTAAGATCAATTGCCTTAGAACATACGGCAAGATCCCGCCGTGGAGGTAGTAGTCAACTTCTATTGGCGTGTCGATACGCAGCACAACCGGAACACGCTCGGTCTCGCCATTCTTACGGTAAACCGTCAGTGTCAAATCCTGACGAGGCGTTACTCCAGCTTCAAATCCAGTGAGATCGAACGTCTCGCTTCCATCGAGCTTCAAAGACTGCGCATTGCCGCCGTCGTTGAACTGGCAAGGCAGCACTCCCATTCCCACAAGGTTAGATCGATGTATCCGCTCGAAGCTTTGAGCAATCACAGCACGGACCCCGAGAAGACGCGTCCCCTTCGCCGCCCAATCGCGCGAGCTTCCGGTTCCGTACTCCTGACCCGCGAACACCATCAGCTGGACACCTTCCGACTGATACTTCATCGCCGCGTCATAGATGCTTATGTGCTCGCCGTCCGGCTGATGAATCGTCACTCCGCCTTCGGTGCCGGGGACCATCAGATTCTTGATCCGCACGTTGGCGAACGTCCCGCGAGTCATGACTCGATCGTTCCCGCGCCGCGCTCCATAGCTGTTGAAGTCCGGAACCCCCACCCCCTGCGCCTGGAGATATAAGCCGGCTGGCGAACTGGGCTTGATGGCGCCGGCCGGTGAAATGTGATCCGTAGTTACCGAGTCACCGAAAATCGCCAGCGCTCGCGCGCCTTTGATTTCACTCACGCCGCCGTGTTCCAGCGAAAAGTCCTCGAAATACGGGGGCTCCTGGATGTAAGTCGATTCCTGGTCCCACTCGTACACCTCACCGGCGATAGATGGAATCTCATTCCACAACGGGTTTCCTTCGACAAAGTTGCTGTAGCGCTCACGGTACGTCTCAGGGTCGAACGCGATCTGAAGATGTTCGCCCACCTCTTCGGAGCTCGGCCAAATATCGCGCAAGTATACTTCTCTGCCACCTGTTCCCTTCCCGAGAGGCTCATCAGCCAGGTTGATATCGACGCGTCCCGCAAGCGCAAACGCTACTACCAGCGGCGGGCTCATCAGGAAATTCGCCTTGACGCTCTGATGCACCCGCGCTTCGAAGTTGCGATTTCCGCTCAGCACGCTTGCGCCAACGAGATCGTTCTTTGTTATCGCTTCTTCAATTCCCGGATCAAGCGGTCCAGAGTTGCCGATACAAGTTGTGCAACCGTAACCGACAAGGTTAAAGCCCAGCTCATTCAAATAGCGTTGAAGTCCGGCTTTCTCCAAATAGTCGGTCACAACTCGCGAACCCGGCGCCAGTGAAGTTTTAACAACCGGGCGTATGGTCAGTCCGTTTTCGACCGCCTTCTTTGCCAAAAGCCCCGCTGCAACCATCACGCTTGGGTTGGACGTGTTGGTGCACGAAGTAATCGCGGCGATCAACACATCGCCGTGCCCTAACTCCACTCGAGCCCCTTGCGAAGTACCCGCCGGGTCAGACTCAACGCGGTCCGGCGTGGGCCGGTTGTTGATCATTTCAGTTTCGCTCAGGACACTGGTGTCCTTCGCAGAGGTCGTATCGGTGACAGGCACCGGCGCCGTCTCGGTCGACTGTTCCCCACCACCGGTCTGCGCGCCGTTGCGTCGGGCTCCAACAATGGCCGGAAACCGTTTGCCGATCTCGTCTTTGGATTTGTTGTAGCCGTTCTCACCGACAGGCCTTTGCAGTAGTTCTTCAAATTGGGTCTTGAGTTGTGGGAGCGCGATGCGGTCTTGCGGACGCTTTGGTCCGGACACGCTTGGCTCCACTGATGAGAGATCGAGTTCCACGAGCGCGCTGTATTGACATTCGCCTTTGCGCGGGATCCCAAACATCCCTTGTGCGGTGTAGTAACTTCGAATTAGATCGACTTGCTCGTCCGAACGCCCGGTCGCTTTGTAGTAGGCGCAGGTCTGTTCGTCGACCGGAAAGAACCCCATCGTCGCGCCGTATTCGGGCGACATGTTTGCAATCGTGGCGCGGTCGGTGAGGCCTAAACTCGCGGCGCCTTCACCGTGATACTCGACGAACTTACTTACAACTTTAGCTTTTCGAAGCATCTCGGTAATGGTTAATACCAGATCGGTCGCGGTTACCCCTTCGCGCAAGCTGCCGGTCAGATGCACGCCGACGACGTCCGGCGTCAGGAAGTACACCGGCTGGCCCAGCATTCCCGCTTCGGCTTCGATTCCCCCGACTCCCCAGCCTACAACACCCAGTCCGTTGATCATCGTGGTGTGCGAATCCGTGCCGACGAGCGTGTCAGGATAAAATACGCCGTCCTTTTCCTGAACTCCTTTTGCCAGATACTCGAGGTTGACTTGATGACAAATTCCGATACCCGGTGGAATAACCTTAAAGCTGTTAAATGCCTGCATCCCCCACTTCAGAAACTGATAGCGCGCGCGGTTCCGCTTGAACTCCATCTCCATATTCAAACGCAACGCATCATTAATACTCGCGAAATCCACCTGGACTGAATGGTCGATCACAAGATCAACCGGCACCAGCGGCTCGATTATCTGGGGGCTCTTGTTCATCCGCGCTGCAGCCGATCGCATTGCGGCGAGGTCGACCAGAAGCGGAACGCCGGTGAAATCCTGAAGCAGTATTCGCGCAACCACGAACGGTATTTCTTCGGTACGTAGATGATTGGGTTCCCAATTCGCCAGCCGGCGCACATTGTCAGCGGTGATGCGCTCTCCGTCATAGTTGCGCAATACCGATTCGAGCACTATGCGAATACTCACCGGAAGTTTTGATATAGGGCCAATACCCTGGCGCTCGAGTTCGGGCAATGAATAGAACTTTCCGGTCCGATTTGCGCTGATATTAAAAGTCTGAAGAGAATCAAAGAGACTGTGTGCCATAGTTAATCCTTCAGCCCGAACGTGTCGCGTGGTGCAGTTGCGATAGAGGCTTCAAATTGCAGTTTTCAGTGCAAAAGCTGAAAGTCAGTTTAAGTAGGGATAACGAGTTGAGTCAAGGAAATGGTCAATCAAATTTGCTTATAAACAGATAAATAGAGATCAAACTGGGCGCGCGCCGAAGAAAGGGGAACTACTCCACGTAGTAACGAATAAACTCGCTACTATAGGGTCGTCAACTCAGCTGGCCTTGAGCCAATGAGTTCTAAACGCCGTACTTGTTGGTCGGTGTTGGCGGTGCCGCGACGCGGCCAGGGCCTGACACTTCAGTCCGCTCTCGATCCACACCTGCAGCCTGTGAAGATCGACGGGTTTCTCAATACAATAGAGAACACCTTGACCGAGCGCTTTGCATCGATATCTGATGTCAGCCATTCCAGTCATTACCATCATCACCGTAGCCGGCGACATCGCATAGACGAATCGGCACAGCTCGAGCCCCGAAGCGCCAGGCAGGTGAATGTCGGTAAGAACAAGATTGAAGATTCTGGCTCCAATCAGACGCATCGCTTCTTCAGCGGTCGCCGCCGCAATGCAGGTAAATTCATTGCCGAGAAAGGTCAACAACGCCGCACGCGCGTCATCATCATCTTCTACGATGAGTATTGAGATCTCTTTCCTCTCCACGCTTACCTCCTAAACCGGGGAGATTGTAAACCGCTCCGCCCGTCCAACTGCAATCCATGCGCCTCTGAGTAAGCAGTCCCCGGCTGGGGGCTGTCAGTCGCGGTCGCTGAAACGAATGGTGCCTTGCCAGGCAATAGTGTCCCGGATTGGTGAAGGCAGACTGTGTAAGAAATTCGAGGCTAAGAGTAAAAAGTATTGATTCGAAACAGAAATCTGATTAACGCTCCGTGCTTATTGCTGTCTTGCTACTGTGTCACTGGAGCGTAGCGTAGACTGTCCAGTCTGCGCGATTTGAGTGCTGAACGCAGACTGGACAGTCTACGCTACTCCGAGACTTTAGACGCCAATCGATCGCTGCGTATGCTATCCAGCGTTGAACGGAGCCGGATGTCGAGTTGCGGGTTCGGGATTTCCACGTTGTGCTTTCGAAATGAACGTTCGATTGCAAAGTTCACCTCGCTGCGAATTCTGGTGTGATCGCGAGGCTCGTTGATCCAGACACGTATTTGAAGATTGAGCGTCGACTCGCCGAACTTGGAAAAGTGCACGATCGGCGCCGGCTCGTTCAACACATCGTCGACTGAGCGAGCCGCTTCGAGCAACGCCGCTGAGACGTTATCAAGATCGCTCTCAGAGGCGACGCCAACCGGAATGTTGAGACGCACGAGCTGGTTGCCGTACGAGTAGTTGATGAATTTATTTTGCACGAGTTTGGAATTCGGCATGATCACTGCCATGTTCTCGTTGGTGACGATTACCGTCGATCGTAAACTTATGTTTTCCACACGACCTTCGACTCCGTCATCCAGCTCGACCCAGTCGCCGATACGCACGGGCCTCTCGAACAATAAGATAAACCCCGAAGCGATATCAGCCGCGGCATATTGAAGACCGAACCCTATGCCTACCGAGAGGAAACCGACGATTACCGCGATACTGGTCAGATCGATGCTGAATCCGATTTTCGTCGCGTACAACACGCCAAACGCGATGATCAGGTAATGAACCAGCCGCAGAAGCGTGAACTGAAGTCCCGTTTCGATGTGAAACCTGGGGAGGATACGCTTTTGCAAAAGGCGCCGCACATAGCGAGACAAAACCGCGGCGATGCATATCACCAGGATAAGAAGAGTCAGGCTGACTATCGATACCTTGAACGCCCCTTGCTGCTCGATAAATGGGTAGTTCACATATCTGATAATCCGCTCGAGCAGCGTTTCTCCGGATGCGGACACCTGTTCTTGAAGGATCAACGCTCAGTCTCCCGATAAAGATAGAGTGGACGTTCTTAGAATACACCTCCATACCCTACGAGGGCCATGTATGGATCACGTTTGTGAAAAGTCCGTTTGTAGGCGGGCGTGAAATATCACCAACCTCCCGGTTGGGGGATTACCGGAAGAGTCGTCGGCTGTTCCACTGTAGGCTGGCGTGAATTATCCCCAACCTGCCGGTTGGGGGATTACCGGAGAGGTCGCGGCTGTTGTGATGTAGGCTGGCCCCAACCTCCCGGTTGGGGGATTACCGGAAGAGTCGTCGGCTGTTGTGAATTGTCGCGTCTGTGGATTAGCACACACCCTTTATTTCCCGAAACGCATGAAAAACAAGCAAGGCACGAGGAGGCCCAAACTCGTTGAAGAGTCTCTTGAAAACAGGTTGGCAACTAGCGTTGTGGGCAATGTTTTGTGGTACGATTCTACTTGTTATGGGTCTGGACACAACCAATTCGCCTCCTTCATGGTCCGGGGAACAGGTTGGGAAGAAGGAGAAAGTCGAGCGGGCCATTAAGAAACTATGGTCAGCGGATAATAGCCTTCGGCTGCAAGGTCGGGAAGAGATTCTGCGGATCGGTTCGGATGCTGCCCAACCGCTTAGCAATCTTTTGATGGAGTTGCTTCGAAACCGTCGCCCGAGATTTAGCACTGAAACAGAGCAGGAGGGGCGCAGAGCCCTCGAAGGACTTCTCGACCGGATTCGCGCCCTGGAAGAGCCTGCCGAAACCGATCCACAGCTCTTGACGGTGTCGCGGCTCGCCGTTAACTCAAGACTGATTAGTGATCTGATCTCGCTGTTGGGGGAGCTAAAAGCACCAGAAGGAGTGCCCATTCTCATTCGGATAATGGAACGACGAACGCCGAGCGGCCCGCCCACGGGTCCAGAACTGCAAGCGCTAGTTAAGATTGGATCGCCAGCTATTCCGTTTCTCGTGAATTCGATCAATACCGCTGAAGTGACAGCTAGTCGAGTAGTCCACCAAGGACCCATTTTGTTTGGGTACCTCGTTTCGCCGGACGAAGATGATTTCATTGATCAGGATGACGAAGAGGGAACTAGTAGCAATGCTCTTAATGCTGAGGAGAAGTGGGAACTTGAGAGATGGACCCTCAATATAAGAGAGGCGGCCCTCAGGGTCCTGATGGAGATCGGCGACAAGAGTGTTCTTAGCCACGTCGGGTTTGGACCGCTCTAACAACCTCGGACCGTTTCAGATACTATCCGATTGCGTGGAAAATAAGAAACGAGACTGTTCCGCTGTAGGCGGGCGTGAAATATCCCCAACCTGCCGGTTGGGGGATTTCCGGAGAAGTCGCGGCTGTTGCGGTTTAGGGAGGAGTGAAATAGACCCAACCTTTGAGGTCGGGGTATTTTGATGGAGGCCTGGAGTTGTCGGACGCCTTGACACCATCAAGCCTCATTGGTTATAAGAAGCGCGCTACTTCAAGGTAAGGCTTATGTTTTTCGTTACGACCAATCACCACCACGGAGCGCATCATCATGCCAATCATCATTGGTATGAAGGCAGCGCGTCCTCCGCGGTCGTGACCCGAGAATAGCCGAGAAGCTCACAACCCGGAATCCGAAGAACCCGCTGCCAGTGACCAAGTCCGGCTGCGGGTTTTTCATTTTCAACTAGTCGATCAGG
>DASRIZ010000270.1:0-3338 GCA_035649735.1 Blastocatellia bacterium | reverse complement strand
GAGGAGCTCGATCACGATTTCATGTGGCGTTGCGTGATTCGACTTCCCGAGCGCGGCCGCATCGGAATCTTCAACCGGAGCTACTACGAGGAGACGCTGATCGTGCGGGTGCATCGGGAATTTTTAGAGAAACAGAAGTTGCCACCAGAGCTGGTCACGAAGGACATCTGGGAAGAGCGCTTCCAGGATATTCGGAACTTCGAGCGCTACCTCGCGCGCAACGGCGTCGTGATCCGAAAGTTCTTTCTGCACGTCTCCAAGAAAGAGCAAAAGAAGCGTTTCCTCGAGCGCATCGAGGAGCCCGAGAAGCACTGGAAGTTCTCGGCCGACGATATCCGGGAACGGCAGTACTGGGAGGATTACATGAAGGTCTACGAGGACATGATCCGAAACACAGCGGCCAAGCACGCGCCGTGGTATGTGGTGCCTGCCGACCACAAGTGGTTCACGCGGGTGGTGGTTGCTGCGGCGGTCATCGACGCCATGTATTCCTTAGACTTGCATTATCCCAAGCTGAGCAAAGAAAAATTAAAGGAGCTTGAGGTGGCTAAGCAGGCTTTGCTGGTGGGCAGTTGATGGATAATTGTTTCGGTCTTCCTCCGGTGGACCAAAATCCCATAGGTAGACGTCCTGTTTTTCAATATATTGTCTTCATATTGTCTTCAGGACAACCGTTGCCGAAGAATCGACTAACACTCGGACTCAAGTTCTAAGTTACCATTGGCACTTTGCCAAGCCATTGGGATACATTTCTGCACAACTATGAAATCTCGAAATTCAGCCAATTTTCCTGGCCTCGAAGACAAAACCTTCCTGTTGCTGGTTGTCATAGTCTCGCTCGCATTCGCATGGATCCTCATCCCGTACTACGGAGCAGTTTTTTGGGCAACGGTCTTGGCGATCGTTTTTGCGCCAGCGTATCGGCGGCTAGCGAGATCGATGCGGCAGAAGCGCACACTTGCTGCGCTTGCTACAGTGACGATGATTCTCATGATAGTGATTCTGCCGTTGACGCTGATCGCCGCGTTGTTGGTGCAGGAAGGGTTCAGCGTGTACGAGCGGGTCCAGTCAGGAGAGCTGAATATCATCCGGTATTTTCAGCAGCTCTTTGGCGCTTTACCGGCATGGGTGACCGATCTACTGGACCGTTTTGGGCTGACAAACCTTGGCTTGATGCAGGAGAGACTGTCTGCCAGCCTGATAAAAGGCAGTCAGTTCCTTGCCGCCCGGGCTCTCAACATTGGCCAGAACACGTTCGACCTGATCGTCAACTTGTTCATCGTACTGTACCTGCTGTTCTTTCTGCTGCGCGACGGTGATGACCTGTCCAACCGGATCAGAGATGCGATTCCTCTGCATGCGGAGCAACAGCGCGCTCTCTTCAACAAGTTCACCACCGTCATCCGTGCCACAGTAAAAGGCAACGTTGTCGTGGCCGTCGTGCAAGGAACACTCGGCGGCCTCTTCTGGTTTTTGGGTGTCCATGCCCCGGTGTTATGGGCGGTGTTGATGGCCCTTTTATCTTTGTTGCCCGCGGTAGGAGCGGGCCTGGTCTGGTTGCCGGTCGCCGTTTATTTTCTGGTGACTGGAGCTACTTGGCAAGGCGTCGTTTTGATCGCGTACGGCGCGCTCGTCATCGGCTTAGTAGACAACATCCTACGTCCCATCCTGGTCGGTAAGGATACCAAGATGCCCGACTACGTTGTGTTGATCTCCACGCTGGGCGGCTTGGCGATTTTCGGTCTCAACGGTTTTGTGATCGGGCCAGTGATCGCCGCGATGTTCATGGCCGCCTGGGACATTTTTTCCGCATCGAGAGCGGGGATAGAGATTGACCGCACCAGTCGTTGAAGTGCCGAGGGGAGCTCGCATTCCCGGACTACGAATGGAATATAAAAGATTTATTCCGCTGTTCGCTTTCGTCGTATTTTGCATCGCCGTCTATCGTCTCTATTATGCGCTTAGCGCGTACGAATGCGCCAAGATAGTCCAGGCCATCTTCGCCATCCCGCCGGCGCGTCTGGGGCTAAGCGCGTTTTTGGTGGCCGCCAGCTACATCTCGCTCACCCTCTTCGATACGCTCGCTATTCGATACATCGGAGCCAAGCTTCCCTACCGCCGTATCGCGTTAGCCTCTTTCACGGCGCTCTCCATTGGACACACGATCGGCCTGGCTGCTGCTAGCAGCGGCGCGGTCCGCTACCGCTTCTACTCCCACTGGGGCATCGGCGCAGCCGACATCGCAAAGATCATCCTTTTCTGCGCTATGACCGTCGGTCTTGGTCTCAACACGCTGATGGGGCTCTCGCTTTTGCTCCAGGTGAATGTGGCGGCGAAGCTGCTGGGCTTCAGCCCGACGGGTGCCATTGCTCTCGGCGCCACCTGCCTTCTGTTGACCGCGCTGTACGTGGCCCTCGCAGCCGTGGTGCGCCGGCCTTTTACGATCAAGCACTGGGTGGTCTCGATGCCGTCGCTAGAGCTTGCGCTGGCGCAAATTTTCATTGGTGCGATAAACGTCTGTTTCGTCGCCGCGGCCTTGTACGAGCTGCTACCGCCGACTGCCGGCATCGGATATTTCGCCGTCACCGCGGTTTACGTCCTTGCCGACGTGGCGAGCATCGTCAGTCATGTTCCCGGGGGACTTGGGGTGCTCGAGGTTGTAATGGTTCACTTTCTGCCGCTGGAATCTGTGATCGGGGCCCTCGTTATTTTTCGCGTTATTTACTTCCTGGTTCCGTTCATGATCGGCGTGGTTCTGTTCGCAGCCTATGAGCTGATGCTGCGCCGGCGCCGGAAAGTTTCCAGTCATAGCTTTCTATTTCCCCAATTGAGAAGTGGACCCTTTCAACGTTTCGACAAAGGGCGAAAATAAAATCTGAAAGTACTCTCGCGGAGATTCGTCGTTGCCGACCGGCTCAGGGGTAACGCCAGCGCCGTCCGTCCCGCTGCAGGAGCTCATCGGCCTCTTTCGGCCCCCAGCTGCCGGCTTCGTAATTGGGAAAATTTGTTGGTTTCGTTTTATCCCAAGTCTTGATGATCGGGTCGACTAGCGCCCATGCCTGTTCCACCCAATCGTGGCGGGTATAAAGCGTCGAGTCGCCTTCAATGCAATCTTCCAGCAAGGTCTCGTAAGCCTCCGGCGGACTGTTGCCGAAAGCCTGCTCATATTTGAAATCCAGGCTCAGCGGACTGACACAGATTTCCGGCCCCGGGGGTTTGACTTCGAACGTCAGCGACACGCCTTCGTCGGGTTGAATCCGTATCACCAGCACGTTGGGGCTGACGTCATCTACCGCCGCACAGGAGCGGAACAACAGTAGCGGCGGCCGCTTGAATTG
>DASRIZ010000269.1:0-8973 GCA_035649735.1 Blastocatellia bacterium | reverse complement strand
GCACCACACTACGAAAGCGCCGCCGCACATGCGAAAGTCACGCAATTCGTAAAAGGGCGGCGCACTCCAAATAAGGCCGACGCTCTCCAATAAATCTGCCTTCTACCTCCGACCTCCGACCTCGGACCCGACTTCTAGCAGGGTCTACCGGGGCGCGCAGTTTGCATAAATGAGAGTTGCGAGGCGGTGGCGTATCGAAACCCGACACCCGACGGCATACAGGCATACAACAAATGACCATACGAGGCCTTTTCACGAAGATGATCTTTCTGGCCGTAGTCGGAGTCGCTGGTGTGGCGGCGTTATCGCTGATACCTATCTCTCCCCTGAAACACCCCGTTGAGGTCAGGCTTTCCGACACGCTGGGACGCCGAGTCACGGTCGATTCCGTAAAACTGAATCTAATTGCCACCCCCCATCTCACCCTTACCGGAGTGACGGCTTATGAAGATCCGGCATTTGGCGACGGTGTTTTTTTGAAAGCTACCGAAGTGCGTGCTGGATTCGATGTCACGCAGTTTTTGAAAAGCCGTCAGATCGTGATCGATTCAATAGTGTTCAAATCAGCCCGCCTGGATCTGGTAAAGACCCGGGAGGGCGTTTGGAGTTGGACAACCCTTGGGAAGCAGAGTTCGAAGTTATCGACGACGTCCAGGATCGCTCCGGAGACCGTGTCCTATTCGGCGGTTCTCTGGGCTCCTACGGCGACTCCCATATCAGCGTCTACGTTGAGAGAAGTCAGGTTCGAAAATGCTTCGGTGAAACTGACGGACCTCGGTGGGCCCCAGCCTACAGAAGCCTATTATAAAAACCTCGTCCTCGAGGCATCATTAACGCCCCAGGCGGGCGGCGATGCCGTACACAGCAGCCAGGCTCGCGGCAGACTGGTGCTGCGGTCCGAAGACGATGGCGAGTCCGATCGTTTTCAAACGACTCTCCCGTTTGACCTCAGAATCGATGATCGCGGCTCGTCAATGCTCTCGGTAAGCGGGTCTATAGGTCCCGGCCCTCTCGAGACCGGGAACCTCACTATTGGCGAATTCACCATCAACGGTGAAATAAACTCGAACCAGAATGCCCCGCTGACCGGTAAGGGGCAATTGTCAGTTAACAGTCTCGACATTCATACCGCCAACCTGAGCGAGCAAGTGGCGCGGGCGCTCAAAGTTGATCAGATCGGTGATATGAATCCGGGCACCGTCGTCGCCGTGCTTGAAACAGACTTCCAGATCTCGCAGGGAACCGTTTATACAAGCGGACTCCGCATACAACAACTGGACGGACTCGGGGATGCGACGTCGCCAAATGGGAATTTCAGGATCGATTCGGCGCTCATCCTGAACTACGCGGCTACGGTCGTTCTGACGCCTGAAGCAACTTCGCGCGTCAAGTCATTGAGCCCGGCCCTTGGGTTGGTTGTCACCATCCTCGAAACAAACAATCGTGTCTCCGTGCCCATCAACGTCAGTGGAGATGTACGCAATCCGGAAGTCCAGGTGGATGTTAGTAGGATCTTTTAGCTTGTCGATTCAAAGGAGGAGACAATGTCGCACAACGAAATTAAAAACAATCATTGGGTTTTGTGCTTGATGGTGCTGGTAGGGATTACGTCGCTTGCTTCTTTTGGGTGCACGAATGCGGGAACCAGCACCTCCACGTCCACGAATACAAATTCAAGTCCGCCAGCCGCAACTGGGAACACTTCGGCGACGCCGTCGAGTGCGACTACGCTCGAAGCCAGAGAGCCAGAGCGCTACAGCGTCACTAATACAATAACGGTCCAGCCAACCGGCAACTCACCGCAGGCGAACATACCGCCGATTCAATTCTCCTTCGCGAAAATGGGGGCGGATCGACGTGTCTCGTTCAAGCTTCCAGAACCTGTTGGCGAGGTGATCTACCTTGAAAAGGCGCCGTTGAAATATTTGATTATCCCCTCTCGAAACCAGTACGTGGAGCTCGATCCCAACGAACTGGGATTCGCACTGGGCGATGTGATGAGTCCGGTTTCGATAATCGCGCATCTCAAGCAGCGGGCTCAGTACGAACCGATGGGTACGGAAACGGTTAACGGCCGCACAGCCCTTAAGTATCGGTTCAAGGGCGCAGCCGATACTCACACCAAGGCTGGAACCGCTCAAGCGGACAGCATCGTTCTTATAGACCAGGAGACGGGGTTGCCGTTACGCACCGAAATAGACGCCACCTCAACCAGCGGAGCGGGCGCCAGAATCGTGACCGTAGCAGACGGCCTTCAGTTCGCTCCGCAAGCGAATCTGTTTGAAGTTCCGACTACGATGAAGAAGGTCACGTCAGCCGAACTAAAGCAGCAGGTCCAGGGTTTTGTCGCCGCGGCTCGAGCGGTCGCGGGTTACTTAAGACAAACGATAGACACTTCTCCAGCCCCCGCCGGTCAGCGGTAAAGAGAAGCGTTTTGCCAGGTGCCGTAACTCGGTGGTGTGCGCGCTTGGGAAGGAGCCGGGGCAAGCCACCCTTCCCAAGCGCGCACCGCAGAGTTACCGGCACCTGAGCATGCTTGGCTCGCTCACCTCGAGCGCACCGGGAGCCAAATACTTGAAGGAAATTTTTTGCCAGTGTGGATGGTCAGCTGGGACGGGAGGTTGTCATTCACACCGGGCGGTCTGAACTCTGGGAAGTCGATGTTCGAGACCTTAACCCTAATCGAGTGACCCGCTCGAAATACCCAGTCATCGCCGAAATCGCGGAACGCCACGCGCCGCACTTCGCCGGCCGTAAGCCCGGTGACTCGGGCAACCCCTACGGTAACCTCGGTCTCCGAACCATCCGGAGCCACATCCAACGTTCGCACAACCACATCAATATCGTTAGAAGTCGCGCTGCTCACAAACAGAGACAACTCGCTTGTGCCAAGCATCTCGGTATCGGTTTCCAACGGCGCGGATGTGTATTCCAATCGTCGAGGTATTGAAGGGATGTCTTCTCCACGGCCGCTCAACATATCGCTGTGAGAAGGCATCTCGGTTCCAAGATGCGAGCTTCGAATTCGCTCGCGCCGAAAGATGCCGCCCAGCGTCTCCTGTTGAACCGAGCCCTTCTTCTTGCGCGCCAATGTGCCTCCAGCCTTCAAATAAAGCGGCGACGTGACGATACTGTCCGAGGGAAGATCCCTGGCGGTGAACGGAAGAACAGAAAACGGCGCGGGCGCGCTGGTCACCTTTCGCGAGTCTGTTTCGCCGATTCCGCGAAGGTAATGATCGAACCAACGAAGCACCTGTGTTGCAATGTAAAGCTCCTCACCTTCGAACTGGTTCCCTCCGGGCGGATGCCCGTTCCGCCCAAGATAAATCTGCTTGGGCGCAGTGATCTGAGCGAACACATCCAGCACCTGGCTCGCGGGGAAAAGGTAGTCATCCCACGATTGAATGATGAACGTTGGCGCTCGCGGCTGCTTTGAGGGGTCGATTATTTCCCGGCCGTCCTCGCCTCGCGCGGATATCGAGCGAGTTCGAAGAGCTTGGCGCGTCGCGGCGTTCGGCAATCGGCCTTCTGCACCCGAATCAAACATTTCATACTGAAGCTGACTGTAGTTAAAGAACGGCGGCTGTCCTACTTGTTGATCGAGGCCGGAATAGAAATGACCCAGCCCGAGCCTGTACTTGATCGCGCCGTTTGGATAGAGCGCCTCCTCCAGATCAGTCCACCCCACGAGAGGAATCACCGCCGAGACTCGAGGATCCGAAGCGATCTGAAACGAGTGACTGCCTCCGTACGAACCACCGAGCACTCCTATCTTGGTCACTCTCGGCCCGATAACGCGATCGGGATCGTTGATAAGCCAGTCAATTACTCGGCCAAGATCGTTCAATTCATCGGGCCCGGCCAGAGTAACCCGCCCTCCCGATTCGCCTTCACCAAACCCCCGAGCGGTGTACGAAAGCACGGTGTACCCCGCAGCCGAAATGTAATAGGCGAGGTTGTCCTCACCCATCAGCCGTCGCCCGCCCCACCCGTGGATGTAAATCGCCGCGGGTGCAAACGGGAAAAACCTCGGTTGATACAGGGTGGCCGCGATCTTGATGGTTCCGCCACCAAACGAACCCGCGGGCACGTCGATGAAATGAGTTGAAACGTCGACCAGCTCTAAAGCTTTAGGATTCGAATCGGGAAAGCCGGGCAGGATCAGAGACGCTACGAGGAATACCAGGGCGAACAACGAAGACTTCAACATCACGACACACCCTTTGCCTACGGGATATCAGGCAGTCGCGACCCAAGATTGATAGCAGGCATTGCTTCCAAAGGTCAACTCGGCCGCAATGCGGTCAAAACCGTCCGAATGGCAAGTCGCGTCTCGACCCCCAGTCCTTAAGCGACCAATGCTGGGAGCGCATTCCCAATACCGAAAGAGAAATCGCGTGGGATGTGTGTCTATTGTACGAAGCCGACGCCCGGTGCGGGGACGAACTCCGAGCTCCGGATTTCTGGATGCACCAACTGGACGGAGTCACCAAAGCACCGAAACTAAATCAAGCCTCATTCACCCAAAGGCTGAAGGAGAGCTACGCGAAACAAAGCGCCCCACCGGCAAGAGCGGCATCGATGGCTCTCAATGAGCGGACACCGCGCTGTGTTGCTCGTAGGCCTTTGTCTCCAGGATCGATTTGATCTCACGAACCGTCAACTCCAGCTCCTCGTCCTTGGAATAGAAGTGCGGCGCTACTCGAATCCCGGCACCCGGACGATAGTCGACCAGAAAATCGCGACGCAGTAGCTCGGTCGTCACTTGCTGACCGTGAGGAACATCGATCACCACCGTCCCGCCGCGATCGGCTGCCGACTTCGGACAATTGATCTTGAAGCCGGCCTCCTCCGCTATCTCGATCAGCCGAGTTGTCTGCTTTATAGATTTCTCGCGAATCTTGTCGACGCCGACCTGGTTAATTATCTCGTACCCGGAAATAGCCGCGTACATCCCTGGCACGCTGGGCGTTCCGTTAAGGAAGCGATAGATGTTATCGGCATACTTGTTCGGGCCTACAGCGAACGCAAACGGGTCCTCGTGCGCAAGCCATCCGGTCAATCGCGGTTCAAGCTTGGACCAAAGATCGCGCTTTACATACAGGTAGCCCGCGCCCGGCCCGCCGCACAACCATTTCACTGAGCCGCCTGTCGCGAAGTCCAGGTCGAACTCCCGAACGTTAAGCGGTACAGTGCCCGCAGATTGATAAATGTCTGCGACCACATACGCGCCTACTTCGTGCGCGCGCCGAGTTATAGCCTTCAGGTCCTGGATAAACGAGCTGCGGAAGATGACGTGAGAGACACTAACCAACAACGTCTGTTCGTCGATAGCTTCGAGAAGTTTATCGAGGGGCACTGTCATCCCGTCGTCCGACGGTACAGTTACGAATCGGGCGCCTTCTCTTTCGAGCGAATGGTAGATGTACAGGTTCGACGGGAAATTCAAACTCTCGGAGACGATTTTGTTCCTGCCGTTCTCAAAGGTGAAACAGGAGGCGATGATCGACTGGCAGGTCGAGACATTGGGATGCATTACCACTTCGCCCTCGCCCGCCCCGATGATCTTCCCGATCATGTCACCTACTTTGGTGGCCATCATCCACCAACCTTCCTCCCAGGCGCGAATCCCGCGCGTCGACCACATATCTGTGTACTCTTGCAGCCGGTCACGCGTGCGTCTGGGCATCGCACCAAGCGAGTGACTGATCATATAGACGGTGTTGTCCAGAATTGGAAACTCTTTTCGCCACTCTAAAAGCTCGTCCATGAGAACCTCCTGTTATTTTCTACTCTTCAATAGCGGTCTTCTTGCTCAAATAGCTGCGCAGTTCCCAGAGTTCCGGGAAAAACGTGCGCTCGACGGTCTTTTTCAAGTAAGCCGCGCCGTCGCTTCCGCCTGTTCCTGTCTTGCTCCCGATCATGCGCTCGACCATCTTAACGTGTCGCAATCGCCACATCGAAAACATCTCATCGTATTCGATCAGACTCTCGGTCAACAAGAATAACTCGTAGTGCTTTTCGGCATCTTTATAGATGCGGATGAGTTCTGTTATTCGTTGCTGCTCGTCTTGCGGATTCCCGTGTTGGGTATTCGCAGAGCTCTCGCCGCCCGCGGCAGGGCCCGGGAGACTAAAACCCCGCCGCCTGAGCAACCCATAATAAGCATCCGAAAGCGATGGCTGCGAGAGCCGAGCTTCAAGCGTTGCATGCTCCGGAGATCCCGGATCGTAGTTCTTCAGGAACCGGGGATCCTTCAAACCCGACGCACACTCAATCTCGCGAAACTGAAACGATTGGAAGCCGCTCGCCGGCATCAGGTGATCTCGAAACGCTAAAAAATCGGTCGGCATCATAGTCTCGAGGACTGCGATCTGATCAACAAGCACTCGTTCAATCTCGATGCACCGTCGCACAAGCCGATGAGCGGCAAGCGGCTGGTCAGCATTTAGCCTGTCGATGATGGTGTCTAGTTCGTGCAGCAACTCCTTGAACCACAGCTCATAGACCTGGTGGATGATGATGAACAGCATCTCATCGTGCTGCGGCGGATCGGAAAGTAGCTGCTGAAGCGATATGAGCTCGCGCACCTTGAGATAACCCCCGTAGGTAAGTCGCGGCTCTTGTCTTGGTGGTAATCCGAATGACATTAAAACAGTCCCTTGTCATTAGTCATTGGTCATTGGTCATTGGTCATTGGTCATTAGTCATTGGTCATTGGTCATTGACCAAAATCACCAGTGACCAGTGACTAATGACAAGTGACTAATGACCAATGACCAATGACTAACTCTTATTAAACTCCGGTGTGCGTTTCTCGGTGAACGCCTGGTATGCTTCGCGAAAGTCCGGGTTGAGCATGCATATCGCCTGCGCCTCCGATTCCGCTTCCAGAGCCATTTCCAGGCTCATATCAAGTTCGCGATTAAGCGCGGCCTTGGTCATCCCCAACGCAAACGCCGGTCCCGCGGCGAGTTTCTCGGCCCAACGCATCGTCTCGGTTTCGAGCTCCGACGCTAGAACCACCTTGTTGAACAGGCCGATCTTCCCCGCCTCGTCCGCGCTTATGAAATCACCGCTGTAAAGCATCTCGGTAGCCTTGCTGAGACCGACTACTCTTGGCAGCAAAAACGCCGCGCCCATATCCGCGCCCGCAAGGCCCACCTTTACAAACAAGAAGGCGATTTTTGCCGTATCGGCCGCGATCCGCAGATCACAGGCGAGTGCGATGACCGCGCCGGCGCCGGCTACGGTGCCGTTGAGGGAAGCGATGACCGGCTTGTTGAGAGATCGAATCTTCCGGATCAAGTCGCAAGTCATTCGCGTGAACTCGAGCAGGCCGCTCATATCGCACTTGAATAACTCCCCGATGATGTCCTCGACATCGCCGCCCGAGCAAAAGCCCCGTCCGCGCCCGGTTATCACAACAACTCGCACCTGATCGCGCGAGCTTAGAGCCGCAAGGGTGTCGGTGAGCTCCCGATAGACATCAAACGTCAGAGAGTTCAGCCGGTCCGGTCGATTGAGAGTAATAATCGCAACAGCGCCTTGCTCCTCGTACAAAAAACTCTTCGGATCGATGTCCTTCACCGTCTTCACTGTTTATCACCGCTCGGCGGCGCTGCGGGGATTACCGCAATCGCCTCGATCTCGACCTTAGCCAGCGGTTCGAGCAGGCTGCGGACTTCAACAAGACTCATCGCCGGAAAGTGTTTGCCCATCAACTGGCGATACGCCGAGCCGATTGCGCGCAGCTGTGCGTTGTATTCTCCCTTGTCGGTGACAAAGATCAGCAACCTTCCGATGTTTTCGGGTTGGCCCCCTGCGTCCCGGACAACCGCCAAAACATTCCCCAGCGCTTGGGCGAACTGGTCGGCGAAGTCGTCGCTAACTATTCGGGAATCGCGATCCCATCCGATCTGCCCGGCGATAAACAAAACCGAGCCGCCTTCAAACAGGATCCCGTTGCTGTAGCCTCTAGGCTGACCGAGGGCTTCCGGATTGATTATGGTCATATTCACAACTTTCCGGTACTCGGGATCACTGGGGTTTTAGCCCGCTGTATTCCTTTAGCTGCCAGTGCGTACCTTCTTTGGATTGACGCTGTACCAACCCAAGGCCCGGCACATAGTAATCCACAGTCAAATTCTCGTCTATCTTGCGAGACACAGAAACGGCTTTGAAAGTCCCGATTTCCGTTGTCACCTCACCTGGACCCAACACTTCAAAGACGATGACCGTAGGCTTATCGCTTCGAGCCGGTGGGGTTCCAGGCGTCTGATATGTTGGACGAAAGGCGTGGGTCCAGGTCGAACCTGTGGTCAGCAATGACTTGGGGTCGGTCATCGCCAACGAATTCTCTCGGTACTCAAAATCAGCTGAAGATAGCTGGCCAGTTATGTTGCTGTCGGTTTTTTCAGACAGGATAACAACTCGTTCGCCGTCGCAAACGAATTTTCGAGTTATCTTTTGAACTATCTGCATTCCGCCGCTTCTGTCTACCATCTGCGACGTTTGAGTGAAGACTTTTCGACCACCCTCGTCCGCGGCATCGGTTACCACTGTCAAATCTCCGACGATGCCGCTGGAATAAGTAACCACGTACTTCGCCGTCGATCCTGGCACAAGCGGGAAGTACAAGTTGCAGGGTTTGTAATCAGGATTCGGGGCGTCAACAGGCTTGAGCGCCTCGGGGGGCTTGAAGTTCTGGGCGATGTTTGCATTAGCGTTGGCGTTGCCGTTTGAGTTGACGTTCGCAGGGTTTTTGTTGCAGCCGGTGAGCGCAATCGTCGCCAGCACAATGATAAAAACGAGTCGCATTTATCAGTTCCTTTCGCTTTAGCTCGCCTCGCGAGCAAATGAATTTATTAGCAGCTCAGGCTGCTGATCGCAAGCAAGGCTAGTATCAGAGCGCCGGCGGCTTTCTCATCAAACGCGCCGAGTGCTATAAAGTTCGAGCCGGAATGAGGCTAA
>DASRIZ010000268.1:0-2686 GCA_035649735.1 Blastocatellia bacterium | reverse complement strand
TCGCTTTGCTCCGTTCAAGGCCTTACGGCGGTTCAAAGTTCAAGGTTCAAGAGTTCAAGGTGATCTTGAGGCCGGTTTCAACAGTTCCAGCCGTTCCAAACGTTCCACCGCTAGGCTCCGTTCATCACGGGGATCAGTCCGTTCCAATCGTTCCAGCCGTTCAATCGCTGCGTGCCGTTCAAAGCGTTGCAGGTTCCAAGCGTGTCAAAAGTTCCAGTTGTTCCAATCGCTAATAAAACCATTTCAGTTCCAAACACAAAAATAGCAAGTCAAAGACTTTAGCTATGAGGATAGTAAGTTGGGGCGCTACAATTTCCTGAGCCCGGCCGTTCTTATAGCAGATTGCGTTCTACCGGGGTTCTTATAAAATAGGTGCATGCCTATCGATCGTATCACGATCAAACCGGATGTGTGCGGTGGTGAGCCGACAATTCGCGGCATGCGAATTACGGTGAGCCATGTGCTTGAAATGCTTGCCGGCGGGATGACGTCGGAGCAAGTCCTGCAAGACTTCCCGTACCTTGAAAAAGCCGACATTGATGCGTGTCTCGAATATGCGGCGCGTCACGTGGCCCATCGCGAAATCCCGCTGACCAAGTGAAGTTTCTTGTCGACGCGAATCTTCCGCCACGCCTGTGTGTTTGGTTGAGATCGCAGCGTCACGAAGCCGAACATCTTTTTGATCGAAATCTGTTGACGGCCACCGACACGCAGATTTGGGAGCGCGGAAGATTGGAGAGTTTGGTTATCTTTAGTAAAGACACGGACTTCTACGATCGAGCGTTGCTGTACGGTGCTCCACCGCAGGTCGTTCACCTCTCCGTGGGTAACTGTAGCAATACTCGGCTTTTCAGTGTGCTGGCCTCCGAGTGGAATGATATCGAGCAGGCTCTTGTATCCGGATGTCGACTCATTTCGATTACCCTGGAGAAAATCGAAGTTTTTTCGTAACCGAAACATAGCGTGGTCCGACCCCGGTGGCTCTATGGCTCTTTCACTGGACAATCCCGCTCGGGGTAAACTATTATGGCGCCGGCGATGAATTTTGACGATTTCGTTCACACCGGACCTGGAACTCTCGCCGGGCGTTACCTGCGGATGTTCTGGCAGCCGGTTTGTTGCTCCCATGAGCTTTCGGTTGGCCAAGCGCTGCCGATTCGGATCATGGATGAAGAGTTTACGCTCTATCGCGGCGAGAGCGGCGCGGCGCATTTAGTCGGCTATCGCTGCGCCCACCGCGGCGCACAGCTCTCCGCCGGGTGGGTCGAGGGCGACTTTATCCGCTGTTTCTATCACGGTTGGAAATACGATGGCGCGGGACGATGCGTTGAGCAGCCAGCCGAAGCGGAACCCTTTGCGCCAAAGGTCCGCGTGCCTGCTTATCCGGTGCAGGAATACCTCGGACTGATTTTCGCCTATCTTGGCGAGGGCGAGCCGCCGCCGTTGCCGCGTTACCCCAAGATGGAAAGCGCCGATATCTCCCTCGATGTCGCTGGACTCAGACGGATCTGCAACTACTTCAACAACGTCGAGAATTCATTGGATAGCGCGCATGTGCGCTTCGTGCACCGGCGCCACCGCGATTCGGTGCAAGATCATATCGTGTTAGGCGATCCGACGATTACCGTCGAAGAATCCGAGTGGGGCGTCGAGCGCCACGCAAAATATCCCGACGGCAAGGAAGTTACCGTTTTTTTCGGCATGCCCAACATCAACTATACCAACGGTCAGGTGGTTGATCCGGAGATCAAGCGGGCCGACGTGATGTTATTTAAAGTTCCGGTAGACGATGAACGCCATATTCACTTCGAGGTGCGCGCCATCCCGCTCACAGGAGAGCGCGGACGGGTATGGATCCAAGAACGGCGGGAGATGCGGGCAAAGGCGGAACTGGATCGGCCGGAGTTAGTCCGAGCCATCCTTACCGGAAAACTTAGGCTCGACGATATCGATCCGAATCGCGTCGACTTCGTCATGCTCGAAGACGAAGTCGCGCAGACCGGTCAAGGCGCGATCGCCCCGCGCGGCAACGAACACCTCGGCCGCAGCGACCGCGGCGTGTTTCTACTGCGCAAGCTTTGGGAGCGGGAGCTGAGAAATCTCAGAGAGGGCAGACCGCTCAAGCAGTGGGTTTATCGTCCGGAAATGGTGCCGACGTATCCGAAGGCGTAGGGTTTCGTGGTTGTGAGGGAATAAAGGGGACAGGCTACTTTTTCCCGTTGCCGTCGCAGGCGGCTGTGTGATAGAGACCCCTGCCATGCCAAGAATCCCGCGCGGGCAGCAGGCTGGATTTGTTTATCATGTGATCAACCGAGGAAATGGTCGCGCGACTATCTTTCATAAACCTCAGGACTAACAAGCCTTTCTTTCCATCCTCGCGCTAGCGAAAGCGCGGCACCCCGTTAGGATTGCTCGAAATGAGCGGTCACAGATAAAACTATGATCACGGATCGGCGGCCGGCGTCCGACAAATTCTGTCGCGAATACGATGGCAGTCATCGGCTGGAGAAAATTCGTGTCCCGGCTTCTGCGAACTTGGCTCGCATGTATGGCGCGCTTGAAGCGGCCAGGGATGCGGCCGCACCTGAACTAATGAAAAGTGTCTGCACACGGTTTCTCGCTTCGCTTTCAGCCTTTTATGGCATTCCTTCGCCGAACTTGAAATTGCTCGGCCCTCGTCCGCATT
>DASRIZ010000267.1:0-10178 GCA_035649735.1 Blastocatellia bacterium | reverse complement strand
CCCCTCGAATAACGGCTTGAGTGGTGATGTCGCCGCGACCGAGGTCTTCCTTTAGTAAATCGGCCGCGAATGCGTAGATGATTCCGGAATCAAGTTCCATGTATAGGCTTGAGCTCTGCGTCTTTGTGGTCCTTTGCCGCTTTGCGCTAAACACCCCCTCAGCCTTCACTTTTTTAGGTCAAGTTTTCAGCGCAAAGACACAAAGGACCGCCAAGAACGCAAAGAATACCAACGACTATTTTGTGCCGAGAGAATTCAGCGTCGCTCTCAGCTTTTCGATCTCGGCGATCAGCTCGTCGTGACGACCGCGAGCCTCTTGAACAACTTCGCGCGGAGCTCGCTCCATAAAGGAAATATTGTCGAGCCTTCCTGCGAGGCTTCGCGCTTCATTTTCCTTTCTGGTCATCTCTTTCTGGATCCGCTCACGCTCCTTGGCAAGGTCGATCAGCCCGCCAAGCGGAACCGCGATCTCCATTCCCGCGACGATGTCACGAGCGGGTGCTTCCAGGGCAGGAAGCTTATCCGAAACGACAATCTCCTCAACCCGCGCCAGACGCTTTATCTGGTCCGAGCTTGCGTTAACCAGATCGGAGGCTTGCGCGTCGGCGGTCGCGATGTACAGCTTCAAGCGGCTCTGCGGCGGAATGTTCATCTCCGATCGGATATTTCGAATTTTGGTGATCAACGCTATGAGCGTTTCCATCTCTCCACGCGCTCTTTTGTCTTCGTGCTGCGGATCGCCCTTCGGCCACGAAGCCACCATTATCGAATCACCCTGGTGCGGCAACTGCTGCCAAATCTCTTCGGTGATGTGAGGCATGATCGGATGCAACAGCCTCAAGCTCGTTTCCAAAACATAGACGATGCGGCAGCGCGCCGCCCTTACCTCATCGGTGACCTCTCGCGACGCCACCGATGATTTGGTTAACTCGATGTACCAGTCGCAGAATGAGTCCCAGAAAAAGTGATACATCGTCTGGGCCGCCTCGTTAAGGCGATATTCGGCAAGCGCGCTGGTTACTTCGTCGATTGTCGTGTTCAGTTCAGCCAGTATCCAACGATCCGCGAGAGAGTCGGAGGGTACCCAGCGAGCCTCGATGCCGTCCCCGTCACCGACGTTCATCAACACAAATCGCGATGCGTTCCAGATCTTGTTCGCAAAGTTGCGAGCCTCCTCAACTTGCGGCTGCCGATCCTTCACAATCTGCCCAAAGCGAATATCCTGCCCTTTAGCCGCGCGTACAATGAGGGCGAATCGGAGTGCGTCAGCGCCGTAGAGCCTTATCACGTCGAGCGGATCGACACCGTTTCCGAGTTGTTTGCTAAACCGCCGACCCTGTTCATCGATGACCGTCGCGTAAATGTACACATCATCAAACGGGATCTCGTGCAGAAAACTCAACCCCGACATGATCATTCGCGACACCCACAAATAGATGATTTCGCGCGCAGTCGTCAGTACCGATGTTGGATAGTATCTCGCCAGGTCTGCCGTCCGGCTCGGCCA
Source organism: Blastocatellia bacterium (assembly GCA_035649735.1). GTDB lineage: Bacteria > Acidobacteriota > Blastocatellia > UBA7656 > UBA7656 > Onstottus_A. The sequence continues at coordinate 8,671 of DASRIZ010000267.1, read as the reverse complement.
TCCAAGCACCGCCTGAGGCCACAATCCTGACGAGAACCACGTATCGAGCACGTCTTCGTCCTGGGTGATCGGTTTGCCGCCCGCTTTCTCGATCGCTTCGGCTTCAGAGCGCGCAACGATGTATTCGCCGGTTTCAGTCGTCCAAACCGGAATGCGGTGACCCCACCATAGTTGCCGCGAGATGGTCCAGTCACGAATGTTCTCCATCCAATCCATATAGATACGTTCGTACCGGTCGGGGACGAATTTCACGCGGCCTTGCTTGACCACGTCGATTGCCGGCTGGGCCAGCTCTTTCATTCGCACAAACCATTGTTCGGAAAGCAACGGCTCGATGACCGTGTGGCATCGCTCACAACTGGCCTCGGGCAGGACGTAGTCCTCAATCTTCTCAATCAAGCCTTGCGCTCGCAGATCCTCAACAATCCGCTCGCGTGCCTCGTACCGGTCGAGCCCCGCGTAGCGCTCGCCCGCCTCGGCAGTCATACGCGCGTGCTCGTCGATCACGATTAGCTTCGGGAGGTTGTGGCGCATGCCAACCTCGAAGTCGTTGATGTCGTGCGCGGGAGTGACTTTTACAGCGCCGCTTCCGAATTCGGGTCTTGCGTAGTCGTCGGCCAACAACGGAATCTCTCGCCCGACAAGCGGGAGTACCAGCGTGTTGCCGAACAACTTCTGGTACCTTTCATCCGATGGGTTCGCGACAACGGCGGTGTCTCCAAGCATAGTCTCCGGCCGCGTCGTCGCAACCACGACTGCGCCCGAACCGTCCTTGAACGGATAGCGAATGTGATAAAGCTTGCCTGGGCGGTCCTCGTGCTTTACTTCGATGTCTGATATGGCGGTGAAACATCGCGGACACCAATTGATTACCCGCTTGCCGCGATAGATCAGCCCGTCCTCCCACCAGCGCACGAAGCATTCCATCACGGCATCCACGTACGCGTCGTCCATCGTGAACCGCGATCGGTCCCAGTCAAAGGAACAACCCAAACGTTGAAGTTGAGACAGTATTACCCCGCCGGTCTGATGTATCCACTCCCATGTTCGTTCGACGAATTTCTCCCGGCCCAGATCGTGGCGGGTAAGCTCCTCTTTTCTCAACTGCTTTTCGACCACGTTCTGCGTGGCGATCCCTGCGTGATCGGTGCCAGGCACACAGAGGGTGTCGTATCCCTGCATGCGTTTCCATCTGATCAACACGTCCTGGATCGAATAGCAAAGCGCATGGCCTATGTGAAGCGAGCCGGTTACATTAGGCGGTGGAATCGTGATGCAGTAGGTTGGTCCGTCGCCGCTCGGTTTGAAATAGTCGCGCGATTTCCAGATCGGATACCACTTCTCCTCGACGCTATGCGGCTCGTACGCTTTGGACAGTTCGGCCATAGATATTTTCGTCCTCGGAAGGTAATGGACAATTAAAAGGGATAGAGAGGAGATGGTCAACCTCTCTATCCCTGAGGATTCTGTTGATTGAAGGCGGGACGGTAGCTAGGCTCGCTTAGATAAAGATTCGCGGGTGAGTTGTTCGATTACGCGCTCGACGCAATCTGGCACAACTTCCCAGGCTACTTCACGCACGACGGACTCGCTCATTTCAGCGACCACTCGGCGGACTATGGTTTCAATCGCCGCTGTGGAGAGCGCTGACTGAGTCGACTCATTCCCGGTTTCCTCGGTGACTACTGCGCCGTAGGTTTCAACATTCTCCGCTGGTGAATCAACCGCCATCTGGCTCTGTTCAGGAGCATCCTCGACCGCGACTGCCTCGATGTCTATCGGAGTAAAGCGCGCTTCTTCTTCGGTCCAGGTGGCCGGTGCCGTGAAGCTCGCTTCCTCGGTGTTATCCGTTTGCTGAGCGTCCGCGTCGGTTGACTGCTTGGCGAGATATTCAACTGTGTCGGTCGGCATCGCAACCGTATCAAGCTGAGTTGTGGAATATGAAGCCGCGAGAGGCGGCGTCCGATCCAGATCACTCGAGACCTCATGAACTACTGGTTCCGAGTCGTGAGAGGGTGCTTCAATGGATCCGAAAGTATCCTGGGAAACCTGGGCGTCCGGTGCGGCCCCCTCGTCAGCGCTAACCATTACATGCTCAACCGGTTCGACCGAAAACTCATCGGCATTACCGCCGTTGTCCCCGATAACAACCGGTGTTTCGGCTGCAGGTGCTTCAGTGATTTCAACAAGATCAAACTGGGTCGATGCCTCGACTTCCGATTGCGCGAGATCCAGTGACGCCAGTGCCGGTTCGACAACTTGCTGTTCCGCGACTGCTTCGCCAAGTTCAAGACCCGGAGAATCGCTCGTCAACATCTCGATTGGTGGCAGCGTGGTCGATGTCGCAGCTTCATCGAACAGAAGATCCCCCAGGGGTTCATCGACTGCCAGCAGGGTCGCGCAAGATGTGTCGGTGGACGCCTCGGACGAACTGTAGACTGTTTCGGTCTGGAGTGAGTAGTCCGAAGGTTGGTAGCTGAGCGAAGACCCATTCGTGGGCGCCCGCCACGTCCCCTCGTCGGATGGCCTGGCCGACGTATCGAAGCTGGTGGCGCTGTTGAACCAGTCCGCCCCTTCCCCGGCCCCACTGAGATCAACATCATTCAGAGCATGCGGAGGCAAAGCCTCTAGAGTGGAGCCCTGTAGTGGACTGACGTCGATGGGATCGGTCGTGTCGAAGTCTTGAAGGTCCGTCGTTGACTGCGAACCGACATCAAAATTGAAGGTAGACGCAACCTCGGCACTCGAAAAGTCTCCGTTTTGCGAGAGCTCCATCGGCTCAAACCGATTGCGCGTGTCGGTCAGATCCGCGGGGATGGTTTCCGAAGCAGATTCGTCGACCACTTCAGAATCCACTACATGGCCTTGGGCGACCGGTGAAGGCGAACCCAGCTCTCCTGTGTTTCTAACATGCGGAGTCGAAGGTGCGACGGTGGTGGCCACCATAGCCGAAAGGTCAAGATTGCCGGGTAGAGATGACATTGGCGCAGGAGTTTCAGCCAAACGGGAATCCAAGTCCTCGTCGTGACTGTCGTTCGCCATCGGCGCTGGCATGGGACCCGTGGTGGACCGCCAGCTTGCGCTAATGAGCCTTCTTACCGTTTCAACCAGCGTGCGCGATTCGAACGGTTTTGTTAGATGCGCATCTGCTTTTACACGACGAGCTTCTGTCTGGTCGAACGGTTCAAACGCACCCACGAGAAGCACGACCGGCACGTGGCAATATTGAGGGTTCTCTTTTATGGTCTCACAAAGCTCATAACCATTTTTCCCGGGCATAAAGATGTCAGCCAACACCAGGTCGGGACCGATCTCGGCCAACCGACGCTCAGCAATATCGCCGTTGCTGACGGCGACAACCTCGATGCCTTCGTCGGCAAACGTCAGGTTAACCACCTTCTGAATGGTGATGCTGTCATCGGCTAGTAGAATTCTGCTTGCCATCTGCATTCTCCCTCCGCACGCTTCGGCACGCGTATGCAAAATCTGGACGTGGATTCACTGTCAGTACGGGAGTCGCCTCACCGAAATTCCTCAGCGGCGCAGACATTCAGGTTGCCACCGCTGCGTCTTACTCCAAAGTCTTTTCGGGGGCTTTCAAATCAAGAAGAGAGTGGTCTCGAGCTTTGCAGACGAAACCGTTGTTCCCAGGCGGGAATGTTAGCACAAAAGCATGCACGTGTCTCTAGTTAAGAATTAACTTTATGAGCCAGGTAGAATACGGCGCTGACGTGTCTTCCGGGTCCTGTTGACAGGGCCCGACCTAAAATCCCGCGTGCATATTTGTGAATCTATTCTTGCCTTCCGGATGAGCGCTTATTCGATGCGCTGAACGCCGCTCCTCGCAGGCCTCGATATGCGCTGAGGCTCCACTGTTGCCACCCCTTCGCTCGCAACTTGTGCTTGTCCGCAAGAGTACATCACAGCGGTAACCTGGATGTCATCGATGAACCAGCCGGTGTAACCGTTTAGAACTCCGGCGGCCTCATCAAACCCAGCCCGGAATCTCAGCTTGACCCGCTGGCCGGCAAACGAGCTCAAATCGACAATCACCTGGCTGAAAACGCCAGGCCTTCCGCGCGAAGTCCATGCTTTCCGAGTGCCGAGCGGGTTGCTCGAATCTGCCGTCAGGGTCCCATCGTAACCGCCAACCAGGATCAGCGGTCCGGCGTCTTGATATGTCTCGCCTTCATCGGTGGATAGCTCAAGGATGCCGCCATCAAACCCGGGCTCGAAGTTGAAGATGTGAAAGAAAGACAGTCGCACTTGTCCGGCATTACTCGGAATTGTCACTACCTTTTTCATAAAGAGCATGGCAAGCAGAGTGTCGTTCTGCTCTTTACCAGGATCCTGAATATGATAAGACATAGTACCGCTGGTTGCCGGCCCTTGAATCTCACCGAACCCGCCCTTCCTCTTCCACTTCACACGGTTGAAGTCGACATCGTCTAACAGCAACCTCTCCGCCGGACCTCCAGCCTGGCTGAAGCGCCCAACCTGCACGCGAACAGGAAGGGTGAACCGCCCAACGCTCGTATCGATCTGCAACAGCAGATTCGCAACCGACCCACAGCGTGTCCCGGAAGGCACCTGGATTTGAAAAGGAGTAGTATTCGTTCCCGTTTGACCTGGCGCAATTGTGTTGAAGGCGCTTGAACTGTTACTGCCGCCAAGCGTAAGCGCGGCGCCTTGAATAGCGGCCTCAAGAATTGAGGACCGGTTTCGAACGGTTATCGTGATCTTGGCGGATTCACCGGCGATCAACGACGCGTCGGTCTTTCCGTCGGCATGCTGGACGGCCACACCAGCAGATACGTCGCCAGCCTGATCTACCGTGAGCACCGGGATGGCCCTTTCGATCGCGTTGGTCACCACTAACGCAAAGTCCTGATCGAGTGGGCTGAAATTGTCTGGCACACCGTCACCGGCGATAATCGTAGGCCGCACTCGAATGACGATCGGACCGCTGGTTCCCGCCGGGAGCCGGACACCCTGGACGTTGTTGCTAAAGTCCTTCTGGCCGCCAACGGTCGAGTACTGCCCCGAAAAGTGGTTGCCGTTATAGACAACCCCGCCAACTACCACTTCAAGATTGAGCTGGTTCACGTAAGGAGCATTGGTAGCAGCGCTGCCTGGCGGATCGCTCCACACCAGCATTACTCGAAATTCCTTCGCCGGGTCTGCGACAATCCCCGTCGCCTCAAAGGGCGCACCGCCGCTTTCGGTAAACGTTCGCTCGGGCGATTCGTCGTAAACTATTCGGCTCGTGGACTCAAACATTCGTCCAACGTTTAAAAGCCCCCATCCCTGACGGGCGCCCGGCAAGCTGTCGCCACCAAACTCGCCGCTGAGATAACTGGTCGAGTTAAGTATGAACGCTTTGACCAGCGCCGGGCTCGGCTCGGGTCCCAGGTGCGTCTTGAGCCACTGAAATGCGAGCGCAGCTCCGCCGGCGACAACCGGCGTTGAGTGGCTCGTCCCCGACGACCAGGTGTAGAGCGTCTGTTCCGGTGGAAAGTAACGATTGCAAACGCCGCTGCCCGTGTAGAGCTTGTCCTGCGACGCGGCGCCTTGCATGTGTGAGCCAGGCGCGACCAGATCTGGTTTCGCGCGACCGTCCTGAACCGGACCATAACCTGAAAAGAACACGACATCCTGGGCATTGTCTGCGTCTCGTCCCCTGACGCCGCAGCCGTCGGTTTCGGTACCTCGCACATTCTCGCTTATGCCAACCGTTATCACGTTCTTCGCCGTGCCTGGAATGGATACCGACGGGGCGTCGAAGACGTCTGCGTCATTCCCGGATGCGAACAGAATCGACATACCCTGGTTTCCCGGCGTACCGGGGTCGGCGTCGCGCACCAACGAATCGAACACCTGCGTGTCATCGCTGTAATAGTTACAGAAGTCGGACTCGCAGCCTCCCCAGCTATTGTTCGACAAACGAGCGCCGGCACGATAGGCCTCTGAAATAAACTGCGTGTATGAGAACGAGCTGGAGCTCCGGCTGTCGGGAAAGAGCTTGGAAACACCTATTCGCACGAACGGCGCAGTTCCGAGTCCATACTGAAATCCCTGCGGGTCGACAAAGGCGCTGCCTGTCTTATTGTTAAAGCCGCCGATTATCGACGCGTTGATCGTACCGTGACCCAATTGATCGTGCGCCGCAAGAATGGTTGGATCAGTCGGATGCGAGTCCTGAGTAAAGTCGTGCAGATAAGCGACGCGCGATTGGCCCGCCGCATTCAGAAAGTCCTGATGAACCTTAGCCGAGTCTGCCGACCCGCTGTCGAATCCTGTGTCTCCGACATCAACGGCGAAGTCAAAGTCTGAGTTGAACCCTACCGAGTTCAAGAACGCCAGATAGCCCGGACCGCTGGGCTGGCTAACCTGGATATTGTTGACCGTATTGAACGACAATGCGCCGGCTACTATTTGATCGGCGCGTTCATCCATAAGCTTCATTGGCGACCAGGGCTCGATGGCCAGGACATCCGGTGCCTGCGCAAGCTCTTTTAGCCTGTACGATTCGGCGAGCACCTTGATGCGCACGGCTCCCGCAGCGCGAAACTCGGGCATCAACACCCTGTTTGCGATTGATTTGACCAGTGAGATCGTGCGGTCTGCTTCGGGAGTATCCAGAACCTGAATTGAAAGCGATACCTGTTCGACGGAATCTAGCTTGACGTGCGGATCGACCTTGTACGCAGGATGATAGGGTCCGTCCCATTGAACAAGGCTCGAACCATCCGCGCTCTCCCGCAGCGCGCCGAGCTGTCTGCGTTGGGCGCGCGTAGCCCATATCAGATAGGCGTTATTCGGAACATAGCCGACAATCCTGGCGCCGGTCGCTTTGATGCGCTCGATGGATTCCGTAGTCGGAGGCCCGAACAATTGGACCAGGTGGAGTGCTCGCGAGGCTGTTTCGGGTTGCCGGAGATCGTTTGGAATAGCAGGCTCAGGGCCGGTCGTATCGATCTGCCCGGGTTTGAGCATCATCAGATTTAGATCATCTCTCAGGCTTGCGCGATCGAGAGTCGACGCATCCATCGAGCTAAGCTCGGCCTCTGTGACTTCAACCAGCGAGTAGGCGCCATACTTTTTCGCCTTGCGCGCGGCTCGGGATGACATAAGGCGCTGCTGTATATCGGCATCTTCCGACGGCAGTAGTAACTTGTGAGTTGTCCCGGGGCTACGATAGGAGAGTTGTTTGACGCCGGGCCGTGCCTGGCCCTTGGACGGGCGGTCCTCGGACTGTCGGTTGAATTGACGCTTATCGTTATCCGAATGACCGGGCAGCGCGCCTACAAGCGCAAACAGAACGAGGATCGACGCTGCGAGGGAAACCCTTAATGCAAAGCCTTTCATTACAACTCTCCTTACAAAAATCAATCGTGCAACAGCATCCGAGTACAACAACGCTCGGGAGATTGTATTCGGGGGCGCGTCAGAATGAAAGCCCAACTCTTGAGAGCAGGAACCTCTGGGGAGTTACGCCTGCCGGGCTAGATTGTGATCGAGTACGCTGGCACAGGAACAAAGGGAGCATTAACTTTATCGTATCTTTTGAGTCTGTCAAGATTCCTTGGTAGTGGGGTATTAGTGTGTTGCTGGCCCGAAATAAGTTGAACCCGCTACGCTGCAACTTTTGCAAGGTGCATTCCAGTTGAGGGTGACACCGGCGATGCAGGCTGGTATAACAGATCACGTTTGGAAGCTGAGCGAATTGCTGACGCCGTGATGGGTCGTCTCGCTCAATGAGAACATCGAAGAGGCAATGAAGAATGAGCACTTTTGTCGAGTACATCAAATGGGCTAATTCATTGCCGCCGGCCATTCGCAGGGAAATAGTTCTTCTTGAGGCTGAAATTCAGGTATATAGAATCTGGTGCAAATTTACAGATAAGCACTTTCAGCGTCCTGCTTCCGAGCGAGTTAGCCGAGAGATAGGAAGATGTTACTTTGTGACAAAGAAAATCCCAGATATTTCTGTTTGTGTATTCGGCAAGTGTTTTCGATTGCTAAGGGGTATCGAGTTTGAAATGGTCGAGCTAGATTGCCCAGGAGAACCAGATAAATCAAAAATGTTCTTATACGATGGACAATGTCAGTATTGTGGGCGTAGAACCAGAGCGACTGAAAAAGATAGGCCTATAGGTTAACCCAGCTAACCCAGCAACACACTAATCCCCACTACCGATTCCTTGTATGATAATCCCTGATGTTTTGCCCTTTATCGTTCCGCTTCGGCGCTTGTAGAATGTGCCTGCAGCTAAGCGCCCACATCGATGACTAACCACATCTTAAAACTCGGAACCGAGGTAATAGCGTGCAGCCAAAAATCCCGTTCAATAAGCCTTTTCTAACAGGAAGGGAGATTGAGCACATCGCCAGCGCGATAAACAACAGTGGGATTGCAGCTGATGGCCACTTCACCCGCAGATGCGCAGAGCTTCTCGCGGATCGATTCTCGATACTAAAAGTTCTGATGACCCCATCGTGCACCGCGGCTCTTGAGATGGCTGCAATGCTCTGCGACTTGAAGCCAGGCGACGAAGTGATTATGCCGTCGTTCACCTTCGTATCAACGGCTAACGCTGTCGTTCGTTGCGGAGCCAGGCCCGTCTTCGTAGATATTCGGCCCGACACGTTGAACATCGATGAACGGCTG
>DASRIZ010000266.1:0-17943 GCA_035649735.1 Blastocatellia bacterium | reverse complement strand
TTGTGCGTGACGCCCGGTGCGTATCGGTTACGCCACTGAGTCGCAATCTCAAACGTATTGACCACTCCGAGTTCTATCAAATCGTCACCCCGGAAATTGATACCGGTTTCTTCCAGAACTTCGCGCGCAGCTGCCTGCCTGTGAGTCTCATCTCCTTCAAGCGAGCCGGTGACCGATTGCCAAAAAGCGCCGTGACTCGGGACCCGGCGAAGCAGAAGATACTGGCGGTCCTCGCCGCCGTCGCTAAATATTACTACTTGAATTGACCGGGGCTGCTTGTATTGCACGAAGGGATTAAACCAGCGCGATGGCGCGCGTTCAACTCGCGACGTTCTGGTCTAACCGATCTCAAAATGTCTTTCACCCTGATCTCCGCTGACACTGAAAACCTCACCACGGCGAAGACCAAGACTGCGCAGCGAACGGCTCAGTGCGCTTCGGGGAACGACGTCTGCGCTCAATCGCTCCAGCGCGTCAAAACCTGGCGTGATCATCGCGCGCCCGCACTCGGCGCATCTTGTGTGTGATCTTCGGAGCGAGCATCCCAGACGCAAGAGCGAGCGAGTTTTCCCACAACCCGGGCAGGTGAGACGGGTCACAAAGCTCTTTCCTTCGATTCTTAAATTATCGGAGCCGTTGACCCCGGATCGCTGATGTGAAAGGCACAGCGCCTCGGCCAGAGTAAGATCCTCGACCGATGACTCGAGACTTCTGATGTCCCAGACTTCGTGACCCGAGAAACGACAGTTTGGATTACGGCGAAATGCAGTGACGTAGTGTTTGTGATGAGTCGCGTCTAATACGATCTGTTTCCCTACCGCGGCGAGATCGCTCTGGCCGTTTAGGAGCTTGACGCACTCTATTGCCTGAAGCGATGCCGCCAACGCCCCCAGGCTTGAGGGCGCGTTGGTTGCCGGAATACCCGAAGCAAACTCGAAACACGGATAAAGCTGTTCCAGGGCCTGGTAATCTCGGTCATCCCAGGGACACTCCAGGCAAGGGTTTTCGACGCCGGGCACATACACATTGATTCGCGCGAGCATGCCTCCCGCTTCAACACCCGCATCAATCAACGGAACACCAAGCCGCCAGGCAAACTGATTCACGTGTTGCCGCGCTACGCGCGAATCAAGGCACGCAAGGATTACAGTGGCCCGAAGCTTACCCAAAGGTACTCGTTCCACGGAATCATGGATCGCATTCACCTGAATCGCCGGGTTGATGCGCTTCAATCTTCGAGCTTGCACAGCCGTTTTGCGTTTGCCGACCTCCTGCGGGGTTATATCCTGGGATTGAAGATTGCTAGCCTCGTACACATCCTTGTCGATCAGTGTAACGCTCTCCAGAGGCATTCTGGCGAGATGTGGGACCAGATGGGATCCAATGTTGCCGCCTGCACCAACGACGACCACGCTTCTTTTGCGAGTTGTTTCAAGTCTATTTGTCCCCATCTTAGAGATCCTCGGGCGTCCACTGGAAACCCGCGTCAAGATCGGTCGGCTGGGTACAAAGCGCGCAAACCTCGGAATAGGACCAACAATTGAGCTGATCCGTCTGGTGATGCCACACACCGCACGAGGGGCATTTAACGGCGGCTGACCCGGACTCGATTTCCTGTTTGCATCGAGGGCAAAACAGGGTCTGGTCCGTGCTGGAAAACTCCTCGACTCGAGCCAGGCTCTCCGTCGAAAAGTAGAAGCTGCGCGCGCCGGCGATCCGAATCTCATCTCGGTCCGAAACAACGCGGATGCCCGTTGTCAGCGGCAGGCCGTTTACACTGACCCCGAGACCAGCGCGCGCGATAAGCACCCACGCAGCGGATGATGCGGGGCCTCCTCGCACTAACAAAACACTGGACCACGCGACGCCCTCGCCCAGAGGTCGACAAACCGGTTGCGGCGGGTTGGCCAACAGCGCGAAAGCGTCCTGGTCCAGCGGCAGGACTGCCCACTGGTTCGTTTCGGTTGTTACCCACAAGTGAGCCATGCTGTTTCCTCGAACCGAATTTAGTCACTCTTGATTACCGGGCTGGCTTTTCGTCGAAGTGCGAATCTCACGCCTCGACGACGGTTCGTCTGAACCAAATACGGATTCACTCCGCCGCGATCAAACAATTCCCTTCTGAGCCGATAGACGTTCTGGGTAATTGACCGCTTGGTCACCGGCTTTCCAGATCGCCCCGCCAGATACTCCGCAATTTCTCCAAGCGTCTTCCATCCGACAAGCGTGTCCTCGCTAAACCCGTTGTCAATTGAGAGAGCCGTCATCAGATCCGCAAGTGTCGGGGGAAGCGTAAACTGCTTGCCTCCGTCGATACGTACGTCGGCTGTGCCGTCCGGCCGTGATCTAATCTCCAGCGAGGTCGAGCCCGATTCCGCAAGATAACGGAGCGGCCTGGTCGCCTTTGTTTGTGTTTCCAGGCTCGAGACCGACGCAACATCGCCGGCAACATCGTCAACGCCGTCCTCCAGGGAAGCCTCGAACATCTTAAGAAGCTGAAAAAGCTCGTACTCGATAAACGAAGCATTCAACTCAGCTTTGCTGATCCTGGTAACGAGGTTCTTATGACGTCGCGCAAGCCCCCGCATCAACACCAGAATTTCAGCGTACTGTCTGGCTCTCCGGCCTCGTCTCTCGACCGCGGCAAGACCACCTCCAGTTGTGTCTTCCGGTCTATCCATCGCAGCATAGCTGTGGCGAATCTCGTGCCGTGAGTGCCTCACTCAGGAATTCAATGAATTTGAATGATGGCCGATTAGACGCGTCCAACGAGTTGATTTGGAGGTTGAGATTGAGAAACGTTATTGAGATTCAAGGCGAGTTGGCTAGGTAGTTATTTGGACTGCGCCGCCCTTTTCCGCATTTGACGATTCTCGCATGCGTGGCGGCGCTTTCCCCTTGCGCTCGTGTTCCAGCGGTTTAGCCACACTACAAAAGCGCCGCCACGCATGCAAAAGTCACCGAATGCGGAACGGGGCGGCGCAGTCCAAATAGGGACTCTGAATCCGAACTGACACTATCCTCACCTATGCACAACTTCACGGTCCCCCAGTAGAGCTGATATACTTGCTTCGAGTCGATCGAACCCCAAACCAAGGTCAATCGAGCTGGTTCTCAAGGAGTTGTGATGTATCAAAAGGACGAAATCCCCTCCACTCGTTTAGACAGTTACTCGGCTTCACGCCACCTTCGTGTGATACTGGTACTCGGCGCGATCTGTTGCTTATCAATAGGCGCGGCTGTGGGGGCTATCATCAGCGGTATCGCAGGCGCTAAAGCTGAGGACAACCAGCTCACGATAAAAAGCTCTGCGATGACGCCCGACACCCTTTCCGCCACGTTTGCCAGGGTGGCCCGGGACGTAGAGCCGTCCGTCGCTCACATCAAGGTGTTTGAGAGCGAAGCTCTGTCGCGCGAGGGAGCTGGCTCGGGGGTAATCGTTAACTCCGACGGTTTCATTCTCACCAACGCTCATGTCGTGAGGCGTGCAAACAAGATCCGAGTCAAGCTTTGGGATGGGAGCGAGACTGACGCGAAGATTCTCGGAATCGACATGCAGACGGATCTGGCTGTGATCAAGATCGAAACAAACAAAGCCCTGCCGGTAGCGCGAATGGGTGACTCCGACAAACTCAATGTCGGCGACTGGGTTTTGGCAATGGGCTCCCCTTTTGGGCTCGAGCAAACCGTAACTGCCGGCATCATCAGCGCCAAGGATCGGGTCACCGAAGCAGGCGCCACGCCCTTTCAACAGTTTCTACAAACCGACGCGGCGATCAATCCTGGAAACTCCGGCGGACCCCTTGTAAACCTTGCCGGTGAAGTAATTGGCATCAACACCCAGATTGCAACCAGCTCCGGAACGTATAACGGCATAGGGTTCGCGCTTCCATCGGCGACCGCGGTGGACGTCTACAATCAGCTCATCAGCGACGGACGCGTACGCCGCGGTTTCCTGGGGATCAACCCGCAGGAGATAACCCCCCAAATAGCACGGTTGAACAAAATTTCTGACGGTCAGGGCGTGTTGGTTCGTGAGCTGACCACCGAATCCAGCCCCGCTTCGGTTGCCGGGTTGATGAGCGGCGATGTAATCACCAGCATCAACGGCGTGAAAGTGAAGAACGTTCGTGAGTTGATACGCCGAATTGCCGCGTTGCCTGTGGGCAGCATTGCTAACATCGAATACGTCAGGGCGGGAGAGCGGCGCGCCGCGGCTGTTAAGCTCGAAGAGCGTAAGGATGAGGCTGAAGATCGACGAGAGGACCGATATCCTTCTGACCCTCGTAGTCCGCGCCGTTCACCCGAGAGAAAGGAAGATCCGGGGGGCGTAGTGCCTAAACCTGAAGGCCGCCGGACCAAATCCGGTCTGGGCTTAAATGTGAAGACGCTCACCCCGGAACTCGCGAAGACGATGGGACTGGAAGGGGCACGCGGCGCGTTCGTTATCAGCGTAGAACCCGGGAGCATTGCCGATGAGAACGCGATGACCGCCGATGACCTAATACTCGAGATCAATAACAAATCAGTCGCCAATCAGGAGGACTACGCGCGGGTCACCAGAGATCTTAAGAGCGGCGACGATGTTGTAATAAAGGTCTTGCGTAAAGAGCGTGGTCCGCTTCGTCGTTCGTGGATCATCTCGTTCACGATGCCCTGAGGATTTGCTATTTTCTATTTACTATTTTCTATTGTCATCTTTATTCGGTTCGGCTGACCGATAGAAAATAGTAAATAGAAAATAATCCCTTCTTCGCTTGACCCTTTTCTATCGGCTACTGTAAACTCCAGTCTGCGCAGCAAAGAACAAGCTGGGACGGGGCGAGATTAACGGTTCTAAAATCGGAACTTGCCCTACGGATCACCCTCTCCGACGAGTTCAGTTCGCGGCTCGTCGTCAATAACCGAGTAATTCGATATGTCGATGGATAGGTCACCGCTGAGTCCTCAGTCCGAGGCACGATTCCGTTCAAATGGTCACAAGGAGGTATCTGTGAGCTTCAAAATAGGCGAGAAAGTTGTCTATCCTAATCACGGTATCGGTGTAATCGAGAAGATCACTACTACCGAAATTGCAGGCACCCCGAATAGCTTTTACCTACTCAGGTTGAAGGCGACCGAATCAACCGTTATGGTTCCGATCGCCAATGCTGTCGAGATAGGCCTAAGGTCGCCCATAAACAACAATCAGTGCGACAGGCTCCTAAAAACACTTTCGGCGGATTTCACGAACCCCCCAATCGATTGGAAAGACCGCTACAAAGAATTCCTTGAGAGAATGAAAACGGGGGACATCTTTCACGTCGCAGAGGTTTTAAAGAACCTTACATATTTATCAATGAGTAAACCCCTCTCCTTTCGCGAGAAGAGGATGCTTGAGCGAGCACGGTACCTGGTAATAAGCGAGCTTTCAACTGTATGCCGCAAGTCTGAATGCGTGGTCGAACCGCTGGTTGATGACGCGCTTCGACAGTCTTGCTCGAAGCATACACGCACGGCGCCGTCGAGGCCGATGGCGAGACCCTCACGCGCCGCGATCGCGCACTGAAGAACGCTTAATACGCTTCTTTTTGGTCGGGAGCGGGGCCCCGCTCCTATCTGAATTCAGTATTCAATAACTCAGCAGGACGACAAGTCGGGTCGTGCGGGTGTATCTACGCCAGCGCACGGCTTGTTGCGTAGCCGCGCCGTCAATCGGAATCTTAAATTCCAATTGGTTGCTCGCACAAGATTCCGCCTGAAGGCGGGACGACGCAACTTCGATCGAAATCCTTCAACGCCGCATAACTCGCGCTTGCTTTCTCCATCCCCCCAAAGCCAATATGATTACTGCATCGCAAAATGAGCACAGCCACACGACAAGGAGCCAGCGCGCTCAATCAGGCCATTACTTCCCCGCTCGCCGCGGGCGATGTGTGGACACTGGATCGATCCTATGACTACTGCGAGCAGCTGTCGCGTTCGCACTATGAAAATTTCCCTGTCGGCTCAAAGCTCATCCCCAAAAGGCTCAGAAAACACTTCTATTCGATCTACGCTTTTGCCAGAATCGCGGATGATTTTGCCGATGAAGGTTACGGTCAGGGCTACAGCGAACGCGAGCGGCTCGAAGCACTCGATCAGTGGCGAGGCATGCTGGGCGATTCGTTAGCGGGACGCGCGACGCATCCGGTGTTTGTCGCTCTCGCGCGAACCGCCGGGGACTTCGCATTGCCCGCCATCTTATTTGAGGACCTGCTCTCAGCTTTTGAACAGGATGTGACCGTTCGGCGTTATGACAGTGCCGATCAGTTGCTCGATTATTGCCGGCGATCAGCCAACCCGATCGGCCGGCTGGTTCTGCTGCTGTTTGGTCATCGAGATGAGCAGCACCATCAGTGGTCCGATCAGATCTGCACCGCGCTTCAACTCGCTAACCACTGGCAGGACATCGCGATTGACCTCGACAAGGACCGGATGTATGTGCCGAAAGAAGATCTTTCGGAATTCAGTCTCAGCTTAGATGATCTTACGAGCCGTCACGCTACCGATGACTTCAAACGGCTGATGAAGTTTGAGATCGAGCGTGCACGGGCGATGTTTGTGGGCGGGAAAGAACTGTGTCTATCGGTTGGCGGAAGGCTCGGGCTCGAACTACGCGCTGTCTGGCTTGGGGGCATGCGCATTCTCGATCGAATTGAACATAACGATTATGACGTCTTCACCCGAAGGCCGGTGATCACCTCGACCGACAAACTTCGGATACTTCTTGGAGCGGCAAGCAAGAGGACTTTTCGGCGATATTGATGAGTTCGACGGTGTCTTCAACAGTGAATCGGATGCGAGGAGCACAGCGCAAGCTGGCCCGCGCGGCCTCGTCGAACTTCTATTACTCGTTTCTTCTCCTTCCACGAGCCGAACGCCGGGCCATCAAAGACGTGTACGCATTCTGCCGTCTGCTCGACGACGTTGTCGATGAAGACCATAAAGGCCGCAACCCTTATGCCGAGTTGGACGAGTGGCGAAATGAAGTGGAAGCAATTTTCCAGGGCGTCCCTTCGACCGAGTTTGGCGAGCAATTGCTGGTTTCAGTCGAGGAGTTCGAATTGCCAAAGCAACCGTTCCTCGATTTGATCGACGGAATGGAGATGGATTTGAAATGGCACAGCTATCAAACCTTCGCCGATCTTCGCGAGTACTGCTATCGCGCTGCTTCGGCAGTTGGGTTGATATGCATCGAGATATTCGGCTACGAGTCTGCGCGCACACGTGAATACGCGGTGAATCTTGGACTGGCGCTTCAGCTCACCAATATTCTGCGCGATCTGAAGGAGGACACCGCGCGAGGAAGGATCTATATTCCGATCGAAGACCTCGAGCGAGTCGGTTATTCGGAACGCGAGCTTCGCGAGAACCTTTACAACGCACCGTTTATCGAGCTGATGAAGTTTGAACACTCTCGCGCGAAAACGTATTTCGCGAAGGCAGCCGGTTCGCTGCCCGAACAAGACCGCGCCTCAATGTTCGCCGCCGAGATTATGAGCGCTATTTACAAGGAGCTGTTGGAGCAAATACCAAAGGTCCAGTTCAATGTCTTTCGCAATCGCCTTACTGTCTCGAAAACCCGCCGGTTGCAGATCGCACTGAGCATCTGGTTGAAAACCAAACTCAAGAAATAATGCCGAAGCGCGTGGTGATAATCGGGGGCGGGTTTGCCGGGCTCGCAGCCGGGGTGCGGCTCAGCGAACGCGGGCACGAAGTGCTCCTTCTCGAACGCCGCAATCACCTCGGGGGCCGCGCTTATTCATTCACCGATACAAGAACCGGCGATGTGGTCGACAACGGACAGCACCTCTTCATGGGCTGTTACCGGCACACGATCGGGTTTCTCGAAACGATCGGCACTCTGGACAGGCTAAGATTTCAAGACCGGCCACACGTCGATTTCCTGGACCGCGAGGGCCTATACAGTTTCGATTGCCCGCCGCTTCCTGCTCCGCTTCACGTGCTCGCCGGGTTGATTAGAATGCGTGGTATCAGTATCGGCGACAAACTGCGAACGCTAAATATTGGCCGGGCAATCAAAGGCAACGGCAGTGTTTCCCCGGGCGCACTTACAGTCGATCAGTGGCTGGATCAGCTTGGCCAGTCAGCCAACATCAAACAGCGCTTCTGGTATCCGATGGTCGTCGCAACCTTGAACCAAAGCCCGGACATCGCTTCGGCGCGAATGCTGAAGGTAGTGTTACAGGAAGCGTTCGGCGCAGGATCAAAGAACTCGCGGATCGGGATCTCGAGAGTCGGGTTAAGCGATCTGTACACGGATGGCGCCCGTGACTTTATCAAGGCTCGAGGCGGTGACGTTCAAACAGGCGCGCAAGTTCGACGGTTTATCATCGAGCACGGTGTTGTCATCGCTGTTGAGCTAAAAGACGGCCAGCGGGTTGAAGGGGACCACTTTATTAGCGCGGTGCCTCCAGAGGCGCTCGCAGCCATCCTTCCCGATGAACTAAGACAAAAGGAGTTCACGCAGCTTGAATCACTTGGCTCGTCGCCGATCGTTTCGATCAATCTGTGGTTTGACCGGCCGATCATCGACCGCGAGTTTGTTGGTTTGTTGGGGACTCGATGTCAGTGGATTTTTAACAAGGATCTGATTCTCGGCGGGACACAAGCAAGCAAGCCTGCGCCTTCCGAGTCATCGAGGAAGCGATCGAATCAGGTGGCGGTGATCATTAGCGCCGCACGCGACTATGTGGATTGGACGAGAGACGACCTGGTTAAGATGGCTATCGATGAGCTGCACGAGTTGCTGCCCGACAGCCGCTCTGCCGAAGTGCAGCACAGCGTAATCGTAAAGGAACGAGAAGCGACGCTTTCGCATAGCGTCGAGTCCGACAGCTTGAGACCTGGCTCACGAACGTCGATAACCAATTTGATCCTTGCGGGAGATTGGATTGCTACCGGATTGCCCGCAACGATCGAGAGCGCGGTAATGAGCGGGGACGCGGCGGCGGAGATTATCACAGGCTGACACACGAGACAGCCAAAAGGCGCATTACTTACCTGGATTTGACTCTCAGAACTACGGTTTGGAGCTTACTCCAAATTCCTTGATCAAGATGATATCGTCGGCAAGGATCGGTACATCCTCGATTTCACCTCGCATCACCGCGCCTATGTTGACAGGTATCACTATTGGCCGACCGCCAATATTGGATTTGCGAACAATGAACGTTCGGGCAAGAGATGCATTCTTGGTCGGATCTTCGAAGAGCCTCGCCGCCGCTCTAAGTGTCAAACCCTCGCGCCAATCGAACACTCCCGGAGTGTTGACCTCGCCCGTCGCGAAAAACTGCTGTTTACCAAAACTTGGAACAGCTATCACGTCACCAGCCTGAAGCTCTACTTCGTTCGTTCCATTCATGGCCAGAGCATCAATGGTGCGGCCGCGGTTCCTCCCTAACACCATTACGCGCGAGACATCCGCGTTTGCAGTCATCCCGTCGAAAAGAACCAAAGCGTGGCTTAGGGACATTCCTTCGGTGAACGGGATCGTTCCCGGTTTGTTTACTTCACCACAAGCTAGGACGTAGGCACCTTGTTGATATCTCGCGGATGCACTCGAGACACCAAGCGGTGTGAAAGCCAGGGAAAGAGCAAGCAGAAACATGAGCTTTTCGAAGGCCATTTGAATCCTCCTTCGTGTTTTCGGCTACTCAGCGATCACCAGATCTTAAGGTGATACTGAACCACAAGATGACGACAGTGACAAGCGGAAAGACTCGACTTCGACTCTCACTCGTTCAGCAAGCGGCCGATCTCGCCTTCGAGCACGTCCTTCGTAGTTATCCCTACGTGTCTAAACCGAATTCGTCCCTGCTTGTCGATCAACAGCGTCACGGGCAGCGTCGAAGAATCTACCTTGAACGCCGCAGCCGTGCTCTCATCCCCAACCGTCTGTGTGTAGCTCATCGGATGAGCTTTCAAAAACGGTTTCACCTTCACCGCGCCCTCTTCATCCAGCGAGATAGCTATCACCTCGACGCCGCGTGGCTGGTAGTCCTTTTTCAGCTGATTGAACATCGGAATCTCTGAGAGGCACGGAACACACCACGTCGCCCAGAAATCCACGACTACTACTTTGCCTTGAAGCGAATTGAGCGCAAGAACCCCGCCATTCAACAAATTCAGGCTTAGTGCAGGCGCCGGTTCTGAGGCTGCGCCGGCGGCAGCGTCGGCAACCGGCTTCGTTGGATCCGCGATGTTCTCGGCGAGAGCTGGATTACCACCGACCGCAGACTCGACTTTCTTCATCCTGTTCTCGAGGAATGCTGCGGGCTTCTCGAATCCTTCGAGTCTCAGTTTGCCGAGCTCGCGGCCCGTAGCGTCGAGGAAAAGCACCGTCGGAACGCCCCGAATGCCAAATCGTTGTCGAGCCTTACCAGCTTCGGAATTCGGGTCGTTGCTTGTGAGATCGAGCTTCAAAGTGACAAACCGTTCCGCTTCCTTCTTTACTTCCGCATCAGTGAAAGTGAGCCTGTCTAACTCTTTGCACGGAATGCACCAGTCCGCATAGGTATCTATTATTACGCTCTTCCCTTCTCTCTTTGCGTCGGCGAGCGCCTGCTCGCTGTAAGGGACCCACGGAATCTCGGCTTCGATCTTCTTTGGCAATGCCAGCACAACGGCAACCGCAGCGGCGCCCACCCCGATCGCCCTCAACACCCACCCGAACTGCTTGGGCTTTGTCCGGCCTGCCTCCCAGAACAACAGGTATAGCGCAGACGCCACGAAGAAAACGATAAATACATAATTGGTTGCCGCGCCCATCAACGGCATCAAAAAATAGAGGGCCATTCCAATAAGCACCAGCCCAAAAACCTTGCGCACGGTCACCATCCACAAACCAGAACGTGGAAGCGTCTTGAGCGCTCCCGAAAACGTTCCAAGCACCAGGTAAGGCAATCCGAGTCCGAGTGCCAGGACAAAGAAAAGCATAAACCCGTAAGCGGCGCTTCCCTTTGTGCCTACGTGAACAAGCAATGCCAGCACAAACGGTCCAATGCACGGCGCGGCTACGATGCCCATCGTCAATCCCATCACAAATGCGCCCAGGGCCCCGCTTGTCGATTGAGTACTGCTAGTTGCCATCCTGTTCAAGGACTCGGGTAGCTTGAACTCATAGACGCCAAACATAGACAGCGAAAGCGCGACCATGGTTCCGGCCAGGATTATCAGCACGATCGGATTCTGCAACGCCGCGCCAAACAGGCCGCCCGATTTCGCGGCAATAACGCCAAGCAAAGAATAGGTAAGCGCCATCCCCAGCACGTACATCGACGCCATAAAGAAAGTCTTGCTGATCTTCGGCTTTCCCTTCTGTGCCGCGCTCTGATTGACGAAGAATCCGATGGTAATCGGAATGATCGGATAAACGCAGGGTGTGGTGTTCAGCAAAAGCCCCGCGAAAAACACTCCGACTAAGACCGACAGGATGCCGCCGGCGGCTAGTTGATCCGCGATCGAATCGTTGGAGCCGCCTTGATATTCAACAAGGGCGCCCGAGTCAGCTTCTGACGCTTCCGGCTGGGCCCCAGCTTTTGCGAATATCTCCTGGTTGACATCCTTGATAGGAAGATTCGCAGCGACAATCTTTATTGGTATTTCAACTGATAGGTCCGACGGCGCGAGGCACTGTGAGTCATTGCAAGCTTGAACCGTCACCAGCGCGCGAATGGTTGCGTCGCCCGTCTTAACAGCGCTGTCGGCCTGTGCTTCGGCCGTAATGAACAAAGTTCCTTCGTGGACAGCAAGCTCGGTTTCTGGCGCGAATTCAAACCTGCGATGCTTCGGAGCGGGATACTTTTCAGCTGAGAAAGTAATTCCCGCTGGAGCTCCAAACGCCACGCTGGTTGGGATCAAAAACTCCAGGGTTGGGCGATGCGCATTGATGTGATAACCATCGCCCACTTCAACAGCGATCGCGACTTTGAACTTGTCGCCGGGCCGTACGCCATCAGCCGAAGCATAACCTGCGGCTTTGACGACGCGATCGCTCCCTTGTGCAAGCACTGCGGCAGGCAACAGCAACAATGCAAATGCGGTTAGTCCCACTTTGATAATCGATCTGATTCTCATATTCGTATCTTTGTCTGAAATGTTAACCCCGCAGAAGAGGACAGTCGAATGTAGCTTGCCGCTCGTGTCTTTGCTTGAACGTCAGACCTAGAGCGCCGCAGACTGGACAGTCTACGGTACGTCCCTGATCACTTTCTCAAGTCCCGAGCCATATCTCCCGTCACTTCCTTCAGCGACACCAGAGTTCCTCCGTTTGCCGCCACGAACGTTTCCGCATCCGCCCGCCTGGCAAAAGGCAAAAAGTCCGCGCCCATCGGCCCGTTGATGTTGCTCTTATAAACGAACACGGCTTGATGAGCATCAATCGCTTGTTTCGACTGATAATCCTTAACCACGATTCGGTCGATCTTAGTGCGATCCTTGTGCGCGTCGTCCACTTCGGAGCCGGTCGGCGAAGTATAAAAAGCAAGCATATCTCCGGGCGACTCGAACATCACTTTGGTTTGATCCTTGAAAAAGATCTCGGCTGCCCAGGGGTCCGACGCTTTTACCTTCATCCGGCAAACAGGACAATAACCGAATTCCGAATCAGACTTAATAGCGCCGCGATCGGGACCACAGGCCGAAAGGACAAGCAAAAAGACAGAACAAGCAATCAGCTGAGCTGCCCTTAATAACCTGAATGCCTTTTGTCTATTTTCCATTTGTGATTTTCCAATTGTCATTTTTCATTTAGAACTAACAGTCGTTGCAAATGACAAACGATAAATGAAAATGGAAAATGAGCCCTTCTTCTCTCTTCACTTCCCCATCTCAGCTAATCCAGCCGCCTCCAACCACGACGTCATCATCGTAGAAGACCGCCGCCTGGCCAGGGGTAATTGCAGCTTGCGGCTCATCAAAATCAACCCTAACTCGGCCTGCCTCCGTGGGCGTGATCACGGCCGGCGCCTCCACAGCGCGATACCTTATTCGCACATTCGCGCGAACGGAACTGTTCGGGGAGTGAATAGAAAGCCAATTGACGCCAGTCGCTACCAGGGATCCGGCATATAGCTCGTTCCGGTTGCCAACCACAAGTTGATTGAGCGGCACATCGATCTTGACGACATAGAGTGGCTCACTGGACGCGATTCCAATCCCGCGTCGCTGGCCAATAGTAAACCGGTGCAATCCGGGGTGCTCGCCGATGAGCTTTCCATCAGCAGTCCTTATTTCGCCTGCCGCACCGGTCTGCTCTCCCATTTCGTAACGCGCGTAGTTCTCGACAAATCGCGCGTAATCCCCATCCGGCACAAAGCATATCTCCTGGCTCTCGGGCTTGCCCGCAGTCTCGAGTCCCACACTACGCGCTATTTCGCGAACCTCTGGTTTCGTCAGATCTCCTAGTGGAAAGACTGCCCTTTCCAGCTGCTTTTGGGTCATCTCGAAAAGAAAGTACGACTGATCCTTTGAAAGATCGCGCCCTTTCTTGAGCATGAATCGCTGGGTCAGCGTGTTGTACTCCACTCTGGCATAATGACCCGTCGCTACCTGCTCTGCGCCGACTTCTCGCGCGACGTTTACAAGCCGGGCGAACTTTAGCTTCGTATTGCATGAAACACACGGGATAGGTGTACGGCCGGCAAGATAGTCCTCGACAAAGGGACGAACGACACCACGCTCGAATTCGTCTTCAAGATTGAGCACATAGAACGGTATGCCGAGGTCGTTCGCGACGCTTCGGGCGTCATAGACGTCGTCCAGCGAGCAGCACCGAGACGGCTGAGGCTCCTCATCCGGCGCCAGCCTTCTCCGTTGATTCCACAATTGCATCGTGAAGCCGACGACCTCGTGCCCCTGGCGCTTTAGTATTGCGGCCGCGACTGAACTGTCGACGCCGCCGCTCATTGCTACTGCTACAGTCATTGCGTGATCTTTGCCTCGCGCGCTAAGGCGATGCTATCATTGCCGATCGTCGATGCTCAGGCTAGCGCGCATTGATCGTTTTAAAGCACTGAATTATACACAATGCCGGGAACTTGCGGAAAGGAACGAGAAATGAAACGTGATGCGTGATGCGTGATACAGGGAAGGTGCCGAGACGAATCACCTTCCACGCATCACCCAACACGTCTTACGAATCACGCATCACGAATCACGCATCACGTTTCACGTTTCACTCTTATGACTACAGACCAAGGCACCGTAGAACAGGCGATTGAGAAACACGTCATTGGGCGCGAACCGTATTACCTGCCGGTCGGAAAAGAGGTTGGGTTATTCGAGGCGGCCTACCGAGCGAAGCTCCCGGTAATGCTCAAGGGTCCCACTGGTTGCGGCAAAACTCGCTTTATTGAATACATGGCTTGGCGTTTGAATCGCCCGTTGATCACTGTAGCGTGTCACGAAGACTTATCCGCTACCGATCTGGTCGGGCGTTTCTTATTGGAAGGCGACGAAACTGTCTGGCACGACGGTCCGCTAACAACCGCCGTCAAGCACGGTGCGATCTGCTATCTCGACGAAGTAGTCGAAGCTCGCAAAGACACAATAGTCCTTATTCACCCTCTAACCGACGACCGGAGAATCCTTCCGGTCGAGAAGCGAGGCACCGTCCTGCAAGCGCCTGAGGAGTTCATGCTCGTCGTTTCATACAACCCAGGCTATCAAAGCGTGCTCAAAGATCTTAAACAATCGACCCGGCAGCGCTTCGTAGGGCTCGAGTTTGATTATCCGCCCGCCCACCTGGAAGCCGACGTGCTGATGCACGAAGGCGGCATTGACGAACAGACCGCACGCGACCTGGTGCTGATTGGCGAGAAGGTTCGAAATCTCAAAGGCCACGGCCTTGAGGAAGGGGTATCCACTCGCCTGCTGGTTTACGCCGCGCAGCTGGTCAGCAGCGGCATCCACCCTCACCTGGCCTGCGAAGTCGCGATAAGCAGCCCGATAACCGATGACTCCGAGCTGCAGCGAAGTATCCGCGAAATCGTGACCACCGTGATCTAAACTCACACCAACCTCTGGTGGCGCTACGCCACATTCGACAACTCTTGATATTGCCAGACCAACTGTGGCACTTTGTAGGTGCCTTCTCCAGCCCCTCGGCTTGCAAGCATCGCATGCGGAAGAGGGAGAATTGTTGTGAGCGAGGATGATCAAAGGTCAACAAGCATGGGTGAGAATACGTGGAGCGCCGAATGACCCGGAGTCATTCGACCTTGCGACATGGAATGGAATGGTCTGGGAGATGCCACGCGTCAACTCGCTTGGCGACACCATTCACATCCAGATAATGGATTACGTTGTCGTTGAGAGCCTGCCAGCTTCATCAAAGCCCGAAGCTCTGTATCAAAAACCTCCAAAGACCGACGAAGACCCTCGCTAGCGAGGAAAGCGGTACACACCTCGCGTTGTGTATCCGCGCCAATACGTTCGAACAGTGATGCCCGCGTCCTCATTCGACATCGCTTGCCCACTCACAGCTCATAATCTATGCTGTCACCCTAATTCCAGGGAGGGTCGCGTGATAATTCCGTTCAATGATATTCGCAGTTTTATACCTGCTTACATCTTCAACGAGTTTGGTCAGCTCACCGGGCATTTCGTTCACTATGATCAGATAATCTGCGAAACCGCAGAGGGCCGAGTAAAGATCTGGCTAAATCAGGAGGCATTCAACGAACGCGATCCGGAGCGGTTAATCTGTGACTATGCCGAGAATGATCTGAGAGGATCCTGAGGCCTTGGCGTAGACTGTCCAGTCTGCGCGAGTTCGGACCACGTAGCGTAGACTATCCAGTCTGCGCAAGTTTGTACCGCTCACATATCTACGCAGACTGGACAGTCTACGTTACGACTGGACAGTCTACGATACGACTGGACAGTCTACGTTTACGAGTGGAGAGAACCATGAAGCTCGAACAATTCCAGATGGAGCGAATGCAGTCGACGTGGGAAAACCTCGTCCGTTACAACCTCTCAGAAAGCGGGGTTCACCCCGCTTCAATCGGTGAGCTGATACCCGACCCGAAGGATCGCGAAACGCTGCTGGGTATCGAGCTCGGCTACAGCCAATCGAACGGAACACCCGAGCTGCGCAGAGCAATCGCCGCAATATATCCCGGTGCGGGTGAAGAGAACATTATTGCCACCGTCGGCACGGCTGAAGCGAATTTCCTGGTGGCCTGGATGCTCACTGAACCTGGCGATGAAGTAGTGATGATGTTGCCAAACTATATGCAGCTCTGGGGACTGGTGCGCGCCTTCGGGGCCGAGCTAAGGCCGTTGCCGCTCATCGAAGAGCTCGAGTGGGCTCCTGATCTGGATGCGCTGGAGCGGTCGGTGTCGCCGAGAACAAAGTTGATAGCGATCTGCAATCCCAACAACCCAACGGGCGCGATCCTGACGCAACAGGAAATGGAGCGAGTCGTTGCTGCGGCGCGACGGGCTGATGCCTGGCTGCTCGTCGACGAGGTTTATCGAGGCGCCGAGCTTCAGCGGGATATCACGCCGAGCTTTTGGGGAACATACGAAAAGGCGATCATTACCAGCGGGCTTTCGAAGGCTTACGGCTTGCCGGGGCTTAGGATCGGTTGGATTGCGTCCACACCCGAGCTTGTCGCAGAGGCGTGGTCGTATCACGACTACACCACGATAGGCCCGGGTCCGGCGAGCGATTGGCTCGCACGCGTGGCATTGACGCCGGATAATCGAGCACGGCTGCTCGAGCGAACCAAAAAAGTACTAAACTCGAACTATCCGATTATTGAGGAGTGGGCTCACGCTAACGAGTTGTCGTTTGTTCGGCCGCAGGCTGGAGCTATCGCGTATTTGCGTTACCACCTCGATATTGGCTCGCTCGATTTTGCGGAACGTCTCAGGAAAGAAAAGAGCGTGTTGATCGTGCCCGGGGAGCAATTTCTGATGGGCAAGTACTTGCGAATCGGGTTCGGCTCGAACGCTGATTATCTCCGAGAGGGCCTAGAGTTGATCAGCAATTTTATTGCTGAGCTTGAAGAATGAAGAGTGATGCATTTCCAACTCGCATTCATCGGGTTTGGTAACGTCGCGCGGGCTTTCGCTCAAATGATGGCTGAGCATCAGCCGGCCCTTGAGCTGGAATACGGAGTTCGGTGGCGAACCATCGCCATAGCAACCGCCAACCACGGATGCATCACATCCCCTGCCGGTATCGATCTGCTCCAGGCCGCCGAGTGCGTTGAACGAGGCGGAAATCTGACCGAACTGCCGGGCGCGCGCGCCGTGTCAGATACGCTAGCGGTTATAACGAACTGCGACGCTGATGTTTTGTTCGAAACAACGCCGCTCAATCCCTCAGACGGCCAACCCGCGACGACCTACATTCGAACCGCCCTCGAACGAGGCTTTCACGTGGTCACCGCCAACAAAGGACCAATCGCGTTCGCTTACGCCGATCTGAAAGCCAGGGCGGTTGATTGCGGGGCGTGCTTTCGTTTTGAAGGCACCGTTATGGATGGAGCGCCGGTCTTTAATCTCGTCGAATCTTGTCTGCCCGGTGTCCAAATTCTCGGCTTCACCGGCGTTCTCAACAGCACCACGAACCTTATCCTAACGGGGATGGAGGCGGGGCGGTCGTTTGAGGAATCGTTGGACGAAGCAAGACGGCTGGGGATAGCAGAGTCAAACGCCGACTTCGACATCGACGGGTGGGACGCGGCGGTGAAAGCAGCGGCCCTGGCAAATGTACTCATGAATGCCGGGACACACCCGGGCGACGTGATTCGCGAGGGTATCCGCAATATTAAGGTCGAAGACATCGAGGAGGCCTCGCGCGCATCGATGACCATAAGACTGCTCGCTCGCGGCCGGCGCACAAGAGATGGCGTGTCACTGACCGTCGCCCCGGAAAGAGTTGAG
>DASRIZ010000265.1:0-8492 GCA_035649735.1 Blastocatellia bacterium | reverse complement strand
TGCCTCTCTTGCGCATCAAGCTTGCTCGGTTATAAGCTCAATCAACTTTCTCATAACATCAAAAAAGGAGACCGCTCTATGAAGGTCTATGGCACCAAGGAGATCAGAAACGTTGGCATTGTAGGTCACGGCCACGCGGGAAAAACCTCGCTGGTTTCGGCGATGTTGTTTGACGCGGGGGCCACTAACAGATTAGGCCGCGTAGACGATGGAACAACAACCACTGACTATGATGAAGACGAGATTTCACGGAAACTTACCATTATTAGCTCCCTAGCGTACTGCGATTGGAAAGGTACTAAGATCAACATACTCGATACGCCGGGATTCGCCGCATTTATACTCGACGCGAAAGCCGCACTACGCGCCAGTGACTCCGCACTGGTCGTCGTAGACGCCGTCAGCGGCGTCGAAGTCCAAACAGAAAAAGCATGGAGCTATGCCGACGAGTTTGGCATTCCGCGTCTGATCGTCGTCTCAAAGATGGACCGGGAGCGAGCCGACTTCGAACAGGCTGTGGCCGGAATTACTGAAGCGTTCGGCCGGTCGGCAGTGCCTATTCAAATGCCAATAGGAAGCGAGCACAGCTTTAAAGGCGTTATTGATTTGATCCATATGCGAGCTTATACCTACGAAGCCGACGGCAGTGGGAAACCCACCGAAGGCGACGTGCCCGCTGACCTCAAAGCAGCCGCCGACACGGCGCGCGAGAAGATCATAGACGTGGTCGCCGAGAGCTCCGAGGCGTTGATGGAGAAGTATTTCAACGACGGGACACTCAGCGATGAGGACCTGATTCCGGGGATCAAGGCCGCGGTTACCGAGCGAAGGCTATTTCCAATTCTGGTTGCTTCCGGAATTCCAAACATCGGGATCCAATCGCTGCTGACCGCGCTCGTCGAACTTGCTCCGGCTCCTGATGAGCTCGGATCTGCAATTGGTCATCCCAGCCCCGAAAGCGACGAGTCGATAGAGCGCGAGGTCAGAGACGTCGCACCGTTTTCGGCATTGGTGTTCAAGACGGTGGCCGATCCGTTTGCCGGCCGAATTAACATCTTCAAGATTTATTCCGGACACGTAAAATCCGACGCGACTGTCTACAACATAACCAAGAACACTACGGAACGGCTCGGCCCGCTCCACGTGATGCAGGGCAAGTCACTCGAAAAAGTTGCCGAAGCCCACGCCGGGGACATCATCGCTGTTACTAAACTGAAAGAGACTCATACCGGCGATACGTTTTGCGATAAGGCTTCGCCAATTTCCTATGAGACAGTTCACTTCCCCAGACCGGCAGTGGCATTTGCCATAACTGCAAAGACGCGCAGCGACGAAGACAAGCTCTCTCAAGCTCTTCACAAGATGCTCGAGGAGGATCTTGCGCTTCGGTTCGATCGCGAACCGCAAACCAATGAGTTTCTGCTTTCCGGTTCGGGACAAACTCACGTCGAAGTCGCGGTGAACAAACTGAAACGCCGATACGGTGTGGAAGTCGAGCTACACCCACCCAAAGTCGCTTACCTCGAAACTTTCAAGGGGCGAGCCGAAATTGTTGGACGTCACAAGAAACAAACAGGGGGCCGCGGTCAGTTCGCCGAGGCTACGTGCGTGTTCGAAGGGCTGCCTCGCGGCGGGGGATTTGAGTTCGTCGACAAGATCTTCGGCGGAGCGATCCCTCAGAATTGGCGACCGGCGGTTGAAAAGGGAATCAAGGACGCCGCCGCCCGCGGGGCCATCGCCGGTTATCCAATGGTTGACTTCAAAGTCGAGCTGATAGACGGCAAGTTTCACGCGGTAGACTCTGACGATCTCTCATTTCAGATGGCCGGGCGAAAGGCGTTTCGCACCGCGATAGAAAGAGTAAAGCCGGTACTGCTCGAACCGGTGATGAACGTGGAAATCACGGCGCCTCAGGAAGTCTCGGGAGACATCCTCGGCGACATCAACTCGAGACGCGGGCGCGTGTCGGGAATGGACACGAAAGGAAATCAGGCGGTCGTCAAAGCGCAAGTGCCTTTGTCGGAGATGCTGTCTTATCAATCGACGCTCAATTCGATAACCGGAGCGCGCGGGTCATACACAATGGAGCTTGACCACTACGCGGAAGTCCCCGCGCTGATCGCGCAGAAGATTGTGCATCAAGCGGTCGAGGACGGTCGAGTTCGGGTAACGGAAGAGGAATGAGGGGGAGACGGGGCGAGTGGGCGACGGGGCGACGGGGCGACGTGGCGAGCGCGAGAGGAGGTAACTGGGGAGAGGTAGGCGACTGGGAGAGGGCGACTGGGATACGCTTCTCAAGCAAGCGTTCGGTGAAACAGCGAATCAGAAGCTACCGAGATCTCCGAGTCTATCAAACCGCAATGGACGCTGCGATGCGGGTCTTTGAGATGACCAAGACCTTTCCTGCCGAAGAAAAGTTCTCGATGGTTGACCAGATGCGACGCTGCTCACGTTCCGTGTGCACCAATATCGGCGAAGCGTGGCGAAAACGCCGTTATGCGGCCCATTTCATAAGCAAACTGAGTGATTCGGAGGGCGAGGCAGAAGAGACAAGAGTTTGGCTCGAATTTGCCTGGCGTTGCCATTACATACATACGACAAGATTCTGGGCCAACTCGTCCGAATGATAGACCACCCTGACCAATGGACGATCCACTAGAATTTGATTCGGAGAATGCAGTGCCTTCGTCGCCGCGCCGTTCATCTCCGTCGCTCGAACGCCCCGTCGCCCCGTCTCCGCCTCGCCTTGTCGCCCCCTCCCCGTCGCCCACTCTCCCCCTCGCCCCGTCTCCCCCTCGCTCTTCAATTCTTCTAATTTTCATCGATGGTATTGGAATAGGGACGCGCGGAGAACACAATCCGCTCGATGGTCTCGAGTCTGAGTTTTTCTCGATCTTTCAGGGTGAGGAACCACAGCTGCCGTTTGATGGGATAATGGCGGAGACCGATGCGCGACTGGGTGTCGAAGGATTGCCCCAGAGCGCGACCGGGCAGACTGCGATCCTTACCGGCGTCAACGCTGCGAAGCTTATCGGCAGACACCTTCACGGCTATCCGTCGCCGCGACTGAAACAAGCACTCGCGGAGCACTCGATCTACAAAAAGCTGATGGCGCTTGATAGAACGGTTACGTTTGCGAACGCCTACACCAGGAGTTATGTCGACAACCCACCGCGGTTTATTTCGGCGACTACCGTAGCTGCCCAAACGGCTGGTCTCCAGCTTCGCCTACTCGAAGATCTCAAAGCCGGCTGCGCGGTCAGTCACGACTTCACAAACAGGTTTCTAATCGAGAGAGGCGTAGAAGTCGATAGCTGTACCCCGGAAACTGCAGGCACAAGGTTGGCCGCAATAGCAGCAAGTCACGACTTCACTCTATACGAGCACTTCATCACTGATCGTATCGGCCACGCCCAGCGCGGAGATCTTGCGCGCGAGCATCTGATCGATCTCGGCCGGTTCGTTCGAGCGGTCCTCGAAGCCGCGGATCTTTCGAGGGTTACGGTGATTCTGACCAGCGATCACGGAAACATCGAAGATCTCTCGACCCGCAGCCACACGCTGAACCCGGTGGCGACGCTGGCATTCGGCGCCGCTCACAAACAAATAGCTTCTCGAGTGCGGTCACTGGTAGACATTACTCCTGCGATCGTCGATGCATTATGCTCCTCTAGGGACCATCCATCGGCGGGGGATCAGAGTTAGGAAGATAATAGTGTTGTGCCTGGTGATTGAGAGCCCTCTTGTGATAGGCCGGATTAAGTTGATCATCGGCCAATATCGTGACTACGACGCTGTTTGTACCAGGCGACACATTGTCTGTTGACCAGACTTCCTTTTGGCCGTTTGCCCGGAGTCTGAGTGTTTCTCCAGCAGCCACGTCATACTCGACGTGGATCTCGTTGGCGATGGCACGGGTCGACTTGTCTTTTCCGGTCGTCGGCTGGTCATCGGATAGCCGGTGAGCGGTGAAGCGGCGAGGCCTTACATCCGCGCTTTTGAAGACGCCTGAGTGAAACCGGAATATGCAATCGTACTCATTCTCGATGAAAGCAGGTAACTCATTGCGGTCATAGAGATCGTACTTCTTGAGGATGTCATCGTTGTACGATTTTGACAGCGTCACCGGTGTCTTAACGGTAATCCGATCCTTTTCGAGGTGTTCGACTTCGATCCTGGTGTTCCCTTTGCCGAACTTGCTGGCCTGTGAGGTTAGTACAGCTCGGCCGTCTTCGGTTACTGCGATGTCGGATTGGCTTAGCGTTTCAAAGTATCCAACATCAACAAACGTCTGTTTAGGATTCTGAGGGAAGAACGCCCCGGTTTCGAGAACTATTGTTACTCGCATCTGGTCATCTCCTTTTGCAATCCTGGAAAACCCACTCGCTTGCGGCTATGCAGCAACGGCACGCGAGTTGGAGTTCCGTAGTCGTTGATTCGGTCTTCAGTTATTAGCGCCGACTGCTATGAACGGAGCCCAGTAATAAGGATGTCGAAAGCGGTCACTCTGCCTGATCTTCAATTGCGCATAATGTAAAGCCTCTCCGGTGCGTTTATTGTCTAGCTTTCGCTGACTGTGGAACGCGATCATCAGATCGCTTGTAGCTTGTGAGTTGACCATCCAAAGGCTAGCGACCACCGTAGGCACTCCCGCCGCAAGCAGCGGCCGCACTAAACTCACAATGCCTTCGCCTCTGTAGTATTGCCCCAACCCGCTCTGACAGGCGGACAGCACCACCAGTCTTGTCTTCGGCAACTTGATGCCGTACAGCTCATTGAGATAAAGGAGCCCATCATTGTCATCGACCGCCGGCTCGTAAGGCAGCGCCCTGGCCACCGCCGCGCTGCGGTTATTGGCGCTGTCATCAGAGCGTTTCGCCGCAGCTGCATAACCAGATCCGGATGCGCTCCCCGGCTTTGCGTCCGCAAGCACTAGCGCGGCCAACCAGGGAGAACTCTGTTCGACCAGGCAGTGCAGCGCCAGGTGAGCCACGTCACAATCTGCGATCGAAGCGCGTACCCTTGGCTCGGTGGCCTGCTCTCCGACAAGGACCACTGAGCCAGGAGCGTAAACACTTGCTGACTGCCTGGCTTCGGTTTCGGCATCAACCAGCGGCGACAGGTTCGGAAAAGCGTCGCGATTCAGAAGCGGGTTACCCACCGCTAAAATCCTTTCGGGCCCGGAGGATTTCGATGACCTGTCTTCGTTAAGGCATTTCGCCAGCACGGAAGCCGACGGCGCATATGTCAGGGTCAACGGCTGCGAGTCTATCAGATAAGTGTTGTTTGAACGATCAACCAAACCGGCGAACGGGAGAAAATGCAGGGCCTTGTCCGGAACTATCCAGACATTTGTCTTTCTTGCTACATCCTCTTTCACCGGCTTTATTAGAAGATCGTATAACGCTGCCGCCTTTTCATTAAGTTCGTCTTCGTTCGCAATACGCCGCAGGTCGGATATGTAATCGCGTACCAATCGGTCAAGGATCTCGGTAGTTGCATCCGATGGCACCACTCTGAATTCAGAACGAGTGATCAGAAACAGAAACGTACCTTTACTGGTGACTGAGTATTCCACCACCATCGAATCGTCGTCCAGATAAGACTGAACCTCGGTAAGTTTAAGCGCGTTTATGGTAGGTTGGATACTTGAAGAGCCTGTCGGGGACGACCCCGAGCCTGGCTTTTCATTTAGCCCGATTTCCTCTAGCAGTGCGCGCGCTCGAGCCCGCTCGGACAGCTCGAATGCCTCGGACGGCCGATTCAGCACGGTGGCGTCGAGATAAATCAGCTGATCGAAGACCTTGTGGCTCGCATCCAGGAAATGGCTCCGTTGCTTGCTTACCGCGATTTGTGAACGATATCTCTCGATGAGCTCGATAGCGCCCATCAAGTCCGAGTGGGCCTTGTTGTTTTGTCCCAGTTCAGCAAAGGCTGAAGCGCGACCTCGAAGAACGTCTATCGCCGCCAGAGTTGTTCCCTCGCCGCCGGCGGTAAGAGCCAGGGCGTTGTTGTAGTAAGTTAGCGCGCGCGACGGATCCCCGCCGCGGACGGCTACCTCGCCCCCATTTGTCAGGACCAGCGTCTCGGTGAAGTCACGCTCGGCGCCAGGCTCGATCTGAGCCAGATACTCAAGGGCGCGCTTGAGTTCAACGTCAGCCTCTTCAAGTTGATTTAGACGCGAGTGCTCCAGAGCAATAAATGATGAATACTCTGCTGCGTATTTCAGCTCGTTGGCTTGTATGGCGTAACCGAGGGCTTCCTTCGCGTAGAGCAGGGACAGACCGTGTTTATTGCGCTGGCGGTAGATGTCGGCTATCTCCGAATAATTATGTGCGAGATTACCGAGCAAATTCGGTTGTTGCCCGTTTTCCAGGTAAAGTTTGGTTGAATCCCGAAGGCGGCCAAGTGCGGTGTCGAGGTCTCCAAGCCGCCAATATGGAACGCTCATGTACTGAAGTACTTGCGACTCGAGGTGAGGTGACTTGTTGCACAGCGAAAGAGCTTGTTCGAAATATTTGATCGCCAGCGAATCTTGACCGAGCCGCGAGGTCTGAAGCGCGAGAAGGTTCAATATGAAGGCGCGGTTATACGGCCAGTTGCGTTGTTCTACTAAAGTGAGGGCGTCTTTAAGAAGCTTTAAGCTCTCGGAGAACCGTTTTGCCTTATAGCAGTAGTTTGCGCGTTGAAACGCCGACAAAGCCTCGAACACATAATTGCCGCGTTCGCGAAACTGTTGCTGAAGGTGCTGAAAAACTCCCAGGCCGTCGACGGGTTGGCCTGCTTGAAACTTTCCAACGGTTTCTACATAAGACGAGATCAGATCAAGCTCAGACTGGCGTTCGGCTTCCGGAAGATCACGCAGATACTTTGCAAGATCGGCTACCAACGAGTTGCCCCGTGTTTCCACCAGCACACTTCCGATCAAATCCATTTCCGAAAGAACATGGTTGGCTTCAGAACTACTGCCCAGTACGGCGGTTTTTAACTGCCGAGGTGCGAGTTCCCACACCGCGGTGCGGCTGATGCGTTCGGAACTCTGATCTGTAATCCTCTTTGCCTCGTCAAGCCGGCCCGCAGCTATCGCGGCATTCAACCCGTCATAAATCTTCTTATCTGAAGATTGCTCGGAAACCGGAGATGCAGACAACACCTCCAACCTTTGTTCGATCTCCTTTTTCCATTCTTTCTCGCCTTCGATCGATACCAGTCGAGTCAAGTCTTCTCGTGCGGCATCCTTGAGCAAGAGTTGCTGATAACAGAGCGCGCGATTGAAGAAGGCCTCCGGCATCTCGGTGCTGATTTCGAGTGCGGTTTCGAATTCGTCTATTGCATCTTCGGTCTTACCCTGTTGGATAAAACAGACGCCAAGATCATTGTGTGCTTCAGCGCTTTCCGGCGAGAGGAACACAGCGCGACTCAGGTACCTTTGTGCGTCGGTCAACTTCTCGTTTTTGCTTACCAACAATCGTCCATACGCGAGCTCGGCTCCCGGCTCCTTTCTGGCAACGGCCTCAGTGATCAATGCTTGCGCCTGCTCAAAATCTTTGTTGACTCCGGCCAAATCAGCGCCACCCGAGCTGAATTTTGCGCATTTGAGTCCGCCGGATAAGCGCGGCTCAATCAAGCGCTGTTTGCTGAATGCTTCGACGAGCGCTCGCGTTCCGCGCTCGACGTAGGATCCTCGGGATTGAAACGCAATGAGACCGGCAACGAGCGCCACGCCGGCAACCAGAAACGAGACGATCAACAACAACCGCCACGATATATGCACGCCTCGGCGTTTGGGCTGCCCATCCTCGATTGTTTTCTGCGTCGCCGCCATTTTGGAGGTTTAGGGGAGTCTATATATCACACCTCGGTATTCAAGTGTACTCAATTTTACTCAGGCTTAGATGTTGATCTTACAGTCGTTTATTCCTTATCTACGAGTTTGCTCAGGTTGACATCGCCTGCTTACGTGAATTACGGTGTGGGTCTGTTTAACGCAAACAGATATTCAATGAAAATGACTAATAATCGGAACAAAACGCTTACTCGGATTATCGTTGTTTTACTGCTCGCTCTGTCGATGCTGCCGCAGGCGAGTGATGCGCAGCGGCAAGCTCCAGCTCGCGCGGGTGTTGCGCGCGGCGCCATAACGAAACCAAAACTCGTTCTGCTCATTGTCGTCGACCAGTTTCGCTATGACTATCTGGAACGGTTTGGAGATCTGTTTGGCAACGGCGGGTTCAAACGGTTGACTAACGACGGGGCACTCTTCACCAATGCTAATTACGATTATGTTCCGACGTTCACAGCTTGCGGGCACGCGGCGATCTCAAGCGGATCTGTTCCAGCTCTGAACGGCATCGTCGGCAACACGTATTTTGATCGTGAATCGGGCAAGGTGCGGGTTATGGTCGCCGATGATTCGGCTCACCTGGTTACCGGCAAAGCGGTTTCGGAAAAGGGCGGCGCAGCCAGCCCGCGGACCCTTATCGGCACAACCA
>DASRIZ010000264.1:0-16371 GCA_035649735.1 Blastocatellia bacterium | reverse complement strand
TCGACACTTATCGCCACGGACTACTGACTACGGACTACTGACTACGGACTTCCTAACTACTTCACTCTCTCTTTGGTAGGCGTAGAAGACGACAATGACCGTTTTCCGTCGTCTTGTGTACCGGACGACAACTGTCCGCGCGCGCCGGCGCTGAGTTGAGCCGTTGCGGCCACGATTCCGCTAGATTCAAGCACTTGTTCGAGTTCTCTGTGAGGGCGTGGTATCACGTGAACACTAACTAATTCGCCAACTCGTCGAGCAGCCGCGGCCCCGGCAT
The DNA here is from genome assembly GCA_035649735.1 of Blastocatellia bacterium. Classification (GTDB taxonomy): domain Bacteria; phylum Acidobacteriota; class Blastocatellia; order UBA7656; family UBA7656; genus Onstottus_A. Next base: position 16,094 of record DASRIZ010000264.1, on the reverse strand, counting down.
CGGTCGCTGCCTTAACCGCACCGACATCTCCCCGGACGAGAACCGTTACATAGCCTGCTCCGATGTACTCGCGACCAACCAGAATGACGTTCGCGGCTTTCACCATCGCGTCAGCTGCTTCTACGGCTCCGACGAAACCTTTTGTTTCAATCATCCCGAGCGCTTCTGTATTCATAGATAAGAGTCCTCCGAGGATTGCGATTTAATAGCTTGAGCGCGAGCTTTGGCGAGAGTGCTCACTGAGAGACTGAAACTAACAAAACGCATAACAGTGAGTCAAGCAGAGGGCCAAAAAGCAGAAGGCAGAAAGCAGAAGGCAGAAAGCAGAAGGCAGAAAGCAGAAGGCAGAAGGCAGAAAGCAGAGGAGCTGAGGAGTTCTGCGTTCTGCTTTCTGCCTTCTGCCTTCTGCCTTCTGCTTTCTGCCTTCTGACCCCGTGCTTGACACCCCTAAGGGCTTATCTTAATATCTCAGCGTTCTGCAATCCCCCTTCAAGCTGCTGGACAGGAGTTAGAGAGGTCGCTCGGCTAATTATGCCGACACTGGGCGAAGAACTCAGAAACCGGCGAGAGGAGCGCGGTATTTCGCTCGCTGAGATAGCGGAAGCGACACGAATCGGTACGCGCTTTCTTAAAGCCATCGAGACGGATAATTTTTCGATTCTTCCAGGTGGAATCTTTACCCGTTCGTTCATCAGAGCCTATGCGAAACACGTCGGGATGAACGAAGATCAGGCAGTCCTGCTGTACCAACAACAGCTAGCCGGCCCCGGCGCCGAACCCCACGAAAACGCAATCGAAGCGCCTCCCTCTCCGACGCAGTCCGAGCACTCAAGCCAACGACCCGCAGCTCCAAAACTCGCTCCACCTCCGAAACCAACCCCCGAACCTGAGAGCTCGCGCCGCTTTGAACCGGTCACCTTTCGTCAGTCACGCTCACGAACCAGCTGGCCGACCTTAGTTATCGGCGCCGGCATTGTAGTCTTTGTCATCATCATCGTCATCGCGCTTGTTAAGCAGCTCAACCAGGGCACGGGCGAGAGCGACTCGGGCACCACGTCAGTAGCGCAGCAAAAGAACGCACCGAAACCACCGGGTCAACCGGCGACACCGGGACCGCCCGCGCAACAGCCGCCGGCGGCGCCGGACGTATCAACCGGCCAGCCGTTAGTTGTCAAACTCGAAGCCGCTACCGGAGATGTCTGGATTAAGTATCAGGTCGATGATGCTAAGCCCACGACACTGGTCTTGAAACAAGGCCAATCACAGGATCTTCCACCTGCCCAAACGCACGTCACCTTGAACTACGGTAACCGATTGACGCTCAAGCTAAAGATCAACAACCGGGATGCCAACTTCCCTCCGGACACGCCAAAATTCGCTTCTCAGGTGGTTATCTCTCGCGACAATTTTCAGACATATTTTCAGTAGTCAGTGGTCCATAGTCCCGATATAGGTCCTATAGGTCGTATATGTCCTATATTGGGACCACGGACTTCTGACTCCTGACAATCGATCGCCTCTTTGCTACTATCCAACTGCGAGCAATCCGCCCGACTTCTCCGTTGAAAGGCTCCAACAGAATGACCAACCAGATGAACAAACCCCTCGTAGAAATTGATCCCGAGATCGCCGAAACCATAGCCAACGAAGAAAGGCGCTTAGCCTACAACCTCGAGATGATCGCGTCCGAGAACTTCGTCTCGGAGGCCGTCCTCGAAGCCATGGGCTCAGTGTTGACAAACAAATACGCCGAGGGCTATCCGGGGAAGCGTTACTACGGAGGCTGCGAGTTCGTCGACGTGGCCGAAAACATTGCCCGCGACCGCGCCAAACGAATCTTCGGCTGTGAACACGTCAACGTTCAACCACATTCCGGCTCGCAGGCGAATATGGCTGTGTACCTGGCGGTGCTTAACTACGGCGACACGATTCTTGGGATGAACCTCGCTCATGGAGGGCACTTAACTCACGGGCATCCGCTGAACTTTTCGGGCCGCAGCTACAAGATCGTTCCTTACGGCGTAAAGTCCGACACCGAACAGATCGACTATGAAGAGCTGGAACGTCTCGCTCACGAGCATAAACCAAAAATGATTTTGTGCGGCGCATCGGCGTATTCGCGAATCATCGACTTCGAACGAATAGGAAGAATCGCCCGCGATGTTGGTGCGCACTCGATGGCCGACATCGCGCACATCGCGGGTCTCGTTGCCGTCGGTCTCCATCCGAGCCCAATCGCCCATATGGACTTTGTCACGACGACTACTCACAAAACACTCCGAGGACCGCGCGCTGGAATGGTGATGTGTCGCGAGCAGTTTCAGAAGGAGGTGGACCGGGCGGTCTTCCCGACCGTGCAGGGCGGGCCGTTAATGCACGTCGTGGCTGCAAAAGCCGTCTGCTTCAAAGAGGCAATGGAAGCCGGTTTCAAGGACTACCAGCAACAGGTCATCTCAAATGCCCAGACGCTGGCGCGCGAGCTATCAACCGCCGGCTTCAGAATCGTTTCCGGAGGAACGGACAATCACCTAATGCTCGTGGACGTATTTGTTCGAGGGCTGACTGGTGCTCAGGCGGAAAAGGCTCTCGAACGCTCGGCGATAACGGTAAACAAAAACGCGATCCCGTTTGATACTCAACCCCCGATGAAGGCGTCTGGGATAAGAGTCGGTACTCCGGCACTGACAACGCGCGGGATGAAAGAAGACGAGATGGCCCTGATTGCCGGCTTGATCAGCGAAGTCCTCGGGGATCCCGAGAGCGAATCTCTACAAGCAAGCGTACGCACGCGGGTCAAGGAACTGTGTGAGCGCTTTCCTATCTACGAAAATCGATTGGTGCGGAGCCGGGCGCACAACAGTTAGCTTACAAGGCGCAGTCGGAAAGCAGGTAACGCGGATGAGCACGCAGATCGCAAACTACTACGAAATAGTCTCCCAGCTTCCGCGACTCCTGACTGAGACTATTGACCGCATGCGAACAGATGGCGAACTCATTGCTCTGCTGGCCTTCGATGAGTGGCTGCGATCGCGAGAATAACTTTGAACCGCTGTGCGCTTTGCGTAAGAAATTCCTCGCAGAGCTTCTTTTAAAGATCTGATCTATCATTCAAGAAAGACAGGCCCAACTTAATGCGCTTCTCCAGACCGCTGATAACCTGCGTTCTTCGCTGCACAATCTGCCTTCTGATCTGGCACTTGAGCGGTGCGCTATCTACCGCATTGCGGGCCAACACTGGGGCGCTGAGCTCATCCCACAGACAACCCGAATTCCTGTCGGCAACTGTTCCGCTATACGTCGAGAACAATCGCCCGTTTGTTGACCTGGAATTCACTCGGCCAAACGGTACCATTCGGAAGGCTCGATTCTGGGTTGATACCGGCGGGGGCGGATTCATAATGGTCGAGCCGCTTGCGCGTGAACTGGGTCTCAAACTTGGGACGGTCACATCAGAAGGTGATTCGCAATTCGCTTCGACCGAGACACCTGTGGTCCACATCGGTCGGATGCGGCTCAACCTCGAAGGCGCCAGGGCGATTGTCGCGATCGGTCAGTCGAAAATGATGCCGGGCGTTCCTGCTGAAGGCCTGTTACCCGGCCACGTGTTAATGCGTTATCACGTTGTTTTTGATTATCCCGGGCGCAAATTCCAAATCGCAAAGCCCGGCACAGTAAAGCCGCGCGGTTCGAAGCTACCTGCTCCAATTAATATGCGTAGCGGGTTTCCTCGAATAGAGGCGACGATCGGCAATGTGATCTACGGCTTTCTGCTTGATACTGGCGCTTCATTTACAATGGTCTCACAAGAATTGCTTAATAAGTGGGTCACCGAGCAACCTGAATGGCCTCAGGCCAAGGGAGCTGTGGGTTCCGCCAACATGGGGCTTGGGTCTGTGGAGGTCAATGGCCTGATGATGCGGATACCTCGCGTTGGGATTTCGAGATTTCAACTTAGCGGCGCGGCGGTGGTTTCACGACCGAAAGGAACCTTTGAGAATTATATGTCTCAGATGATGAGTGCTCCTATTGTAGGGGCTATAGGCGGAAATATTTTGAAGCAGTTTAGAGTTGAAATCGATTATGCAAATGGAGCCGCCTACCTGGAGAACACAGGGAAGCCAAACCCGCATGATCTTGATGTGATTGGCATAACATTACAGGCTCAGCGTGACGGCAACTATGTGATCGCGGGGATATCCGACCAGACCAACCAAAAGATCTATAGCGCTGCGCGACGCGGCGACAGACTGATCAAAGTAGGAACGCTCGAAGTAACTGGAGCTTCCTTTGCCAGGGTCATCGATTCGTTGCGGGGTAAGCCCGGCAACTGGCGGTTGCTTGTGCTTGAGCGTGACGGAAAACAGTTTGAAGTCAAAGCACCAATCATCAGGGTACTTTAAGGTGCCCGTTCCGGCCTGAGGTCCAGGTTGCTTATGGAAGAAGTATTCGGTCCGGGCGGCCTGATCGCCCAACATCATCCAAACTACGAGTATCGCCCCGGTCAGGTCGAAATGGCCGAGGCCGTGAATAACGTCATCAGAGACGGCGGTCTCTCGTTGATCGAAGCCGGAACAGGAACAGGCAAGACTCTCGCTTATCTCATACCCGCGCTTGCGGCCGGACGCCGCGTTCTTGTTTCAACCGCGACCAAGAACCTCCAGGAGCAGCTTCATAAAAAAGACGTCCCCTTTCTTCAGCACATCATCCCTCGCGACTTCAAAGTGACTTGCATGAAGGGACGGTCTAACTACGTCTGCCTTTATCGGCTTAAGAAGGCCGCCGGCACGCCGATGCTACAGGGCCTCGACGAGGTCGACTACTTCGATGAGATTCGCACATGGGCAGGAGAAAGCGAAACGGGCGATCGAGCCGAGCTCACCGATCTCCCGGAAGACCTATCGTTCTGGCCCGAGATCGACGCTCGCGCGGATACGTGTCTCGGTCAAAGATGCCCGGACTACGACGCCTGTTTCATAACCCGTATGCGTCGCGAAGCAATTGAATCTGACGTCGTTATTGTCAACCATCATCTGTTTTTTGCGGATCTTGCGTTGCGCGGTGGGGACTATGGTTCGGTGCTGCCCGACTACAACACCGTGATCTTCGACGAAGCGCACGAGCTTGAAGATGTCGCCGCTTCTTATTTTGGAACGAGTGTTTCAAATTATCGCGTGAGCGATCTCATTCAAGACGCCAACAAACTCGATATCAAAGAGGCGGAGCAGCAGGGAGAGTTGATAAAGGCGCTCGCGAGGTTATCTCAGCGTTCGGACATGTTCTGGCTATCGTTTCGAGGAGCCGAGCTCGATGGCGACGATCAACCGGCACACGGCGAGGCACCTCAAGGCGGCGGGTGGCAAGCGGCGCGCAATACTTACCGGCGTCGTCCAGGCGCCGCGGCCTCATCTGACGGACGCTATCCGCTCAGTAACTCCCGATTTGCCCGGCCGGATCGCGATGGCAATCTGGAACCCACGGCGGCAGGCGAGGCCTACATCTCGCTGAACAACGGCATCGATCGCCTTACAACGATGCTTGGCGTGGTCAAGGACCCGCCGGCCGAGCTCGACAACATCGTGCGGCGCGCGCAGAGCCTAAAGTTCGATCTCGAGTTCATCGTCAGCGGAGACCAACCCGATTTTGTGTACTGGTGTGAGAAGCGTGGCCGAGGCGTGTTCATAAATGCAACGCCGATCGACGTTTCCGGGATACTCGAGGAGAATCTGTTTGGGAAGATCCAGACGGCGGTCTTGACGTCGGCGACGATGACCGCCGGAGGCAGCTTTGACTTTATCAAAGGCCGTCTTGGCATCGGTGCGGCCCGCAGCGTGATCGTCGAATCTCATTTCGACTTTAGGAAGCAAGCGGTTCTGTATCTGCCCAGACGCATGCCCGATCCAAGAACCCGGGACTTCCTGGACGCTTCCGTCGAGGAGATTGTTCAGATCCTCGAAGCGACCCGCGGACGCGCGTTTGTTCTGTTCACCAGCGTGGCTTCGATGCGTGAGACTTACGAACGGGTCCGCGACCTGATCGACTACCCTGCGTTTATTCAAGGACAGGGCTCAAAAGCCGGCTTGCTCGAGCGCTTTCGCAACACCGAGGGTGCGGTGTTGTTTGCGACGTCGTCGTTTTGGCAGGGCGTCGATGTTCAGGGTGAGGCGCTTTCGTGCGTGATCATCTCAAAGCTGCCGTTTGCGGTTCCGAGCGATCCGGTGGTTGCGGCTCGCCAAAAGTACATCGATGATCAAGGCGGGAATTCGTTTTATCAATACTCGGTGCCTCAAGCGGCGATTACGTTGAAGCAGGGCTTGGGGAGACTGATTAGATCGACAACTGATCGAGGCGTGCTATCGATACTTGACCCGCGTATAAAAACAAAAGCATACGGAAGAGTCTTTCTTCAGAGTATTCCGCAGTGTCAGATAACCTCGAGCATCGAAGAAGCGGCCGCGATCTTCGGATCCGAAGACTTTGCGTCCTAGCGGCCCTTTGTGGCTTTGCGAAGAAACGCGATTCGGTAAGTTAGTTTATAGCGCAAAGACGCAGAGGACCGCAGATACGCAAAGAAGACGTCACTTCTGAAACACCTGGGCGACTGGGATAACCTCAACATTCTTCGTATTGAAGTTCAACTTGTAAGCCTCAATGATCTTGTCCTCGTCGAGAATCTCCTTTGGCGGCATCGAGGTGTAACTGATCGGCGAAGGCTTGCCCTCGACCGCAGCTTGCTTGAACGCCGCGGCGTCTTTTGTGACCACCGCAATCTTCACGTTCTCCGCTTGAAGGTGTTTCTTGATCGCCCGATTCACATCATCCAGTGTCAGCTTCCCAAGCCGATCGCGGACGTAATCCGTAAAGGTCGTTATGCCGTAGTACTTGCTGTCGAGCGCGTAGCCCAACTGCGAGTCCTGAGTCTTCGTGAGAGCGTTTACGTTCTTTGTAAGAAACCGGCGCGTCGTGTCGAAGTCCTCTTGTGACATTCCGTTCTTCACTAGCTTGTTCAGCTCGTATAACCCGGCTCGGAGCGTGAACAACCCATTCTTCGGTTCGACCGGCCGAATCCACACCTGGAAAATCTGTTGCCGGCGGCCCAGGTTTGAATCGGGCGCAAGCAGAAACATCCCCCGCGGGAAATACTCAATGTAGGCATAATCGCCGTAGTTTAACCCGCGAATCTGCCGGAGCCGCTGATACAAATAACTATTGCTCGAACGGTGCTGCCCAAAATATGACTGCACGAGCAAAAGCGCAGGCCAATCGGGATCGGAACGCGTTACCGCTATCGGAAAGCCAAACGAGATCGCGGTGCCCGGCGTGTCCTTTTCGATGACCTGCATTTCCAGACCGCTGATCTTCTGCGGTTGAGGCAGAGTGAGCTTAGACGCGGTGCCGGCTGGTAGCTTCGAGGAAACATCGGCTTCAATCTTCTCTTCGAAGTTCTTTGGAAACCCGCCTGCTAGTCCAAGCACGAGGTTAGTCTGCGTGTAGTTGTCCCGATAAAACCTCTTGACGTCTTCGATAGTGAGTTTTTCGAGCGACTCCACCGTGCCAACGTTTTGATGGCCGTAGGGGTGACCATCATAGATCGAGATGTACATCGCTTCCTTGCCCAGCTCTTCGTCGTTATTCCCGCGAAGACTTTCTTTCAAAAAAGTGATCGCATCGGTGCGGAGCCTGTTGAAATCATCCGCGCGGAACCCCGGGTCGAGCAGCATCCCTGAGGCGATCTCGTAATACTTCTGAAGATTGTCCCGGTGCGTCGTCCCGGCAAACACGGTCATCTCCTTATCGACCTGCGAAGCAAAGCCGGTCGCCATTGGGTACATTGCCTGGACGATCTGGTCGTAGCTCATCGAGCGGCTGCCGCCGTCCGAGATCATCGACGCAGTCAACGCAGCAATTCCCTCCTTCCCTTTCGGGTCGGAGGCCGAGCCGACGTTAAACAGAAAACGAAAACTGACCAGGGGCGACGTGTTGGGCAAGAGGACTGATGTCATGCTGATCGAGGCCTTTCCGGCGCGTGCGATGCCCGCGCCCGGGGCAGCTACCGCTATAATCAAAACTGCTGACATCAGCGCCAGCCGATTACTTAACTGCATTCTGTTTCTCCTTATGCGCGAGGACAACCGTGGTACGCTTCGACTCGACAAAATACTTCTTCGCCATCTGCTGAATGTCCTCCGGGGTAATCGAGGCGTACAAATCGTAAAGCTTGTTCAGGGTCTCGGGCGTCCGCTTTAACGAAATGTAAGGAGCAAGATTGGCGGCGATCGCTTCCGAGTTGTCCAGGCTCAACGCGAACGCATATTTGAGATTCGACTTAACTGCGGTCAGCTTCTGCGCCGGAACAGGTGTCGTCCTGTATGACTCGAACGCCTTGATGATCTCCGCCTTTGTGTAATCCACATCCTTTGGGTCCTTGACGCGCGCTACGACTGTCAACAGGTACGGATCGCTATGATCCTCGAAGTCGGCAAATAACGTGTCAACCTTCTGCTCCTTGATGACCAGTTTTTGATACAGATCTGATGTCTGCGAGAAACCGAGGCTGCTGATCAGATCCAGCGCGGGTTTGTCCTTCTGTTCGTCGGAGTATGCCGGGCCCTTGAATGAGACGGCGACCCACGGCAGCGTTGGAGTCGGCCAGGCGACTTCAGTTGATAACGACTTAGTCTGATCGGGTTCTTTTGGGATTTGTGGCACATAACTCCCGCGCTTCCAGCCTGCCCAGTACTTGTTGACCAGCTGCATCACATTCTCATGTTTAACGTCTCCCGCCACGATGATGGTGGTGTATTCCGGCCGGTAATACCGATTGAAGAACTCAAGGCTGTAGTCGTAAAGATTGGGCATGTTCTCGATGTCGCGCAGAAAGCCCATCGCGGTGTGCTGATAGGTGTGCGATTTGAAGGCGGTCTCGCGCAACGCCTCATAGATCTTGCGCACAGGGCTGGAGGCGTTCTTGTTGTACTCGCCGAGCACCGCTCTTGTTTCGGTCTTGAACAGGTCGACGGGCACTTTAAGATTCTGAAAACGGTCGGCCTCGAGCATCATTATTTGATCGAGATCTTCCTTCGAAAACACGGTGTGATAGACGGTGCGGTCATCACTTGTGTAAGCATTCGAGTCGGCACCAGCGTTCTTCAGCGCCTCGTTATACGCTTCAGCAGAAAACTTCTCGGTGCCGCGAAACATCAGGTGTTCGAAAAGGTGAGCGAAGCCAGACTTACCGGGTTCTATTTCGTTGCGCGAGCCGGTGTTGACCGCTAAGTACAGCGCGACGATGTTGGGGTAGTCAGTCGGGATCGTTATTACCCGCAAACCATTTGGCAAATCGTCGGTGAAGTACTTGAACGGGAAGATCTTGTTTTGAGCAGGTGTTGTGAGTGGCATAAGAATAATCAAGAGAAGGAGCGACGGTTTAAACAATCTCATTACACTTACCTCGAATTTGGATAATCGAATTATCGTTTGGATGCAACGGAGTGTGCAAGGGTGGGCCGTTTCACAAATGGACATTGGCTTCGCGCCAAGACACAGAGTTCCGCAAAGCAGCGAAGAAAACCGTTAAAGACTTTGCTGGTTCGACCGCACGAGCGCGAAATCCGGATTGTTCTTGCGACGCCAGATAAACCCGTCAAGAACATAGTGCACAAGTTGAGGAAGCGCCAGCAAAGGCACCAGCACCAGTTTCCACGTGCCGATCTCCCACGGCGACCCGAACAACCAGCTTCGGTCTTGCCACACTCCGCGATCCCAAAACATCTCTTCTACGTAGGCAATCGCCCACAGCGCCATAAGAAAGATCATCGGCCCGCGCGAGAAGATGCGATACACGCCCCGGCCATCGGTTTGCTGCATGCGAGCGCGGCTATACCAATAGATCAACGCAAAATACGGCACTCCGTGGATGACCACATTGGTGACCGTAAACGCATAGTCTGAGTTGTAGGCCACGATCCCGATGTACCAGCAAAGCGCCGTTGTCACAACGACGATATCCTTGCCCGGATTCCCTTCCCTGCGCACAAACCACCCGTATAGCGACTTGAAACCGTAAGCCCCCAGCGCGAACCAGTAAATTGGCGCGGCAACGCGCTCGATGATCAAGGACATCGACGCGAAGTCATTCGTCAGGAACCACCAAAATCTCCGCGGCAGATGAGTGTGCCAATAGATCAACGGGTACAGCGTCGCCGCGTAGATTGCTATTGTATCGATCCACTTTCCCAAAACGTCGCGTTCGCCGGCTCGCACGCGATAGAGCGCAACCCAACCGTATTGCTGTCTGATGAAATGAAATACCGCCAGGTAAGCGAGAGCTCGCCAGAAAACCAGCTCGCCTTCGGAATAGAGCGCGACTCCGATCGCAAACCCGAGCAGCGGAACAAGCGAATACAACCACGGCCTTCGCTTGAGTTCGTTGGTATCGAGATAGACTCTAAAGCTGGTCGACCAGACGTGCGCGACGTCGATGAGCAACACCGCGGGTACCCAGGCCCAATCAGGCGTGTCGCCGTAGAGAACTCCAAAGCGAGCGCCGATCCACAGAGCAAGCAGCGACACTACAGCGCTACCGAGAAAAACGGTCAGGTCTGTTGACGCCGAAAAGAGCCAGGGGAAAGCGGGGCCAGAGGGTGAAGAGGCGAGGGGGAGAGCGGGAGAGGGGCTGAGGAGCTGAGGAGCTGAGGAGCTGAGGAGCGGAGCAGTTGAGGTGTTAGAAAAGTCATCGGTGTGATCCACCGGTGTTAGGTTTACGGATTTCATGAGTTTGCCTCTAGTCCGCTGCCTCTGCTCCTCAGCCCCTCTGCTCCTCTGCCCCTCTACTCCTCTGCCCCTCTGCTCCTCCGCTCCTCTGCTCCTCCGCTCCTATGCCCCTCTCCCCTTCAACTCCTCCGCGCCGCCAAGATCTCGTCAGCTGCCCGAGTGCCGTGATAAAACGCTTCCTCAAACAGCGGCACACCGCTCAAATCCGTATTCGCGAAATGAATGCCACGATACGGTTTTGAGCCAGCTCGCCGAGCCTCGCTCCACACAAACCCGGGCCGCGGCCTGATCATCGCGTGTCCCCAACGCATGACGTCGAGACGCTCGGTCAAAGATCTTATCTCTCGATGGGCGCGGGACAAATCAGTCAGAGCAATGTCCGCCCATTCATCCCGGCCAGCCGCCAGCAACTTTGTTCTGGACTCCCGTGGATCGTCGTCGCAAATCGGATAGTAATACGTGAAAACCGTGGGGCCGCGGTCCAGACCGCGCTGGTGCGTTGCGACAACATAGCCGAGCGCCGGACTCTCGTAAAGCACATTGTCCCACGCAAGCGGAAACCCGCGGTCCTTTGGCCGGTCATTCAAAAAAAGATTGCCGACCATCCAGGCGCCGTATTGAAACTCGGCTACGTGAGGTGGTGGGTTCTCTCGATATGGACGAATAACATAGCTGCTGAGAAACATCGGTGCTGCGAAGATCACTCGATCTGCGTGAAACCCGATCGCGTTTCCGCCATCGTGATCGACAGCTATGACGTCCACGCCGCTTCGCCCGGCAACGTCGGTTGGAATAAGCTCTGCGACCCCAAGCCCCAACCTGACTTTCGACTTTACCTTGCCGTGTATGTGAGATACCAACCGACCGTTGCCTTCGGGCCAGGTTATCAGCGGCTGAGCTTCTGCATTCGGTTTGGTGACACGCGAACAAAAGTAAAACAGCGCCGCCCAGGCGCTGGTTTGATCGATCGTCAATCCATAATCGTCCCTGCAGCCATAATCGATCAACCAGCGAAGCCGCGCCGATCGCCAACCTCGGCGATCAAGCCAATCCGACATTGTGATCTTATCCAGGCTCGTTATTTCGGTGTCATCGGTTCCGGTCGCGACTGGAATTGCAAACGCACGGCGGGCCTTCGCGTCACGCCACCCAACCAATCGACTGATCTCGGCGTTGAACGCTTCGAACTGTGCGAGTTCTTCAGTGCTTGCGCCGGCGTGCAAGTACAAGCCTTCATACCAGCGATCCTTATAGAACACTCGCTCCTCCGGATCACGACAGAGAAATTGCTCGGCGACAATCGGTTCGCCGCCGCTGTCCCGGCCTTCGAGCACCCCCATTTCATCAAGCAATCCAACGAGCGCGGTGTTCTCCTTCATCGGGGCGGGCAAATAGTGCGCGCCCCAGGGATAAGAAATAAGCGGGGACGTTCCGCTTCGCGAGGTTCCCCCGGGGGCCGTTTCGAGCTCAAGCAAAACGAAATCCTGAAAGCCGGCTTTTAGCAATTGCCAGGCAGCAGAGAGTCCAGCGATGCCGCCCCCGACAATTACTACGCTAATTCGCTGCCAATTATCTTGCGAAGGAGTTATACCAAGCCCGTCTCTGATGCGATGTCCGATCACGTCGGACGCGCCGACAAGTTCGCCCGGAGGCAGGGGTATAGATTCTCGGGAGTTGCAAGCCGTCAGGGCTGCGGGCACCCCAAGGAATGCAGCCAGAACCTCGCGTCTTGTGAAACCATAACCGCTGGGTAAACCGTGACGCATTGTTGTGAAGTGGTTCAGGCAAGACAGTTGCGGAATGTCCGGACTCGACACTCGCAACGGCTAGCGATCCGCAGCATCCGTTAAGTCAGGTCACCTCAACGAAGGTCTACGGAGGATAGAAACAACCTCTTTGCCGCCAATCGCCGTGTCTCCGACGGTGACCCCGACGAAAACAAAACCCTCCGCGCCAGCTTCGTTTAATTCCTTTTGCATTGTCGAGGTCTTCTTGGTTGCCAGAAGCTTGTATTCCCACTGAGCATGTTTTGCTTCGGAGTCACGTTCTAAGATAACAACAACCTCTTTGCCGCCAAAAGTCGATGAGTAAACTGACTGGCCTTTGAACTCGAACCCCGCATTGCCCGCTTGTTGCAGCTCTTTCTGCATCGTGGATGTCTTGCTGGTGGCGAGCAGTTTGTATTCGTAACGCTTTTCTGGAGCCGACGGGTCTCTGGACATGATGACTACAACTTCCGAGCCGCCGAACGACGTCTCGCCACCCATTGTGCCTTCGAAATGGAATCCCGCATCCGCAGCCTCATTCATTTCTTTTTGCATGGTAGATGTCTTGTTGGTCGCCAGAAGCCGAAATTCGCGTTGCGCACCGGAACGCGCAGAAGGAGTTGCATCGGTCACGCCTGCCCGGCTACCGTTGGCAATTGCCGCGATCAGATTGGGGCGCGCGCGCCTATCGCGATTCCCACGCAACGATTCCTGTGCATGATCGGTACACGTAAAGCACAGAATGAGCAAACAGACTCTTACCAGCATAATCTTCTCCTTGAATCGTTCGAAGCCAGTCTCAATTCAGAGGCCTTATTCGTATCGCTTCCACTCGGACTCGTAGTACCTGACCAGCGCTTGATTATCCAGCCTATTGATCTCGACCGGAACGGGGCTCAGATCCGCCGGCAACACGAATAGCGCAGACATCGCTTGATCATCAAGGAACCGGAGCCCGGAAGGCGCAGTTCGCGGCGCTTCAAACGGTTGGCGGCGAGCGAGCGCGAATCCCCACACTCCGAACGACGGCACCGCTGTTTGATAAGGCCTCACTGCAAACCCCGCTGCTTCGATGGTCTTCAGTATGCACCAGTAGGAACTTCGCGCGAAAAGCGGCGATGTGCATTGAACGGACACCGTCGCTTCAGGTGCAAGGCTCGCCTGAAGCAGTCTGTAAAACCGAGTCGTATACAGCTTTCCCAGAGCGAACGTGTTCGGGTCGGGAAAATCGATTATTGCCGCATCATAAGCGCTGCGGGGCTCGTCGAGCCAGATCATCGCGTCCTGATTGACCACTTCAACTCGTGGATCTGCAAAAGCGTGCTTATTCAACTCACCAAGCGGTGAAAACACACCGGACAGATTAGTCATCGCCGGATCGAGATCGACCAGCGTCACCGATTCGACCGACGGATAACGCAGTACTTCCCTGAGAGCCAGCCCATCGCCTCCGCCCAGTACAAGAACCCGTCGCGGCGCGCCTGCGAGCATCATCGCCGGATGAACAAGCGCCTCGTGATATCGATACTCGTCGGCCGAGCTGAACTGCAGATGCCCGTTCAAGAAAAGCTGAAACCCCGCTCGCCCTCGAGTCACCACAATCCGTTGATACTGCGTAGTCCGGGAATAGATGATGTCGTCGGCAAACAGTTCATCTTCGGAGAGCGTCGTCAGCGCGTCAGCTTTGATTATTCCGATGGCCAATAGGGCGATAACGATAAACGCCCGCCCGCGAAGTCCCGATACATCGCCCTTTATCAACGGACGCATGAACCACGTCGCCCACAACCCCACTCCAGCGTTAAGAAGCCCAAATACCAGCGAGGTTCGAACCAGTCCGAGCTTCGGTACCAGGAACAGCGGAAACAATAGCGAAGCGATTAATGCACCGATGTAGTCAAACGTCAGCACTCGCGAGACCAGTTCCTTGAAATCGAGCACGTCTTTTAGGATTCGCATCAACAACGGAAGCTCGAGACCAACCAGAACGCCGACGGCGAACACCACACCGTATAGAATCACGTGAAAATAGTTCAAACGACCGAAGCTCAAAAACAGTAGTGGCGCAGAGGCCCCGCCAAGCAGCGCTACGCCCAGCTCGACGTCGATGAATTTACGAGCAAGTCCCGTTTCGATGAACCGCGACAGCCACGCACCGACGCCGAGAGCAAAAAGGTATATTCCGATGATCAGTGAGAATTGAGTGACTGAATCCCCGAGCACGTAGCTGGCAAGCGTTCCGGCGAGCAGTTCATAAATCAGCCCGCACGTTGCGATGATCAACACGTTCAGGAACAAGACAGGCGTGCGGTTCATCAACTACCCGTGGATCGCTGCAGAGACGATCAACGCGATCCCGATTATTACCGCCGCAATGACAATGCCCAACGCCATATTCTGATCTTCTTCAATCTCCTTGCGAATCGAAAACGGTGAGACCTTCGCCATGATCCAGAACGCAAGCGCGAAAAGAATCAATCCGGTCCCGGTGAAGATCAGGGTGGTGACGATCAGCTCCAACATCTGGTTCATCGGCACTACCAGGGCGATTGTTGGAACCGGTTTGGTGTCGAGCAAGTTCAGAAGGTGTGCGGGCATTATTTTCCTCCTCGGTAGCCTGCGTGCCAGAAGTGGAACGAGCGATAACCGCCGGGCGACTGCCGAACATCAGCGGGCACTCGCTGTCTCTCAGGGTCGCCGAATTCTTTTCCGGTAAATGCGACAAATGCATATCCGGCGATGATGATGGCTCCGATAATCAAATAGCCTTTGCTTAGCATATGCCTCCGTAGGTTTCTGGTTTCTAGTTTCTGGTTAACGTTACCTGTCAAGACCCTACCCGACTTCGCCAGTAGGTGGTTCATCAGAGGCGACGTTGCATTATCTGTACTTCGTCCCTCTAATCCCAGAGCGGCGCAGATACCTCATCAAATCGGCAATCAGCCTCTTCGTCGATGCTGCTTTTTGCTTCAACGAAAGGAACTGTTCCTCACTGATGTACTCCTGATCTAAGGCAACATAGAGTTGCGATTCAACCTCGCCGGCGGAGCCTTTGGAGACCGCTAGAAACTGCGCAAACTCCGCGGTCCCGCCCCGCTCGAAGCCCTCGGCAATGTTAGACATCACTGAAACCGCCGCCCGGCGTATCTGATCCTTCAAACCAAAGTCCCGAGCAAATGCGCCGCTCTTTGAGCAGCGACAGATATCGCGAGTGAGTTCGCGCGCCCTTTGCCAAGCTTCTAAATCCTCAAATCGTCTTAAAGTGGCCATGCTCTCTCCTATACCCAGGACAGAAACTAGAAACCACGAACCAGAAACCAGAAACGAATTCTTATGATCCGAACGGACTGTAATCACTGTCCGCCCAGCGCTTCTTCTCAAACCCAAAATGCCGAAGCACGACAAACACCGGCATGATCGATACAAACACCATCACTAAAAACAAATGCAATATCCTCGGCACTCCCTGGTCGATCCTCACGGTCACCGTCGCCGGTTGCTGCCACTTCTCCCACTGCGCCTCTAGTCGCAGCATGTATTGACCGGCGGGCATAGCCG
>DASRIZ010000263.1:0-26759 GCA_035649735.1 Blastocatellia bacterium | reverse complement strand
CACTTCGCCGGGCAGAGATTCGCCGGGCGGCTTGCGCAGGACCCGCTGGGGCAATTGACTTTGAAGGAGACTGTGCTCGTCGAAGGAGAAGGCGCGCAGAACGCGATGCGCTGGGAAGATTACACGCAAACAGCGATCGACCCCAGTGATGACTGTACGATCTGGTACGTGGGAGACTACGTTAAGAAAGGCGCGCCGAATTACTCAAGCCGGATCGGTGCTTTTCGAATGCCGGGCTGTAGAGGACGTTAGCGCGCTAGTCGAGTTAAGACGCGACGAACTTTCTATAGTGTTCCAGCCGTTCAAGGATTAAGGTGACATAGGTGACTGGTTCGATCCCTCGACAGAAGCCATATTTCACGACTGGGTCAGTTGAATATTGGACTTTTGATTTCTGCAAGAGCCAGTATGCAACATCCTCCCAGCGCTCAGGATTGTCTCCGTATTTTTCTGCGAGCCGTTGAGCGTCCTCTACATGGCCTGCGCCGGTATTGTATGAAGCCAGAATGAACTTGAGGCTCTCGTCCTTATCTTTGATTTTTTTACTCCAATGATCGGTCAGCCATTTTAGAAACCTGACCGCGCCTCGCACGTTGTCCTCCGGGTCGCGCGAGTTGCGCACGCCGAACTCGCCTGCAGTCGCCGGCATAAGCTGCAAAAGGCCCGATGCTCCAGCCCACGACCTCGCGTTGGGTTTAAAGCGGGATTCCTGAAATGTCTGCGACGCCAGCAGCCGCCAATCCCAGCTCAGCTCAGCTGAATATCGTTTGAGCAGCGGATCGTAGGCGCACAGCTTCCCTGTCTCATGCGTGAGGTACTCGCTTGCGGCACGTTCTTTGTAACCCTGCCGATCTATGAAGTACTTCTTGTACATCCTGTCGAATAGCGCGCCGTTCTTTTTTTCTTGGATCCAGGCGTTCAATACCCTGAGAAGCTGAGGTGAGTTTTTCCTAACTGCCCATGTGACCCTGTGTGAACGTCCTACGATCGGCCGAATCTTGATGTTAGTGAAATAGGCTTCCTTCAGCTCCGCCAGGTTGTCCTGCACAACGGTGTACTCGATATCCCCTTTTGCTACCTTGTTGATCAGCGCTTCATCATCGATCTTACCCCCAACTTCAACGACGTTTATGTCACCCGAGATTTCATCGGCGAGTTCCATAAGCGTCCTGCGGTAGGCAGATCTCTTTGGTAACATCACGGTCTCTCCGGCCAGTTGGGAGGGCTTTGTAATGAGCCGCGCCTCTATTTCTACGGGTGAGGGCATGTCGGCAGGCTCAGACTCGATGTCTTTCTTTACAGGCTCAGGGAGGTTTGCGTGATCAGGCGGCGCCTTCTGCTGAACAAGTGCCGGGTCAGTCCGGTAGAGTGTGTTCGTGAAGGAGACCTTGTCTTCATCTTCCTCCTTGGGGACGATGCGGGCGGCTACTAAATCTCCGTCGCCGCGATTGAGCCGTTGGAAAACGGTCTTCTGATTCTTGACCACCTCGATGTTGAGGGTGAGGCCATGTTCAAGCGCGAAGGTTTTGAGCAATTCGTACTCGTAACCCATCGGCTCGCCGCGATAAAGAAAATAGGTCGTCGAATTGTAGGGAGCCAGAACCGTAAGCGAGCCCCGTTCTCTGATCGCCTGCAGATCGCGTTCGATGGGCGGGTCTAACGGCATGTACCCAGCCTCTTCAACCGGACCATCGTCTGCAAACTGTACGTTGTTCTGTTTGAGAAATAGTACGTATGAAATGAGGCCAAGTGAAAGCAAAGCAACTACAGATGCTATTAAGGTCCTTTGAATCGTCACACTTGTCCCCCACGATCGAGACGGTATGCTTGAGAATCCACAGGAACAAACTTAGGCGCAATCTTTATGCCAATAAGAGTTTGTCTGCGCAGCTCCACTCGCTTGTAGCATCCCAGAACTTGCTGTCTTCAGACTATGAAAAAGTTTTTATCAGATAAGAAATCAATTGAATCGTGTGATACTGTTTTGGCAAAAGAGATGAAGGAAGCACCCCATCCAAGCGAAGACTTGATTCGTGAGCTGGCGGCCTTTGATATTAGCGTCGGTGAACTCGCGTTGGCCCTGAGGCGGATGGTGCTCGAGGAGGCGCCCGCCGCGGTCGAGAAAGTACTCCGGGTTTACGCTCTCGTTTTCTGGTACTCGCTCACCGGACGAATGTCTGACGCCTTCGTCCAAGTGGTGATTTATCCCAAAGGCGTCAACCTCATGTTCAATCGCGGCGCGGAACTTGAGGATCCGGATGGAGCGCTGGTCGGTGAAGGCAAGATCATCCGACACATCAAAGTGCGCCGCGCTGATGATTTGAAAAACCGTTATCTGCGCAAGTTTATTCGGGCCGCGTTAAAGAACGCAAAGTCGATCGCGAAAGAGAAAGAGCTCGCGGGCCGGCCGACAGATCGGGGCGCTCGAGCAGTCACGAACACTCGCGCGCGAAATCGATGAACTGTTTTCCGAATTTGGAGTGCGCCGCCCTCTTGTGCATTAGTTGATTGCTGCATGCGCGGCGGCGCTTTCGTAGTGTGGTGCAAAGGCTCTAGAAGACCGTGAGCAGCACGCTTCGAAGAGAAAAGCTCGTCGAACACTCTAAAGCGACTGGAACCGCTCGAAGCGAGGTATCGGTTAGTAAGAAGGATAAGTGCCCCTCACACAACAGAGAAAGCGCCGCCGCGAATGCGAGAGACACCGAATGCGTAACGGGTCGGCGCACTCCAAATCAGACACCGAATGCGTAAGAGAACGGCGCACTGCAAAAATGAGCTGTCGAATCCGAGATTTTTGCACACTCTCAGCCTTCGTATGCGTATCTGAGTGTAAGTGCCCAAGGAACTTTGATAGTTCAAGTTCGTAACCTGTTATGCGCACAGAAACTTAGCGGCGTATCGGCGAATCCAGGGATCGCGCACTTGCGTATCCCATCAAGAGTTGTAAATCATTTCGCGAGGATACTGATGAAAAGAATTCATTTGGTAATTGTTGCCCTGAGCTGCGTTGCGGCCGCCGGGCTTTTCGCAATGCCTTCTACGCAAGCAAACGGACCCGGGTTTTCTCCCAAAAACATAACATTCAACAAGGAAATTGCTCCTATTTTTTATAAGAGCTGCGCAGAGTGCCATCGACCCGGCGAGGCCGCGCCCTTCTCGGTTCTCAGCTATAAGGACGTCCGCCCCTGGGCAAAGTCGATCAAAGAGAAGGTCATCAGCCGGCAAATGCCACCCTGGCACGCTGACCCGCACGTCGGCAGCTGGTCCAACGATCCTCGCTTGACTCAAGCTCAGGTCGATACGATTGCCGCGTGGGTAGACTCCGGAGCGCCCGAAGGCAACCCAAAGGACCTGCCGCTCGCACCTCAATTTGTCGAGGGCTGGACCATCGGGAAGCCGGATGTAGTGATACAGATGCCTGAGGAGTACAGCGTCGAAGCCAGCGGTCCCGACGAATACCAATACTTCGACGCGCCAACCAACTTCAAAGAGGATATGTACGTGCAAATGGCCGAAGCCCGGCCAGGCAATCGGAAAGTCGTGCATCACATCATCGCGTTTGTCGTTCCGCCGGGTCAGCCAAGCCTGAATATGGTTCCGAAAGAACAGCGGTCGGCGGCGCTCGAAGGGTCGCTTAAGAACACCCCGTTTTATCGCGACGGTTTGTTGATACGCATGAAAGCCGATCAGCCAGTCTACAACGACGCGAGCGAAATCCCGGCCAACTTGAGAGGCTTCAATCAGGTCGACGATTTTCTGACTGCTTATGCACCAGGTAGCGACTATGGCGAGTGGCAACCGGGAACTGCCAAAAAGGTCCCTGCCGGCGCCAGCATAAGATTCCAGGTTCACTACTCGAAAGTGGCAGGAAGCGTTCAGAAAGATCGGTCGATGGTGGGTCTGATCTTTGCCAAGCAACCGCCTGAGCGATTGATGAAAACTCGCGCCGTTGCGAACGTCTTTTTTCAGATTCCGCCTAACACCGATCGCCACAAGGTAACCGCGAGCTGGAAACCGAGTCTGGACATCAATCTGTATCTGCTGATGCCTCATATGCACTATCGAGGCGCCGCTATGGAATACAAGGTCTTCTATCCGGATGGTAAATCGGAAGTGCTGTTGAACGTCCCCAGCTACAGTTTCAACTGGCAGATGGCTTATCGCCCGAAAGCGCCGATCCGCATTCCCGCGGGCAGCAGGATTCAGGTGACCGGTTACTTCGACAACTCGACAAAGAACAAGTACAACCCGGATCCCACAAAAGCGGTTCGTCAGGGAGAACCCACCTACGATGAGATGATGATGGGATTCATGGATTACACCGCGGAGAAACCGCAGTCTTTGGCGAAGATCGATCCGCAGGTGTTCGATGCGTTCGTGGGTAAGTACGAGTTTCCCGACAAACGCCCGTATACAGTGACCAGGGAAGGGAACCGCTACTTCGGTCAGGCCCCAAATAATCCGAAGCGAGAACTGTTCCCGCTCTCGCAAACCACGTTCTTCATCCCTGAAGTCGAATCACAAGTCACCTTCGTAAAGGATGAAAAGGGCGAGGTGGTCGAATTGATCTACGATCAGAACGAAGCACAGCGTCACTGCAAGCGAGTCAGAGAGACAACTGCAAGTAGCAAGTAGAACCAGCGGTCAATACAATCGTTAGGGGAGGGGATGACTAGTTCGTCCCCTCCCCTTTTTGATTTTAAAACCACCGGGCATACTAGCGGCTACTGTTGGCCGCAGGAACGCCTCGGTCGTCGATCGAGTAGGTGATTCCGGAGTACTGCATTTCTTCCCAGGTCTGTGGGCCCCAGCGAACCGCAACATTTGGATCGGGGTTGAATTTGTTGGCAGTCGAATTGTCGTAGTGCGCTGTTGCCTCCAATCGAGTGCCCTTTGGGACGGCCATCGGCTTTGCAAAAACGTAGTATGTCTGCCAGTTGAAATCGTATTGCGGGACCGACAACACAACCTCACGACGCCCGTCAGGGTATATCAGTCGATACTCCCAGCTCTTACCCCTGAGGTGTGTATGCGGGAACAACGCCCAAATGTGAGAGTCTTCACTGAACTCGATTGCCGACTCGACCGCCTGATTGTTCGCGCCGGGTGGAATCACGAATAACGGATTGACGAACGCGCTGTTTCGAATTTCCTGCCGTGGGGGCTGTTTTGCGAAGATCATTCCGACGCTGGTTCTATCCTTGGTCACGGTGCCGTTGGCGGTGTAGTGAACCTGGAAAGCTAGAACGGCGCCGGCTTTGACTCGGATCGCGGTGCCAGGCTTGAACGTCATCGCGTTTGTTCCGGGTGCGGTAGTGGCAATCAACGAACCTGGCAACCCCTGCTCGCCACCCCCACGACCAAAGCTGCCAAGATTCGGTACGACCTGATTAAAAGCCGGTTTATGGCGCTCACCAGGTTCGCGACAGAAGACCAGGACATGGTGTACGACGCTTCGGACGCCCGGTCTTACTTCGATCGCCTGAATCCACTTATCTTCGGTAAAGTTGGTCGGCGACTCAAAGAACTGATACGCGATCGTGCCGGACTCCTTTACCTCAAACTCTCTAGGCATGCTGATGATGACGTCGGGTGTGCCGATTTCCCACCCGTCACCGAACTTTGGCGCCGGCGGCAGATCCTTATTGTCTCCCCTTAGCGCGCCCCCGTCGGCCCAACGAATGAGCGTGTCTTTATCTCTATCACTGAGCCGGCGGTCGTTTTCAAATGTTCCGTGCGGTTGAGTCGCATGCCACGGAGGCATGTTGCCGATGGCTACCTTCTCACGGATAGCCTTTGCCCATGGTCGCGCGTTCTCGTAGGTGAGCAGTGACATTGGTGCAATGTCGCCTGGCCGATGGCAACCGGCACAGTTCTTAAACATGATAGGTGCCACATCCTTGGAGAAGGTTGGTGTTGCGGCCGGGCTCGTCCAAGCAGTCGGAATCACGATAAGCGCGAGAACCGTAGCGACAACGCTCGCAGCATAAGCCAGTCTGGGTTTGGTCATGTTAAACAGTTTCCTTTTGAAACCTGCGTGCATCGCTGCTGCCGTTGACGCAGGCGCGTTGTGACTATATCACAGGATTGCAGTGAGATCGAAAACGTGCGGGTGGAGGGTAAACCGGCGGGCAATGACGCCCGCCTTCGAGGTTTAGTCAGAGTGAAACCGCTGGTCCCAGGGCCATTACTTGAAATCTCAACGGTTCAAGTTGGAATTCTCTCGACTAGTGTCTGGTTGCCTTGTCGTTAATGGCGTCGGAATCAAACATCGCGCTGATCAAAAGCTTCCTCAGACGCAGTTCGTACAACGCTTCTTCCATTTCGATTGCAACCGCGTTCCGCTCATTGTCGGTTTGCGCTTTGGTTTCTGCCATCTCTGCTGTCAAAGCACGAATGAACATGTTTACGCGATCAAGCTCTTGTTGCCCGTTCGGTTTATTCAACATGACTATTCACCTCTGGTCTAAGGCTGGGGCCTTCAGCATCCTCTGCCGCAAGGCTTGTGCCGCGCGTGAAGTTGCAATCGCTAAGAGCTAATCGTTGGCTGTAAATGGAATATGTTGTGGGTTACCCGCGCGGGTACCAAGAGTTGTCAGGTCAGGATGACGAAACGTGTAATACGGTGTGGACCTCTCGTCGTGGCAGAACGCAAGGGTTCGATTGGGCCAGCCCTCAACGAACACCGCGAGACCGTGTGAAAACTCTATAACGCCCCCAACTTCAGTTGGGGGTCATTTAGTTTTACCCTACGTGGCGCGCTTGCAGCTCTCCTTTTCAGCTCCGGTTCCGCGCTGCCAATCGCGCCGCGATTGGCGGCGCGGACCGGAGCGCCACGAGGCGGAAAGAGGATCCGCACGGGCCCTCGTAGGTTGAAACTAAAGAACCCACAACTGAAGTTGTGGGTGTTGGGGAGTTTTCGCACATTCGTCGAGCCGTCCTCACGGCGAGCATCGGTCGAGGACCTGGCGAACCTTTCGCGCCAGTGAGTCAGGTGTGAACGGCTTTTGAAGAAAGTTGACGCCTTTTTCGATTACCCCGCGATGGATTGTTGCTTCCTCCGTGTAGCCGGAGACATACAATACTTTTACGGTGGAATGTCGTTGCTTTAGCTCCGCTACCAGGTCGGCTCCACTCATCTGCGGCATCACCACGTCCGTTATTACCAGATCGACCGCCGAGTCACGCGTTCCAAACGCTTTAAGTGCCGTAGCGGCCCCTTCTGAAGCAAGCACCGTATAGCCCTGTCTCTGCAATATAGACCGTGATAGCTCACGGACGGACTCATCGTCTTCCACCAGCAGGATCGTCTCCGTGCCGTTGCGTGAAGCGGCGGATTCGGCCTCTTCAGCCAAAGATTCGGTGACTGCGTCGACTCTCGGAAAGTAGATCTTGAAGACCACACCGTGGCCAGGTTCGCTGTACACCCAGATGTGACCTCCGCTTTGCTTGACTATGCCAAAGACTGTGGACAACCCCAGTCCGGTACCCTTGCCTTGCTCTTTGGTGGTAAAGAACGGCTCAAAGATGCGCGACTTCGTTTCGTCGTCCATTCCGTGCCCGGTGTCGCTGACCGCCAGCATCACATAGCGACCCGGCATAATATCCGCGTGCGTGTGGGCGTATGCCTCGTCGAGATCGACGGCTGCAGACTCGATAGTCAACTTTCCGCCGTTCGGCATCGCGTCTCGTGAGTTGACTGCCAGATTCAGGAGTATCTGTTCAATCTGTCCCGGATCCGCCTTGATCCGTGCCAGACCGCTTCGTGTGATGGTTTGCATGTCGATGTCTTCACCGATCAGATGTCGAAGCATCTTTTCGATTCCGATGATGACCTCATTCAGGTCCAGCACCTTCGGTTGACGCACCTGTTTGCGGCTGAAAGTAAGTAGTTGGCTTGTCAACACTGCTGCCCGTCTGCCGGCTCCTCCTATTTCCTCGATCTGCGCTCGGAGCCGCGCGTCGTTTCCAACTTCACTCAATAGAAGATCCGAATACCCGATTATTGCGGTAAGAAGGTTGTTGAAGTCGTGTGCGATGCCACCGGCGAGCCGCCCGATCGCTTCCATCTTTTGAGCCTGACGGAACTGATCCTGGAGCTGTATATGCTCGGTTACATCACGAAATACAAGAACCGAGCCGGTGACGTCGCCGGCGCGGTTACGAATAGGCGCACTGCTATAGCAGATTGAGCAATCAGTTCCGTCTCGCGAAGTGAGAATCACATCGCTCACCGCATCCACCGATTTGTCTTCATTCGGGCTAAAAATGTTGTCCCGCGTTTCGTGATAAATCTCCTTATTGACGATCCTGAAGACCTGGGAGAGAGGCTTCTCTTTGGCTTCTAAGAAAGCCCAGCCGGTGAGCGCCTCGGAAATCGGATTCATGAAGCTGATGCGACCGCTGAGATCCGTGGCGATAACTGCGTCGGCAATGCTCGAAAGTGTTACCTCCAGCCACTCGCGTTGCTCGCGCACCCGGCTCTCGGCCTTTCTTCGAGAGCTGACAAGCAAAACCAGGATTACCAGCAGCGCCGTTCGATTCAACTCGGCTATCATGAATCTCGGCGTCGAGACGCCCCGCGGGTTTCCCTGGGCCAGCGCAACAAGCTCAAAGAGCAAGGCAACCATTAGCCCCGGAACCGTCCCACCGTACCAGGCTGCTGCAATGATCGCGCCGATAACTAGAAGTGTCAGATCGACGGTGATCGACAGCCGTTTTAGGACCACTGAAATAATCAGAGGCAGAAGGAATGCGGCTAACGCTACGCCATAGCGCTGGGAGATTTTCCGTATTTCTCTCTTCATGCTGAATCGCGTGGGGAGGCTAGTGGCAATGAGCCTTTTGTTGCAGCCAGGGCGACTGTCGGTCCTTCGACCGGGACTGCGCCATAGCAGGCTCAGGGACATTCACCGCAACGATAACTATCTCCGTTGGGTCTTGTCGTATCCTAGAATACGAGGCCTGCTTAGGCAACAGTTTAGTTATTAGTCAAACAGGGCGGTGAGTCGACGCGAGTTCCGCAAGCCGCGATTGGCAAGGAGTAACTAACTGCCGCTCTTGCGCTTCAGTTCAGCCAGAACTTGTTTCAACTGATCAAGTTTCTCGCCGGCCTCTCGATGCTTGCCCTCGGCGCTCAGCCTCTCGTAGTCGGAGATCAGTTGTTGAGCCTGCTTGGTCAAGCGTTCGATATCCGGCGAAGTGGTTTGGACGGCCGGCGGGCCGGGAGACGGTTGCGTAGTTTTTGGCTGTGGCGGCTGAACCTGTCCTGCTTGATCGGAGCGCGTCGTTGGGCGCAAGGTCACCCCGGGGACGAGAAGGCCAAGCGACTCTTCAAAGGTACTAGCAGCTTTCAATTGGTCTTGAGTTGCTACCGCCACCTGCCGAAGCTCTGGCAGCTTTGAAGTACCGTCGGCCGATTGAAGATAAAACGGTTCGACGTACAACAAGGTGTCGGCAATAGGAATCACCAGCAGATTGCCGCGCAGCAGTTCCGAGCCTCGCTGACTCCACAACGTCATCAGTTGGGATAGCTGGGCATCCTGATTTATTCGTGCCCTGATCTGTGCAGGTCCGTTCACCGTAACATTCTTCGGAAAACTGTAGACCAGGGTGCGCCCATAGTTTTCGCCGTCGCTGCGAGCGGCCATCCAACCGATCATATTGCTGCGCCCCGGGCCCGAGGGTGTAAACGGGAGGATATCGACAAACTCAAGTTTTGCGTTTGGCTCGCCGGGCAACACCATCAATACGTGATACGGCTGCATTACCGCAGGCTCCTGGCCCGACGAGGCCTCGCCTGCTGCGATTGCCCACAGATCCTCGTGATTATAAAAGGTCTGGGTGTTCTGCATGTGATACAGCGTGTAAACGCGGGCTTGCGTGTTCACCAGGAGGCTCGAATAGCGGACGTGCGCCATAAGATCGTCCGGCATATCGCTCTTTGGTCGAAAGAGATTAGGAAAGATTTCTTGATAAGCCTTTATGATGGGGTCATCGGGCTCGAAGACAAAAAACTGCACGCTCCCGTCGTACGCATCGACAACCGCTTTGACGGAGTTGCGGATGTAGTTAATGTTTTGGTTCTCCACCTGGTACGGCGTTGAATAAGGATACCGGTCCGCATAGGTGAACGCGTCGATGATCCAGAAAAGTCGTCCCTCGCGGCTGATGACCATGTACGGGTCGTCTTCGAACATAAGAAACGGCGCGATCTGCCGTACGCGTTCGCTTATGTTCCGGCGCATCAGCACCCGGCTTTCAGAGTGGATGTAATCTGAGAACAGCAGGTTCGTTCCGTCGCCCAGATAGAGGCTTAGCGCCATCTGACGCAAGATTCCGCCAACCGGTATTCCGGCGGCCGACTCATAGGTCGTGTACGACTCGCTGCCGTCAGGCGCCGGATAGTTGAACTCTGGCGGCGTTGCCCCTTGAGGCTTAGTGTTTACGTAAACGTGCGAGCTCGATCCTTCACCAAAGTAAATCTCGGGACGAGTTATCCGGATCTCAGGAACGGAACTCTCCACCGGCATGTTTTTGAGAATCAGGTTCGGCTGCCCCTCGGGGGTGAACTCGTTTACTGTATTCATCGTCACGCCATAACCGTGCGTGTAAACCACATGCTGGTTGATCCAGTTCCTGGATTGGTCGGGCAACTGGTCGACGTTCATTTCTCGCGCCGAGAGCATTACCTGTCTAAGCTTGCCGTTGATCACGTATCGATCGACGTCGGGAAGACGGAAATCGTAATAGGTTCGAATCTCCTGGATCTGAGACAGCGTTGATTGAAGCGCGCGCCGGTCCCACAACCTGACGTTTTCCAGCGTCTCGCGATTTTCCTGAACGTGTTCGGGAGTGAGCGTCGGCTTCGGCTCAAACGGGCGATCCTCGAAGCTAAGCCGCCGCGACGCCTCGTCCTTAGCATCCAGCCGGTCAACCGCGAACGCGTGTCGCGTCATCTTGATGTTGTGCTCGATGTATGGTGCTTCCTTGGCGAGCTCGTTTGGTTTTACTGAAAACGAATGGAATGCAGCCGGAACGATCCAAAGACCGACCACCCAGACACCGGCAACAATCGCAGCAAGAGAAACGATGTTCTTCAGCCGCTTCTTGAAAAATGCGTTGACCCCCAGAAGAACGGATGACAGCAGCAAAAGACCTATCACGATGTTCATCGCTTTCAACCGTATGTTCGCGTCAGTGTAATCCATTCCGGTGAACAATTCGTGCTGGCCGTGCAACAGATCGAAACGTTCAAGGTAAGTGCTTGCGGCTAACGTCAATGCAAAAAACGCGGCGGCAAGACTGATCGCCGAAGTCGCTCGCTTGCGCAGATCCTCCGTGAGTGTTCCGCGCACCTGCTCGAAGTACCAGACGTAACCCGAGACGGCCCCGACCGCTATGAACATTACGATCGCGACGGTGTGTAGCCAATCGACTACCATCTCGATCACCGGCAACCTGAATAAGTAGAAGCTGACGTCCTTCCCAAAGATCGGATCGGCTAGCTGAGACGGTTGAGAGCTGAGATACAGTGCGAACTGCGGCCACGCCTGGCTCATGCTTATCGCCGATAGCAGCGCGACCGCGCTCGAAAGAATCCAGACCCCGGGGCGATAAACAAAAGGAAGGAAGTTTACATCTTTGATGTCCTGGACAGAGGCGAGGCGAAGCTTGGGACGCTCGTTTAACTCGGGTAAGACTCGATTCAGAAAGACGAACGCGATTCGCGCGATCAAGAATGAAACAACAAAGAAGATGAGGAAAAGAAGACCGCCGAGACGAAATTTATACCAGTAGACTTTGGAATAACCGATCGCTGAAAACCAGAGAGAATCGATATAGATGCTGAGGAACTGAGAACCAAACATGATCAGCGCAATAATGATCAATGCGGCGACTACCAGTCCGAATCTTCGCTTGCGAGGCTTTATGTCGATCACGTCGTCAAAGAGCCGTTCGTCGTCCATGGCGGCCATCATAGTGCAACCGTGATGGATCGGCAATCAGGTACAAAGAATTGAGGATTGAGGATTGAGGATTGAGGATTGAGGAAGGAATTGAGGATTGAGGAAGGAATTGAGGATTGAGGAACGCTTGGCCAGCAATAACAATCGGAAATCGGAAATCGGCAATCGGCAATCGACAATCCTCAATCCGCAATCCGCAATCC
This sequence comes from Blastocatellia bacterium, assembly GCA_035649735.1. Taxonomy (GTDB): domain Bacteria; phylum Acidobacteriota; class Blastocatellia; order UBA7656; family UBA7656; genus Onstottus_A. The sequence continues at coordinate 14,587 of DASRIZ010000263.1, read as the reverse complement.
ACAATCCGCAATTCCTATTTCAGGGCCGCTTCGAGAAACCGAGCTGCTCGCTCTATATAGAGTTTGGGATTAGCTTGAAATGCGTGGGCGTGCACTTCAGAACCCGGACCATCGATGACCAACAGGTCCTTGTTGGGACTCATACAGGCTTCATGAAGCTGCACGGCAATCTGGGGCGGCATCCGGCGATCGTTCGCCGCAGCGATGAACAGGATGGGGCGGTCACCGATCCGCTTTACTGCTTCGAGCGCGTTGAATTGCGAACCATCGAACCCTGCCCGCTGCTCGATAAAAAACCTCAACTCGTTGGCGACCGGGAACGACGGCAATCTCAAAAAGAGATTTACGTGATGATCAACCGTGTCTTTGAAAGACAAGAATGAGCTGTCTGAGATCACCGCGGCAGCTCCTGGAGTTTCCGCCGCCGCCAGCAGCGCGGCGCTTGCTCCCATCGATATTCCAAACAGTACGATTCGATCCGGCACCCGCTCTTCTTCCCGGAGAAACCGGACCGCACCCTCTACGTCCAACCTCTCGTTGTAGCCCAGCCCGACGCGAGCCGGTCCGCTCAAGCCATGATTTCGCGAGTCATACAGCAGCGCGCCGTAGCCCAGTCGAATCAGCTCTACCGCACGATCGAGAAGCTCGCGGCGGGATCTGAACAAGCCGTGTGAGTAGACGATCGTGGCGCGTTTATCTCGGCTTGGCACAAGCCATCCGCTGATCTTAACTCCATCCGAGGTTTGAAACTCGACGTCTTTAAATTGCACCCCAAATGACGCAGGGGTCTCGGTGAGGTTACGATCCATCGGACGCGTCTTTGCCCCGGTGACCAGCATCGCGAGCCCGACTGGGAACACACCAAAAATCATTACCACCGCGAGAATGACCAGCGTGACCAGCACCCTTTTAAGAATGCGCCGCCATCGAGGCCGCCGCGGCTTTGGGGTTTCAGCGTTCGTCGATACACTCATTGAGCATCACTTTGCCGGTTCGGTTGCGACCGGCTCTTTCATGATAAAAATGCAAACGGCGGCTCCAAGCGTTACGATCCCGCTAAACAACCCGACGGCAGAATACCCGAGGCGATCGTAGAGCTGGCCGCAAACGAGTGTTGCGATGGCGATGCCGACTTGCGACGCGGTATTTCGCGCAGCGACCAGAGTACCACGTGAACGCCGTGGAACAAGCTCAGTAGCGAGCGCCTGTAGCGGTCCTTGCCTGAACGCAAACGCAAGTGCCGCCGCCATCAGGCTCACGAACAGCAAAACGCCTCGACCGAGAGAGGGTATTATCAACAGCATGGCTGCCAGCACCACCGTGCTTAGAATTGACACGCCGCGTTTGCCGACCCTGTCAGACACCGGACCCGCGACGACTACCCCGATCAAAAGCGCAATACCAATCGCCAAAAAAGCAATATCGAACTCGTGAGTCGAGAAACTCAAAGCCTGCTTGAGCCAGGAACCAAGATAAAAAAAGAATCCAACAAACCCGCCCGACACAAAAAACGCCGCAACGATTGATGCAATCCGCTCGCGGTTGTCAAAGAGCATTCGGATGTTGTGAAACCGGCGCGCGACAATTTCCGATGGGTCGCGGTTTGCCATCGTGTGTTTATCCTCCGGAAGCATTGCAAACACCGCGAGAAACGCCCCCATCGATAACAAACCAAAAAAAACAAAGCTTGTCCGCCACCCCTTCCATTGCGCGATGTTGTTCGCCAACTGGACGCCGAATGCCAGCGCCAGGAACTGGCCGGCCTGCACGATGCTCATCGCAACGCCTCGGCGTTTGTAGGGAAAATAGTCGGCAACATAAGCAATTGAACACGTCGAGAACGTTCCCGCTGCGAGTCCGGTCAACAGCCTCACCCCGGCGAGTACTCTAAGATCGGCTATCAGCCCAATAGCCGCCAGCGACAAACCGAAAACGACCGAAGCATAAAGCAGGAACGTGCGTCGCCCATATTTGTCAGAGACTGGTCCTATCAGCAGGGCGGCCATCGCCGCCGCAAGCGCGTAAGCCGGCCCGATCACCTGACCGACTTCGCCTTCCTTCATTCCGAATTCATCGGCGATCAACGGCAGCAACGGCGAGATCATCTGGTTGTCGCTGCTGCCCAGAAAAAAGATCAAAAATAGAATTGCGATGACTATTCCGGCGCGGGGCGGGGAACTCGTGTGGTTGCCGGTTTCGGCCTTCTGAGTTTTCGATGCCGTCATTCGACCTTGCGCGCCGCTCGATAGATTGTTCAGCAGCGATTCCGAGCACTGAATGACGCCGCCAACCAACTCGTGCGATGCTAGAGTAACCGGCGCGCGGGTGTCAACAATCTGCCTGGCACCAGCGGCACTAACAGATGAGACGAGAGACCATGAAACTGACGATACTCGGTTCAGGCACGGTTGTTCCGAACGGTTCGCGAAACTCCGCGGGTTACTTCGTGGATTTGCCAGAGGCGCGTGTGATGATGGACTGCGGCGCGGGAACCGTGCACGCGCTCGCACGATACAACTGCCCCTGGGAGCGGATGACTCATCTGTTTGTCAGTCATTTTCATGTTGACCACATCGGTGAACTCGCATCGCTGTTCTTTGCGTTTCGCTACGGAATGAAACACGAGCGCAGCGAGCCTTTGACGATCATCGGTCCTCGCGGATTGGATCGAGTGATTAATGGGCTCGAAACGGCGTTTGGACCACGGCTCTTCGAAGCGAAGTTTCCAATCAGTGTGCGAATTGTGATGCCGGGCGACCAGGTCGAACTCGGTGACCGGGTGATGCTTTCAGTTGAAAAAACGCCACACACCGAAGAGAGCCTCGCGGTTAGAATTGAAGGCGGCGGCCGAGTCCTCTGCTTCACCGGTGACACGGACTATAACGATGAGCTTGCCGGCTTCTTCAAGGGTGCCGATGTGTTGATTTCCGAGTGTTCGTTTCGCGAACCTCGCGATGGCGTGCCGCATTTGTCAGTAGGCCAGGTAGCTCGTTTGGCCTCGCGCGCTGGAGTTGCGCGGCTCATCGTAACTCATTTCTATTTCGAGGTGAATGAAGCCGAGCTCAAGGCTGAGTTGGAACGCGGGTACTCCGGCGAAGTAATCATCGGGCGCGATGGGTTGCAAATCGATGTTTAGCGCAGACGCCAAGGACCGACGAGACGCAAAGAAGAAGCGCACCTTGACGCAATGATGTACCAACCATTAGTTTGCGGCTATCAGTGGAAGCCTGTGAGAAAGGTCGCGCTTATCAATGAAGAAATATCTTCGCTTGAGCAGTGTACTCGCGCTAATCTGCTTGCTGTTTGCGTCGCTGGTCATCACCGCCAACCCATTAACAAGGCAAACCCAGCCCGCTCAGCCTCCGCAGCCACGGCGTGATTCCCACGTAATCATGATCTCAATCGATGGGCTGGTACCCGAGTACTATCTCGAGCCCGCCCGGCTTGGTCTCAAACTGCCAAACCTGGTGAAGATGAAACTGGGCGGCGCTTATGCTCAAGGGGTCGAAGGTGTTTTCCCGACGGTCACTTATCCCGCCCACACCTCGTTGATCACCGGCGTGCGGCCCGCTATTCACGGGATAATCCAAAATCGAATTTTCGAAGCGCCCACCGAAACTCAGACTCGTGAGTGGTACTGGTTCTCCGAGGCGCTAAAGACCGAAACGCTCTGGAGCATGGCAAAACAGGCGGGGCTGGTCACCGCAAGTGTCGGGTGGCCGGTGACTGTAGGGGCGGACATCGACTACAACTATCCCGAGATTTCCGACCCGGAGGGAACTCCGCGCGGAACACGCAGTGCCAAGTACTCAACGCCGGGGCTTCTTGCGAAAGCGCTGCCCGAAGGGGCGGCTGTCGACGACTCTACAGACGGACGCCGGTGTGCGATAAGCGAGCACATCATCACCGCCCACAAACCAAATTTGATGTTGATTCACCTGATCGAGCTCGACGGAGCTCATCACAAGAACGGCCCGCGGACGCCGCCTTCAATTGCGATTGCCGAAAGGATGGACGCATACGTCGGTCGGATCATTGAAGCGACGCGCAAGGCCGGCATCTTCGATCGGACGACTTTTTTTCTCGTCTCTGATCACGGGTTCGCCGAAGTGACCACCAAGTTCGAACCGAACGTATTGTTGGTCAAAGAAAAACTGATTACTCTCGGGGCGGATGGAAAGCCTACGGATTGGAAGGCCGCCGCCTGGCCGGCCGGCGGTTCTTGCGCGATCGTTTTGCGGGATCCTAACGACAAGGAAACCGCAGCTAAGGTGGCGGCTATATTCAATCGGATCGCGGCGAAAAAGGGTCCGATCAGCCGCGTGCTGGGTCAGGTGGAGCTAAAGCGGATGGAAGCAGTGCCGACCGCGTTCTTAATGCTGGACGCGGCGCCAGGTATTTCATTCGACGCACTAATGACTGGACCTGAGAGTCACGAGGCAAAGGATTACCGCGGAACGCACGGCCAGTTGCCCTCGAGGGCCGACATGCATTCATCGCTGATCGTTTATGGCGGCGTCACCAGAGTCGGGGCGAAGATGATTCTCGCGCGAATGATCGACATAGGCCCAACCGCGGCGGCCGTTCTTGGACTGAGGTTCTCGAACCCCGAAGGGTCGCCAATCTCCGAGTTCTTGAAAGCGGGAACAATCCCACCCCCCGATCCGAGTCAAAGAAAGAAGAAGAGGAATATTTAATATTTACTATTTTCTATTTGCAATTTGTTATTGGCTTTTTGATGAACACTCAGCATCCAAGGCCGTTAGAAAATAGTAAATAGAAAAGAAAAAATAGAAAATAAAAAATGAACTTGATCGTTTGCGTCAAACAGGTTCCCGAAGTCTCCGAGATAAGGTTCAACCCCGAAACAAACACGATTGTAAGGGAGGGCGTGGCCAACGTTGTGAATCCCTTCGACCGGCGAGCTCTGGCCGAAGCGATTCGACTGCGGGACGTGAGCGGCGGCGAAGTCGTCGTTGTCACAATGGGTCCGCCGCAAGCTCGCGAAGCGCTTGTCGAGTGCCTGGCGGCGGGCGCCGATCGGGCGATCCATCTTGTGGACCCTGCATTTGCCGGCTCGGACACGTTTGCGACCGCCCGGACGCTTGCGCTCGCGCTTAAACGAGAAAGCTACGACATTATCTTGTGCGGAAAGTACAGCGTTGACGCCGAGACCGGACAGGTAGGGCCCGAGCTTGCCGAGCTGCTCGATCTGCCCCAGATAACGGGTGCGACCAGACTCGAGCTGAGTGAAGATCGTAAGGCTCTCACCGTCGAGCGCGAAACCGATGACGGTTTTGAAGTTATCGAGTGCACGTTGCCGGTGCTGCTAACCGCAGCCGAGCGGCTTGTCCGGCCGATCAAAGTTAAAGGACCACAACTGGAAGCCGGACGCGCAAAGCCAATCCTCGAAGTCACCGCCGCCGAATTGTCTGAAGATACGAGCATCTTCGGAGCGAGCGGGTCGCCGACCTGGGTCGAAGAAATAAGATCGCTTGCGCGGCAGCGGATGGTGGAAATGATCGAGGGCGTCAACGCTGAAGAGAAGGCCGCGAGACTGCTCGATCGACTCGAATCTCATGGCGCGCTTAGCGATAAAATTAACGCGCGCGATGTCGCGGCCGCGCCCAACACCAGCGCTGAATCGACGAGTGATCGCGAAGTATGGGTTGTTGCCGAACTGATGGACGGCAAGCTTAGGAAGGTGAGTCTCGAGCTGTTGGGGAAGGGAATCGAGCTGGCGCGAAAGCTCAACGCGCGGCTTGCGGCGGTGATCGCCGGCGCCGATGCCGCCGCTCACGTCCAGGCTCTCGCGGGCTACGGCGCCGACAAGGTTTACGTAGCCAACGACGAGACCCTGGACCGATACTCGACCGCGGCGTACACCTCGCTGCTTGTAGACGCGATCAGTAAATACAAACCGATCGTCGTGTTGGTGCCATCGACGTCGAACGGCCGCGATCTGGCGCCTCGTGTTGCGGCGAGACTCAAAGCTGGATTGACAGCCGATTGTGTTGACCTCGATGTCAACGACAGCGGGTCACTTATCCAATACAAGCCCGCGTTTGGAGGAAACATTGTCGCGCTGATTTACTCGCGGACGATTCCACAAATAGCTACGGTCAAGCCGGGTATGCTTCAAGCCGCTAGACCAAACGAGTCGCGCCTGGCTGAGGTCATTCCCCTGGCGACACCACAGGTGGACGATGAACGGGCTCGACTCATTGCTGTTCGGAAAGAGGTGTCACTCGAAGTTGCCGAGCTTGACGAAGCCGATAGAGTCATCTGTGTCGGCACCGGAATCGGTGCCTCCGAGAGCCTGGCAACGATCGATGCTCTGGCGAAAGCGATGGACGCACAGGTTGGTGGGACTCGGCGGGTTGTCGACCAGGGCTGGTTACCTAGGCATCAGCAGATCGGACTTACCGGCAAGGTCGTCTCGCCAATGCTGTACATCGCGATCGGGGTACGAGGGGCGCTCAATCATACGATCGGCATACAGCAAGCCGGTACTATCGTTGCGATCAACAACGATCCTGACGCGGAAATATTTCAGACCGCGGACTTCGGAGTCGTGGGCGACTGGGCGGAGGTTACACACGCGTTGATCGCTGAACTAAAGCTTCGAGGAGTGCATCGCCCCTTGCGCGTTGTGTGACTTATTTGGAGTGCGCCGCCCTTGCGAAAGTACAAAAACCGAAAAAGGGCGGCGCACCCCAAATAGAGAGTCGAATGCTATAGCGTTGAAGGCCCGAATATGCAGGTGCTATGATCCACAACGAGGTTGCAGTGCATGCGTCTTCCGGTTCTCTTAGCCTCCATTATCCTGGTGATCCTTCCCCTGGGAAGTGTCTCCGCTCAATCTACTCGCGCCACTTCGGATGGCGGCAAGCACAGCGCGGTAGCCGCGTTTGAAGAAGGACAGAACGCTCAGCAGCGGGGCGATCTCAACAGCGCTGTAAGATTCTACACAACCGCGATCTCGGCTGACGCTTCATTGTTTCAAGCGTACTATCAGCGGGCGACCGCGTTGCTCGGTCTTGGACGCGAGGCCGAAGCACAAGCCGACCTTAAGAAAGTCACCGAGCTTCAACCGGACTTCGCTAGAGCCCATCGCGGACTCGGTCAGTTGTTTCTCGATCGAGGCGAGCTTGAACCGGCGAAGCGCGCGCTCGCGCGCGCGATCGAGCTGGACCCAAAGCTGACCGGCGTTCGCATCTATTACGCAAGCGCTCTTTTAAGATCCGGTGAACCGCAGCGAGCGATCGAGCATCTGCGTTTTGCAATCGAACAGCGAGAAGAGGTAACGCTTGCCTATGCCCTCGTCGGAGTCGCCGAGGAGCGGCTCGGTAAAACGGCCGAGGCCTTTGCAGATTATTCCCGAGCCCTCGAGCTGGATCCGAACAATGCTACTGCGCACGAAGGCCGCGGCCGCTTGTTTGAAACGCGCGGCGAAACGGCCCGAGCGATCGAAGACTATTCGGCGGCACATCGTGCACAGCCCTCACGCGAACTTGCGATCAGGCTCGCCGAACTTCACACGCGGGCAGGCCAGATTCAGGCTGCGGTTCAGCTTTATCGCAGGCTGCTTCTGGAGAAGCCTGACGATCTGGCAATTCGCGTCGAGATGGCCTGCTTGATGGGTGAGAACGGCCAGACCGACGAAGCAGAAAAGCTGATTGCGCCGGTGGTTGCCGCGAAGCCAAAAGACAGCAAGCTGTTGGCGCGCGTCGGTGATTTCTTTTATAAGGAAAAGCCGGCCCAGGCCGCAGACTACTACCGGCGATCGCTCGAAGGAGACCCAAAGAACAACCGGGCGAGGGTACAGTTGGGCGCTGCGCTGGTGCGCTCGATGCAGATCGAGGCGGCTATGCCGGTGCTCACGGATGCGATCTCACGTGAACCTGATAACTACGCGGCGCACGCAAGCCTCGCTACCGCGCTCTTTAAGCAAAAGAGCTACGCGGAAGCTGCGCGCGAGTTCATCTGGATTATTCGCGTTCGTCCTGAAGTTTCGGCAAGCTATTATTTCTTAGCGATTTCTTTTGATCATCTCGGTGATTGTGAACAGGCCGCGCGCGCCTACCAGGACTTTGTGCGGCGAGCCGATCCGGCCACTAATAAAAGTGAAGTCGAAGAGGCTAACGCGAGGATGAGTCAACTGCAGCGACTCATCAAAGAAAAAAAATGCGTCACTCCGGGCAAAAAAGGGAAATGATGACGGGGAGCGAGTCTGAAAGGCTAGTGATCAGAGCTAACGCAGCTCTGATGTTTCGACTCGCGGTGGTCGCCGGCGTATTGGTTGTCGCGGCCGCAAGCTCACCTCGCATATTTGCCCAGATTCCGGAGCCACCGCTCCCGGTCGATCCAAGGCCGCTCTCGCAGTTGATCTCCGCTGCCGATAAGGCAGTGCTTGCGGAAGCGGACAATCCACGGAAGGTCATCGAGGCGTACCTCAAGATTGGCGATGCGCATCTACAGGCCGCGTTCAATGCGATTAGTGCTAACAATCATCTCGGCGCGGAGCTCGAGCTGGATATCTATAACAAGGCAGTAGCCGCTGCCGGCAAGGAGGCCTTTGGGCTCCAGGAAGGCAAACGCGGTGTGTCAAAGAAGATCGAGCAGGCTTTGTATAAGCAGATCAAAACGCTCGAGACAATTGAACGACTTTTCCCCGCCGAGCGCGAGATGTTCGCTGAAGCGGCGCTGAAACATGCAAAGCAACTCCGGATGCAGGCGTTGAACGAGGCGTTTGATTCTAACGTGTTGAAGGATTCCGACGGCGACAAGAAACCAAAGAGTGAACCTCCTGCAAAGGATGACTCGCTCGATCGCTCGTTCCCTGACTCGGCGAGTGGCGGATTGCCTGAGCCGGCGTTGCCGGCCGTATCGTTTTTCAGCGCATCGAAACATTTAGTCAACGGAGCCGGCCTCAGATCGGAGAGAGTTTGGCCTCAACAGCGCGGCGATTATCTGACTGAAGAGGAGGACGATCACGTTCGAGTAGCGCAAGCTCCTGACGAACGCGCCAAGGTGTTTATGAAGATAGCGGACCGGCGGCTCAAGGCGATCGTCGAGCCGGTCGCCCCCGCTGTTGATAAGAAGGAACAGAAAAAGATCGAAGAGGAATTGCGCGAGTGGGGCGCTGTCCCCAAAGTAAGCCGAGAGGAGTTGCTTAGGCACTACGCGAAGGCTATTGCGGAGTGTATGGCGAAGTTGGAGGACGCATACGAGCGCAATCCTAAGAGCTCAGCTCTTCCAAAGGCTTTGTCGGTTCTTCGCGATGCGACGGATAAGCATTTGGAAACCCTGCGACGGATAAAACCGGAGATGAAGACCGATGATGAGGTCGCGGCGATCAGCGGAGCGATCTACGAGGCGGAGACGGCCAACAAAGGCGCGCGTGATGGTTTGAAGTGAATCGCTTTAGTAGCCATGAAAGAACTACCGACCTCGAGCATTCACCAGGCCCCCGGCTCCCTCGATGAGCCCAAACCTTCAAAGGTGCAAATAATCTATTTCTCTTTCTTTAGCTTTACGTGTATCTGCGTCAACATATCGGACCCTACATAGAGCTTTATCTCGTATGAGGAATACCCTTCCGCTGATGCCTTAAATGTGTACTCCCCATAAGGTATGTCCTTTATTGAATACTCCCCATCTTGTCCGGTCTTGGTGGTTAGCCTGACGGATCGCAAGCGAGCATTGCTCTGGTCGCCTATCAATTCGACAGTAGCCCCAGCAAGCCCTCTGGTATCTGAATCGGCGAATACGAAACCATTCATCCAGCTTCGGCCCGACTGTGCAGCTACCGCCTGTGCCAGGATTGACAGTGCAAGAACAAGCTGTGCCAGTCGTAAGCGAAAAGATGGTGTTGCTGTCATAGGTATCATTCTCTTGGATTTCTTCATCATCGTCGGTCCTCTCTCAAAGTCGGATTCTTTATTCATAATCGCGGTGTCCGGGAGTTCCGATCAGACGGTGTCAAATGTGAAACAACATAACCTTAATAGCACCAATACCGTGCTTGTACCAGTTGCCGATTAGACACCGATTCCTCGTGAGCCAATTCGCGAAATTGACATCCCCGAGTCCCCGGCCCTACAATCGGCCCGCAGGCCAAGTCACTCTGACCGCTGATTACGCGCTCAATGGAGAACTGATGATTCGAGGCTTAACCAGGTTCTTGCTGATCTCCATTTCCATCCTGGCTTTTGCCGTTGCTGCCTCCGCACAGCAGCGACCGCTGCTCACCGAAGATGTCGATATCATCAAGCCCGGCGTGATTCGAATCGAAACGGGGTTTGAGTTTCTCCAGAATCAAACATTCCCCCTCTCAGGGCTACGCGGCGACGTCACCAAAATCGCCGACACGCGGCTTAGCTTCGGTCTAGCGCCAAATGTCGAATTCCAGATCGAGTGGACCTTTCAGAACCTCCTGTCAATCACGAGCCGGGGTCCTTCGGCGATTCCACTAAAGCTGGGTGTAAACGAATCCGACACAAATGACGTCGGCGACGTCAGGCTGTGGATGAAGATCAAACTTACCAATGAGTCTCGAGTGGCGCCCGCAGTCGGGTTTCGTTTCGGCGTAGAATTACCCAACTCCGACCAGTCTCGAGGGATTGGCCCGAACACCACCAACTTCTACGGGATGATTACCGCAGGCAAGCGGCTAAGCGGCAGGCTGAACGTTTTTGGGAATCTCGGGGTTGGAATTCTTACCGCGCCGCTCCAGGCGACATCACAAAACGACGTACTGTTGTATGGGTTGGCCGGCGTTTACTCGGCATCAGATCGAGTAAATATTCTCGGAGAAGTGAACGGCTTTCATTCGACGCGGAAGACCCCGCCGCTCGGCACCGAAGACTTTTCCGAAGCGCGATTGGGAGCGCAGATTCGAGCGCTGGGTGTCCGGTGGTTCGCCGCCGGAATCTTCGGAACTTCAAAGCGTGCGCCAAAGACCGGTCTGGTGATGGGTATCACCTATGACTGGGATGCCTTCACTCCGGCTAAATAATAGGTCCTATCGGTCCTATTGGTCCTATATTTTTCTTTCTCAATGCGGGTAAATCACAATCCTTCGCATCGGCTCCTGTCCCTTGCTCTCAGATAGCAGCCCGCTCCGTTCGATATAGAGGTGTTGCATCCGGCGGATGTGTCTCGGCTGGGGTGAAAGTTCGACCGGGCGCCGGCCTTCAACCGCTTCGATTACCCCATCCTCAGCCTCCTGCATTGCAGCGTCTTCATTGACCGCCCGCGCTGCCGCTCCAAACGTATCGCGCAGGAAATTCTCCATCTGAGTCAACGTGTTCGCGCGCAGCGCATATACTTCAACGTTGTGACCTCGTGCTTCGCGCAGCTTTTGAGATTGTCGCTTGGCGTGAGACTTTAGCGTAAGCATAAGATCGGCTTCTGACAGGTCATTGGTTACGGCTACCGGGACCCCGAGCACGGCTATCGCACGTTCCAGGCGCTCGCGGCTGAGGGCGTAAGGATAGATTCGAAGCAACTTTCCCTTCCCGGTGCGAGGCGGCTCCTGGGTGCGCTTGGCGGCTGCGTCTGATCGATCGCTACCAAACGAAGCGCGCTGAGCCGGGGACGGTTGAGTAATAGTGACTTCCCCGCCGGGACGGCGCTCGCGGATCTCGGTGCTGGGAAGAAACCCGCGCAGCATCAGATCAACCGCCTCGGCAACATCGCGATGAATAGCCAGGCGATCCTTGTCTTGTATTTCGATCAGCACATCGAACGTCGGCGGGGCCTTTCGTTCAAGCACAGTTTTTTGAGTGCCGCGCCGCCGCGCTTCTTCATCCGACAGAGTCACCGGCTGAATCCCGCCAACCAGATCCGACAGCGTGGGGTTGATCATCAGGTTCTCGAGAGTGTTTCCGTGCACGGTTGCGATGAGTTGCACGCCACGCTCGGCGATGGTACGGGCAGCAAGGGCTTCCTGGGCGGTCCCAATCTCGTCGATAACGATCACTTCGGGCATGTGATTCTCAACAGCTTCGATCATGACGCCGTGCTGGTGTTCTGGCTCGGGAACTTGCATGCGGCGCGCGCGACCGATGCCGGGATGAGGAACATCGCCATCCCCGGCGATTTCGTTTGAGGTATCGACGACAATTACTCTTTTTTCGAGATCGTCGGCCAGGACTCGCGCTGCTTCGCGCAGGAGGGTGGTTTTGCCGACTCCCGGCTTGCCCATAAGCAGGATACTTTTGCCCGACTCGACGATGTCGCGGATTATGTCCACGGTTCCGTAGATAGCACGTCCGACGCGACAGGTGAGGCCAACGATTTCGCCGACCCGGTTACGCATGGCCGAGATTCGATGGAGCGTGCGTTCGATTCCTGCGCGGTTGTCACGGGTGAACTGTCCCACACGGCTTGCGACGTGAAGAAGATCCTCGCGGGTCACCACGGAATCGTCGAGATAAAGCGCGCGTTCGGTGTATCGGGCTTCGGGGCGCCGGCCGAGATCAAGTACAACCTCAATAAGTGAATCCATGTTCGCGGCGCGGGCTAGAGCCGCTCGTATGGGTTCGGGCAGGACGGCGAGCATCAAATCGAGGTTATCGGTTGACGCGTGTTCCGTTTCGGTAATAGTGGTGGCCATGCGTTGCTCGTTTTCAAGACTGCGTCCGCGAGAAGTCTACAAGAAAGCTCCGCGAGACGCACACCGTCTGGAAAGCGAAGAGGATTCGCGTGAGCCTACCTAAGTTGAAACCAAAGAACCCACAACCGAAGTTGTGGGTGTTGGGGAGTTTTCGCAAAGTCTCACAAGGTCGGTTACGGAGAGACATCAACACTCGCGGAATACTGATTGCCTGCTCAAGGCCTGCCTTCGGCCCTTACCCCCAACGGTCCCCTGTACTAACACGCCCTTATTCATTGTAGTAGGCACTAAGCTGCGCCGACTAAGGGATGCTGTCTGGAAGCGACTACCGCGAAGTGTAAGAACGCTTCTGCCATATTTTGTAACAATATGTTTCGACCAACCTTCAATAAAGGCTCGGATCCAAAACGCGGCCAGCGCGGGTTTTCCGTAATCGAGATGGCCGTGGTCCTTCTAATAATCGCCATCGTCGCCGCGTTTGTAGTGCCTCAAATAATGTCATATATGCGCATGTACCGACTGGGTGTTGGCGGTCGCAACGTGGCCACCGCATTACAGCGGGCCAGGTATCTGGCGACCTCCAACAACACGCTGGCCGGCGTATTTGTCGCCGAACTTCAACGTGTCGATATCGAGCAGTACGACCCCATGGGAAAAACTCCGCCGCAGAATATGGGTGTTGTGCAATTACCTGACGGCGTGACTGTTGCCTCTGATGCTCCCAAGCAGATCGCCTTTGATGGCCGCGGTGTTATCACCCCGATGCCAAAAGAGAGTCCGACCATTCGACTCAATGGTATCGATGGCTATTACTTGTTCGTGACCGTATCACCGACCGGGCAGGTAACCGTTTCGGAGGCGACGCGCGACGATCGCACATAACGCAGCACGCGGTGCTGATTAGAGAGCTGAGTCAATAATGGGATCAACAACTCAAAGGAACCAGGAACGAGCCGGCGATTCGCACATAGATAGCCACGCGGCGGGCTTTACGCTGATCGAGGCGATCATCGCGATGATGGTTACCGTTGTCGGACTTGTGAGCATAGCCGGCATGTTTACGCTTGCGATGAAGACCAACGCGAGTTCGCGTAACTTCACCACCGCGACGACATTCGCTCAGGACAAACTCGAGCATCTCGGCGCAGCTTCTTTTCAACGATTGGTTGATCCGGCGCGGATGACTCCGAATCCCGGAAGCCACGGCGCCGACGACGCTTTCATCGTCGGCAGTCTTGAGCACGACGCGATGGCGGGCGACGGGTCTTTCTACTTTGACAAGATAATCATCGCCGGTCGCGACGACGTCGAGCCTGAAGGCACCGTCACCGTGGTCAACCCCAACGGCACGGCGGAGACCCGCCGGCCAGATGGATCGATCATTACCGGCAATCCGTTTGGCGAAGACCGGGTTACGTACTCGCGTCGCTGGGTGATCATGTCCAGCAACGAAGAGAACGCGGCCGATCGCCGGCTCACTATCGCCGTTCGCGTTAAGAGCGAGAATCCACCAGCCGGCAAGGCTCCGGAGCTCGTCGATCTGTACACCGTAATGACCAATCAATAGTGAAGAGGGAACATTCAATGAGAACAACAGCCAACAGCCAGCACGCAATCAGAGAGTTCCAAACCTCGGTTTGCGAACAAACCTTCCCGGCTCGTCCCGGCCAGCACGGGTTTACGATGGCCGAGCTGATGATTGCAATGGCGGTGTTCACTCTAATCATCGGATCGGTAGTTACCCTGCTCGGCAAGAGCCAGACCATCTTTCGCGCGGAACAAGGCGTGTCAGAGATGGATCAGAACGCGCGGCTGCTGATGGATTTTCTGACGCGCGACATCCAGCAATCAAAAGAAAACGCACTGGGGCTGGGCGCGCGTTTCCGCTCGATCTACTCGTACAACGGACCAGAGGGCAAAACCGACGAAGTAACGATCGTTTCATCCGATACTGAATCAAAGCTG
>DASRIZ010000262.1:0-2655 GCA_035649735.1 Blastocatellia bacterium | reverse complement strand
GCTCATTGCGGCGTCAAGATCATGGGCCACGGCCTGGAGAAAGACGGCACGTTTTACTGCTGCGACCACTGCGCCGAAGCCAAAGGAGTGCAGGGTTTGCGCGATCGGATCTAGTTGGCCCATCGTGCGGTACACACGTCTGGGGTCCAGGAACCAGTATCGCATTGCCAAGTTGACCTGTAAGGATGCCGACCAAATTACAACAGTTGCGCAAAGAACAACATCGTCGGCCTGGCCCGCCACGCAAGCGAGGTCGTCGATTGTCCGAAAAGGCAATGCGCGAGGAATCAAATACGCTTTTTTATGGAACTCTAGGCCCAGCCTCTCCGGCTAAAAGAATTGATCCGAAGAGCGGCGAAGTGGTCGAAATCATTTCTGCGCGTGAGCCGCCAGGCGTCACTTGACGTTGAGGGCATCGTCTCAAAGAAGCTCGACGCGCCGTACAAGTCCGAGCCATCGAAGGCGTGGTTGAAAATCAAAAATCCGAAAGCACCGGCAGCAACACGCAAAATCGAGGGAACGTTTTGATTCAGCAATGACTGATATGCCCGAAACCTTCGAAACGTTTTTGCGCATTTGGATCGCCGAAAACATTGGCTCTTTAGGTAGTCAAACTGACGCGACCAATTTGAAATATATCTTGCGCGTAAGGGCCGACGAACTGGAGAAAGCGGCCACGATTAAAGGGTTCTACGGCGAACTTGCTGAAGCTGTGCGACCTTATGGCGGCATTGAAGGCTACGTGCAGCATCAATTTAGGGAAGCGAGTCGAGGCTAATGTGCACTGATCGAAAACTGTAAACCCAATTCCTTACACCATAGCCAAAGCCCTTTCGCCTATTGGATAACGAATGGGCTTCGAGCCATGGTGCGTCGGGCGATAACTTAGTCGCAGCGCCGAATCCGACGCATAGATCCGTCGTCGCGGCGGATGGTGATAGTGCGGCAGTTGCGAGCGTAACTGCGATACCGGGGATGGTCGTAGTCGCTGTACCGGTAACGGTCGTGCCCCACCCTCACACCGCCAACGGGGGTATCGACAACAACTTGTGCGGAAGCGGGAACAACAGGCGTGGCGATAGCGATAGAAGCGACCGTCAACAAACCAAGCAAAATAGTGCATATGGAACGACCTTTCTGTGAGTTGTGAAATGTATGTCTACGTTTGAAGTGAAAGAAAGTTCCTGTTGCCAATGAGCCAGGCAACGCCCCAAGATGGCGCAATTATCTTCGCTGATCTGATCGGCAAACTCGACGTACTGTCGACGTACTGTATGTCCACTGCCCCAAATGCAGCCGCGCTCGTCGCTATCAGTGAGGCACTTAATCGAGGAACGCGGACGGAACGCTAAACTGAAAGATTGGCTCGATGAAATCAAAGCCGACTGTCCGAAGAAGCAAGCGCACAATATGAACGATCCGTGCGGTGCTCGCTGTCCAGGATTGCCGAAGGGTGCTGCGCGGCTAACGAAATCTGACAGTTACTTTTCGGCGGTAATTGCACTCCGGGCATTCAGAGGTTCGCACTTCGTGATCCACGTCAGTGGCTGGTTCGATGACCGTGAGAACCATTTGCATTCCGCACTTCGGGCAAGGCCCCGAGTTAATCGGCAGTGACGAGAGAGGATGAAACCGAATTCGCTCCGGCATGGGATGACAACTTCGCCGGATGAGAATAGTTCCGCGACTCGAATGGCCGTGATTACATTCGGTGGTGCTCTGCTGATCCCGCAATAGCGGAAGCGTTTGCAGCAAATTTCGCTAATAAATAAACATGCCCCGCGACGGTGCAATCATCAGAGTCCCAGTAAGCGCAGCGGCCGGACGTAAACCAACGGCCGGCCGCACGGACTGCTCTTGTTATTCTTGCCCGTTTGGAAAAGAAATCAGAGCTGTGTAATGTGTATTAGCTTGCTTAGTTTTAGACACAATATCGCCGATGCTCATGCCGACTAAAAACACCGCGACCATCATCAGTGTTATTATGCCGCTCTGAATTATTATGCCGTTCCGCGGAGGTCTGAACTGACCTCCCCCAGTTGCTTTTCCAAAAGATCCCAGCCGCGTCTGTTCATTTTAGAATCTCCTCTTGGTAGGAGATGACTGGACTGGGTAAAGGCGCGCCGGGTGTTCTCCCACATGCAAAGGCCCCTAACTCTTGCATTGGTCCTAGCGGGTGTTTTCTTTCTTGGCATGATGGGTGGATTAACGCACGTCCAGCCTGAGCAGTTTGAAGCAAGCCAACCGCTACGGCAGCCACGAGGGTGAGCGCCCCAGCTCCACACTGGACGCGCGGCCGCCCCTTGCGGTCCTCGCCGGGCACGAGAAGGACTGGTGTCGCCTTTTGTGACCTTAGTGCCGCCGACGACTGACGAGATCCCAAAGAACACGTCGCTGGAGCTGTCTGCAGGGACCAGGAAGCCGTAGCCATTACCTTAAAGAATTTCACGGTAGCTTTTTGCTTCATGTTTCAAATCTTTGTTGCCTGCGTGGCTTGGCGGTTACTAATCCACTAGGCTGCCAACCAAGGTGAAGTCGAAATGACAGACGATCATCCATTCGACGTGTTCAAGCACCCATTGCCGTCCTATAAGTACCAAATTAGACCGAAGGGCACTCGCGTGTTGTCCGCCCCCGAGCCACGCGACGCCGACG
>DASRIZ010000261.1:0-10447 GCA_035649735.1 Blastocatellia bacterium | reverse complement strand
ATGATCGTTGTCGTTCGCCGTTAAGAGTTCGTCATCGAGTTCGGCGACTTCCGCGAAATCGCTAGGGTCGCCTTCTTCGTCGGGCGCGAAGAGGTCGCCGCCCGGAATCCATTGCTCGCCCTCATCGTCGAAGGCGTACGCTTCATCTAAAGCGTACGCCTCCCCGTCATCGATCGATTGCTCCGTTTCGTCCGATTCGGAAGTCCAAGTTTCAACTCCGGACGGCCCGTCGTCGCTCCGCTCCTGTTCGTCTTCATCGAGCAGGTTCGCTTCGACCGGGACTAACTCCTGGGGTGTGCTCTCGTCCGCTTCGTACGGCCAGGCGCTTTGGTTTTCCAACCCTTCCGCCGACTCGCCAGTCTCGGCTCCGGGCAAATCCAGGGAACTCGCAAAGGGGCTTTCGCCGAGTGTATGCGCAAGCTTAGTGCTCAGTTCCTCGGCGGGAACGACAAACTCCATTTCGCCGTCGAGATAGGGGGATGCAAGTTTCTCGAACGCAGTCTTCATTCAAGCTTCCTCACTTGTGGCGCAGCTTCTCAGCGTCAGCTGACACAGCGGCCAGCGCCACGCATGCGATTACGCGCGCGCAGTCACTCTGGCGCAAGCGGCTCGCTATCACAAAGCATTTAACACTTTCAAAGACGACGCACCGCGCGAAATGACCGAGCGTATAGTCCAGTCCCGTCAAGAATGGATTTCCCTTTGTAGTCGCCCAGGGTTGGACCGTTAGCCCCTTTACGGCTCGAAATGAACCGATGATGCTTTCCAGCATCCAGTCCAAGATACATACCGATATGGTCAATCCGGGTTCCGTCACTCTCATCCGCATCGAAGAAGACGAGATCTCCGATGCCGATCTGCGAGAAATCTTTGACCTGAACTTTTGTAGTGCTAACGATCATGACGCCTGGGGCGGCAGCATCTATTTCAAAGGCACGGCGTGGTATCGCGCGCTGGGACTTTTGCGGTTTCAAACAGAGCGGAACCGTGTCCGGATAATTGTATTTTGGCAAGTGGCGGCGGTAACCCCAGACCATACGGATAAACCCTGAGCAATCGAGGCAATGGCGCTGGCGCTTCTCCGGCTTGTCGACCTGCTCGGGATACACCCACTCGATGCCGAGGTAATCGTTGAAGTCTGATCCCTCTTCACGCTTTCCATCGGTGAGCGGCCCGTAAGCGGCGTCACCGGCAATCTGCAAGTCATCCTCGAAAATCACCGGAGCCCCAGCGATGTATTGCATCGCTATCGCCACCACGTCAGGAACTGCCTGCTTGTTTGCTTGGAGAGCGGATTTGAGCCAGGTCGAATCCACACTGCCGTCAAACGGCGCAGGCAGAGTGCGAACCCAGACTCCGTGTCTCACCGCATGAGCCGCTGTGGGTTCAGAAAAGGTGCGGAGCGGTCCTGCCAAAGTGACTGTATGTGCGCCATCGGTCATGGTGGCGAGCCATTTGTTGTTAGAGTCTCTTAGTTCCGTTCGGGCAGGACGGGCATGGCGCTGGCTGCGCACTTTCATTTTTAGTCTCTCCCTAACGTGGCTCAGATTTCGGTCAAAACATCATTAATGAACGCTTGCTTTTGGCCCTTTATACTCTTGGGGTCGAACCGAATAACACCTTCGCCCCTCATATCGTCCGGAGTTTTCTTCAGGCCCTCATTGGCTTTTGCTACAGCATCCCATTTCGCAATAAAGTCCCGCACAGCCCAGCCTGCCACTGTCTTTTGAGAAATTCCGAGGTCATGGGCCCACAGGCTATGACGGAAACTCTTCACAGCTTCCTCGTCGTCGAGCATTACATTCAGTTCAGTATCCAGGAAAAAGCCTCGTGGGTTAGCATTCGCCGAGCCCACAAACAGAGCCCGGTCGTCCACCAGGATAAACTTGGAGTGGATAATTCGATGGAACATTGTGTAGACTCGTAGCCGACGTGAAAGACCGGCCAACAGCCGGGCAAAAAAAGTGTTCTGCAACCAATTGCCATGTAGCTTAATTGCGTCATCCGGGTCGTCGAGTTGCTCAGGGACCACGATGAGGACAACCAGTTCCCGATGAGCCTTGGCTTGCTTCACGATCGCATCCGCCATCCTCGGTTCGCGGAAATACTGGTTCTCCATGAAGATGAAGCGAGTTGCACACCCGATCAGACTAAGATAGCCCTGCCAGATATCGTCCCGCTTGGTATTCTGAATGTTTTGCCCGATCCCTTGGACCGAGACGGTGCGGAGCATTTGCAATTTCTGCGAATTAACGTCTGTCTTGCGATCAACGGCGTCTTCGACGGATTGTACCAACTCTTCGAAAGCATTCTTGCCGGTATGCTGGCTGTGCGCGACAGACAGAGCGTCTTTCTCGCGATTCCAACGAAGTATGAATTCCTTCTCGAGGTCGCGCGCGATCAGACCTTCCAGCTGCGCGTGGATATCGTGCCAATACCACTGATAATTGGCCGCGGTCCAATAGGCCGGAGTGCGCATGTACGCGATGTCAAGTCCGCCGCAGAATGCAGTCGTTGCCCCATCTCTTTTCACCACCATGAATTTTTGATGATGAGTCGCTACATGGATCGTAAATTGTGTAGCCGGATGCTGGCTCACGATGTACTTCAAATTGTCGCGTGTTGAAACCGAAAGCTGACCGATAAGTTTGTCCAGAGCAGGCAAGAAAATCAGGAAAACTCTATCGCGCAGAAATTTTGCGACAGGGGCGAAGTCAGTCATGAGAATGCGGATTTTGACGCCCTGCTGGGCCTTGCCCAGCAACAGTTCCCCCCAGGTCTTCAACCCCGCAGAGCTTGTTACTGTTAGAGGCACAGTCGGGTCAAACATCCAAGCCGCCAAATAAATCGAGTCACTGGGCCCCAGCGTTTCGACCACGCGTTGCATGGT
The DNA here is from genome assembly GCA_035649735.1 of Blastocatellia bacterium. Classification (GTDB taxonomy): domain Bacteria; phylum Acidobacteriota; class Blastocatellia; order UBA7656; family UBA7656; genus Onstottus_A. The sequence goes on along the minus strand of DASRIZ010000261.1, from coordinate 7,557 downwards.
GTCGAAAGCTTCTTGCTGATCGTTGTGCTTTCCTTTTCCGCCCGAGTCCCTGCCGTTGATCATGAGCTTAATGCGGCCTGTGGTCGGCGCAGCCACATAGTCTTCATAATTCTCGCTCGGGTTGGCCGGAAGAAAAACCGCACAAGCAACAGTAGTAGGCGTCTTTGTTGTGGAGGGGCTTTTTAGGAGACCAGCTACATTCCCGCGGTACTGATTCCACTCAGTTCGCAATTTGACGAAATCCGGCTCTTTTTGATCAATAGACTTCCCGACCCCGGCTGCCATTCGTTCCGGGTGATGCATGAAGAAGACTACATCGGCGAGAACGTTGGGATCGCGGAATCCCGCGCCTATTGCCTCTGCTACGGCTGCTCGCCATGAACCAGAACCCTGACCAAAAACGCTCTGAACCTTCGGCGGCAGACGCTTTAGTTGAAACTCGTTTTCTTCCAGATAGGCTGAATCAGCGGGATGATTTAAGGAATCCTCTGTTAGGGCTAGGAATGGCGACTCCAAAGAGTCAAGGTCTGATTCGGTTTGTGGTCTGTGGCGAACAGCGCTATCGCCGAATGCTGTCAGGTCTACGTCGTTGAACCAAGGGCTGGTGAGCGTATCCCAATTGCCGTTGTCTACTTTGGGCATTTGCTTGCTTATTGGAGACTGACCGTAACGCTCCCAAGTAATTGCTCCTGCAGCTCCAGAATCGTTTAACTCGGCGTCACCCTCCGCGCCTTCATCTCGCGTCCCGTGATGATGGACCAGTGGCGGATGATGGTCCGCATGGCTTCCTCGGGATCTCCGCCCCCGGCGGGTGTGTAGAGCGCAGGTACCGCCGCCCGGGTGTTGAAAATACCTGTCTCGATCTCGATGAGGATGCGGGAAATGCTGTCCGCAATGTCGAAGTAATTCTTCGAGAGACCGTGGGCGGGAAGCCCGACGCGCTGAGCAATCTTGAACAGCCGTTCCTCGGGACTCGCGGCCTGTGCTCGCAAATCCTGGATGATCTCCAGGTCGCTATCGACAGTCAGGTGGAACCAGGACATCCACGAGACAAAAACAAACTCCTCACGCGACAGGTTGCCTGTCTCCCTGCGCGTCCTCAACATATCGTGCAGCCTCTCGGCCAGGTCAGCGATTTTGGCGTCATCTTTGGGATTTCCGCCACTCGTATTGTTAACGTTCTCCATACCTATCCAGACCTCGCGGAGAAACTCCTCGAAAGTGGAGACAAATTCGCTGTTCGCCGCCTCCGCCTTCACATAGGGATAAGGCTTGCCGTCGTCGGCACCATGATTCAGGTCCATGCCGAACATGCGCTGGTAGGCGTTGCGCCGGGTAGCTTGGATATCCGGACGCACATAGCCAGTGACGGCGGCGTTAAAGAAAGGAGGTGGATCACGGTAGAACAGTTCCTCAGTGGTGCGCAGCCATCGTTGACTTCTTGCCGATCCGGGTACGCCCAGTTTCTCACCGTGCAGAAACTCGTGAACTACACGACGAAAGATCTCGTATATACGGGTGTTCTCGATCATGTAGGCATAAATCAAGTGATCCCATAAGACCGGACACGCGGCGCCGTTAATGGCGTTAATAATTGGGTTCAGATTAGGCTGACCGGCCGGCGGCGTCGGCGCCGCTCCTGTAAGCAGCTTGCTGCCAAACCAGGTTGTACCGAAGTTAGATAAATCACTTCTATGAAACGGGTCGCCAAGTTCGAGATTTTGGCGGTTGGATCTGCGGTCCCACGCCAACTCCAGCACCGCAGTCAAATCCGCAGGGTGAAACTGAACCAAGTCTGTGGCGCCGTTCGGTAAGAATCTTGCAAAGGTTCTGAACATATTTCGCCCCCTTTATCCCACGAATTCCACGTTTACTGTTGCGGAAGCCGTTGCGCTGCCGCAAGCGCCTTGGGCAGTTGCCGTGAAAATCGTCGTTACGAAGACAGGAACTTCGATGGACCCGGTTGCAGCCGGCGTCACTTCCCCAATCTGCTGATCAATCGAAACTTTTCTAGCTTCGGTCGAGGACCAGGTTAATTTGGTCGTTCCTCCATTAATGCCAAATTGGGCCGGCACAGCTGTCAGAGTGATTGTCGGTACCGGTTGAAGTGCTAAACCAGCACTGATCTCCCTGAATTGCTCCACCGCTCGTGCGGCTTCGCCTTCGAGTGGTGGCGGTACATTACTCTGGACCCGCTTTTGGACCCCACCTAAAATCGTGGTAAGCAAATCGACAACAGGCTTGATTTCTGGCTGCAGGCCGCTGGTTTCTGAATCCCGCCGTGGAAAGTCGCGTCGCGATAGTTGTCGCCCCGTCGTTTTCTTTTCTGCCATTATCGTCTCCTTTACAAAGCTTCAGGCGGCCTGTAGTGCGCCGCCCAATCGCAGCATGGATTGCTCTTGCAATTGCAAGATGTCGTTCAGGAATCGGGGCCTGCTGGCTAGCTGGAGCCCCGTGAGCGCAAGAATCCGCAGGGGCTCTGACCAGAGCCAGTGTGCGGAAGTAAACAATGCCGGCCCGATGCGTCGGTCGAGTTCGCCCAGCGCCGTTGGGCTGACACGCTCCGGTTGAATCAGCGCCCGCAGAGGGCGTCCATTGAAGGCGCGCATGGGAGTATCGAGCGTCAGCCGCACAACCGAATTTAGAATCGGTTGGGATTCTTCCAATAGACTGCGCGTGTCCGAGGGCGCTTTGTTTGTGGGGTGCAGAGCCACCCAGGACAGAGCAAGGCTGTCCCACGGCCCATCGCCATAAAAATATTTGCACATCTCGACGCCTAACAGCACGCGGATGTAACTCACCGGATGAGGGTCACCGGGCGTGTGCCGAAAAACCATGGGCACGTCGCCGGCGAGCACATCGTGCAAGGCGGCCACGCTCGCGAAACCGGTGTGCACAAAGGCAAACGCATCTGCCGCTATCTCAGACGCCCAGCTGGCCCAGGCATCCGCGAGTTCCAGCGACCTTCCAGAAATCCCCTGCGAGAGGGTTGCGGCAAGTTCTTCGTTCCAACCCACGATATGAGCCGCCTGATGTCCCGCCTCGTGGATCAGTGCCGTGGGCCGCAACAAATTGTGCCGGACAATTTTGATGGCGGCGACCGGGCTGAGCTCGCCGCCATCCCATAAGCGAAGTCCAGCTTTCAGAATGGACGCGCCAATTCCTTTATCCACATACGTCAGCGCAACGGGGGTTTCCTTGCCGAGCTGATCGAGCAGTTGCGTCATGCTGCGATGAGCCAGTGTGTCACAGGCTCGCAGAAGGGCTGCCATTTGCGCATTGGTTCGTCCGTTGATCGCATCGGCGAAAAAGTCCAGCGTCGTTTCCGTCCGGAGATACTGTTGACGGAACGCGAGCAATTTCCGGCGAACTTCAGCGAGAAGGATGGTACTTTGAGCGGCGCGCTGCATGGCCGTCAAAACATTCCCCTCGCCCTGAAGCCGGTCAATCACGCCGGTCAAGTGGCGCCGCAAAGACACCCCCAGATATCGCTCCAGATGGCTCCAGGCTTCCGGCGAAGCCAGGTCATCAAGCTTGAGACGAGAAGCCGCGAGCGTCCAGTGCGCGACCTGTCTCTCAGTTTGAACGTGTATGGCCTGGATCTGATCAATCACACTTATGCCCCGGAAAGACTTCGACACGTATGTTAGGCTGACTACCTTTGCCGAGCGCCTCGGCAACCTTGTCGCTCGTGGGTCCCTTTTCGACCAGCGCTTGACCAAGCTCCTTGAGTCCTTCGGGGCGCTCGATCGTAAATCGAAGCGTCACCCCGTCAGCAGGATCTTCTGTGGCGGCGAGGAACTTGGGCGACTGCGTCTTGATGAACTCTGAGAAGCCATGCACCAACCATTCTTGCATCTTCGTAATAAAGACCTGCGGAACAAGCGCCGGTAGTTTTTGTAAAACCGATTGAGCGGATTGTCCTGGTTGTATTTCGGGGTGTACGATCCGAAGCCGCCGGGGCCGATGTCCCTGCAGAATACGGGGCAGCCTGCGGGCAACAATTTTGCTGAAGCTGACAGTCAGAGTTCCCGCGTGCGATTGCTGGCGTAGGCGTACCGCGAGCTTCTGGGCCTTCACCTCGCTGATGTAGATGCAGACACGAATCTGGTCTTGCGGAGCATCCAACGTAACATTGATATGGAAGAGTCGCCGAACGCGGCGGCGGCCCGATCTTCCAGGGATAGTCAGCGGACGCCGGCCTGGAATTACCAGATGAAATAGCCGTTGTCCGGCGGCCATATTCCACCTGCCTGAACCCGAGAGCAGGCTGCGGCCCAGACCCGGCTTGCCAAGCAGTGCTGATGCAGCCTCACGTGTGAGCGGATGCAATTGCGATACGGCAGCTTCGTCTGAGGCGCCCAAACTGGGGGTTTCAGTTTCGCTGCGCGCGATATCCGCGACGGTTGTCCCAGGCAGAGCCTCGTAGAGGTGCACCTCCGCCTCGACCTCGGCGCCCTCCGGTAGTCCGAGTTGATCCTGCAAATAGTCGGAAAGAGGCACTCCCTCGAAGCTTTCGACTTCCTCCGCCATGTGCGGCGTGATGCTAACCTTGAAAGCTCGGGTACACCGCTTGTATCGCTTGCGGCCGCGCAAGGGCATAAGCAGCCATGCAGCGTTGACGCCTCCCTCCAACAGGTCGGGCCGCTGTCTGTAGGTTGCCGCGGAAAGCACGGCGGGTAAGTTGGCGGCTGCCGCCTGCTCAAATGCCTCTAGGGCGAATCCTTCCAGTAACTCCTGGTTATCGAGAATGTAATCCGGCAGCGAGGCCACTCGGTTGACAGTCTCCTCAACCGTTCCCGCCACAGCAGAAGCGGCAAGACCGGATTTCTCAGCTTCAGACATTTCAAGGCTCAGGAGTTTGAGCCCCGCGTCTACAATGGCTCTGGAGAGCGCAGGAGCCTGTTCCGGGCCAATAAGGTTCGCGATCAATTTGCCCAACAGTGGGGCGAGGAAATTTATGACCCGCGGCCGTCCAATCAGACGCATGCCAAGACGGAGTGCAGGTAAAACCGCCGGCAGGAAGTTCTGTACGTAGGCCTCGGGGCTCTCGCCTGGTTTGAGGTTATCGAGCTCTTGAATGAATCGGTCTCGAGCATCATCGAGATTGGCGAAGACGGGGGCCGCGTCGGCGGAGGAACTGGCCCTCAGCCGGGCTACTTCCATGTTGAGTTCGACTTCATCCTGCGCCAGCAGGGCCTCTGCGATCTGTTCGTCAAACTCCGTCTGCATCGAGGCAGTGTCACTGCCAGCGGTGGCCTGCACCGGCGCTCCCACATTTTCCGGAGGTAGCGCCGCATCACTGCCGGTGCCTGATGTGTCGCTGGCTGGAGCTATCGCCGGTTCCGCTGGTTTCGGGGCAGCAAACCCCAACTTCTCCGCCAGTTTTTGGGCCATTGGCTGAACGGCTTGCGGAAGCTTGCCGATCGCTTTTTGCAGGACTTGATTCAACAGCGGCTTGATGAGCGCCTTGATCTTATTGAGAATAGGGCCGAGTCCAATCTTCGCAATCCCCTTGGCGACGCCTTTCACTACTTTGCCAACCTTTTTGAACAACTTTCCAAAAAAATTCTCGAACTCCGGGTCGATCTGCGCTGAAGCAGAATATCGTTCAAGAAAAGACTCGATCTCGCTCTCGACGATCCTGGTCTCCTCACGAGATCCGAACTCGCGCGCTATCCCGTCCACCATGGCTTCCGCTTCGCGCGTCAATTGGGCAAAGCGTTGCGTGACAAGCCGGTCGGCTTCGCTCGCAGAGTACCCGGAAGCAAGATGATCCTGATGCATGTTTCGGGCGTCAGTCAGCAGTTCGAACAAAGCTTCGTCGAACTCTTCGTCATAAAGCTCGTCGACAAGCGTGGAATATGCCTCGCGTAAAGGATTATCGACGACACTTTCACCGTCTGCCAATTCGTAAACCGAAACGAACGGCGAACGAACAGCAAGTGTTGTTTGCTGCTCAGTTTCCTGGGTCTCTGCTTCTTCGCCAATAAAGCTCGAATAATTTAGAAAAGGCACATTGGAATGGCCGACCGTCATGGTTTCACCCTCGTGTTTCAGAGTTTATATGATGATCACTGAGGCCTTTGTCGGGGCGATTTTGAGTAAAAACGTTTTCTTATGTTGTCTGTTCCCATCGTGTTCGAAGAATTTGTTTCAACAGTTCGCAAGAGCATAATCTGGAAGCTTCGTTGTAAATATCCTTAGTATTAACTGACAATGACTTCTTTTTTTTGCATATAGTACAGACGGATTTAATCTGTCAACTTAATTCCGTTTCTTGACAGAGCAACCGCTGTGCCATGAGTGTCGCATCAACTGTGCTCGCGAATTCTTATTAAAACGGGGAAAAATTTACTGAAAACGACGAAGTGGATCTTGAACGGTGCGCGTAGCTGGGTTCTAGCTGTTGCCGTTAGATACACTGGTGTCGCCGCATGGATGGCGGTGACCACGACAATGATGGCCTTCGCGCCCGGCTACGCCGATGCCGAACTCAATCGATGGTCGCTCGGCGTGATCCCGCCGTTGCTCGGCGCACTATGGCTTTTTTTGCCGAAAACTGCTCCGGCGGATCGAGCCATCTAAACCGGCTAGGGCGCTCCTGCTGCTGCGGGTGTTCGCTCGCAATCGGCGCGGCGAGCGGTTGCTCGACGAAGTCGCCTTTCGCTGGCGCTTCATCGGACCGTTCACATGATCGGTGGCCCGGATCTGGCAAAGATCAATCTCGATTCCGATGAGCTCTTGTTGTTTCCGCGCCGGCGCCTCCGCGACATATTCGTCACCGATCAGGCGTCCTTGCAACGTCGCCTTGGGGCACCCGACTGGGGAGCCCGATCCCGACGCGCGCTATCGCATCAACGAATCCTATTGTTCGGATAAAATGTGGCACACACGGTGGTGAGCTGCTTGGGCTCTCCGATGCCGTACTTCTCGATTGCGCGGTTTCACTGCCGCGCGCCGAGGCACAGCGTTCGAGATCCGCTTGCTCGCCGAGCGCGACGCTCTGAAGCGCACTGACATCCTGATTGACGCCGAGACGGATCTGCCGGCGATTGAACAAACCATCGCCGACATTCCCGGCGCCGCGATACCGCAAGAGCGTATCTTACGATCGGATGGACCGATCCAGGGTGACGATATTTTTGCCTTGCTGGCGTCCGGCGCGGCCGGCCGCTGAAGATCGCGAATCCGGAATTTTTTGTTGAAGGCATTCCTCTCAGCTCGCTACCTCTGCCGGTAGCCTCGGTTCGAGGTGATGGAATCAATTAATAAAAATGGAATGGACTCTGATCTCGGCCAGTCATTCCCCACCCACCGCGCGACCCAACCCAATAGCTTGCGAAACCCTCTCTCAATCCCACAGTGGTCATCCTACTCGCAAAAAGGTTGACACTTCCCGGCGCGGTGATACGATCCGCGCCGTGAACTCAAAGAAAATTGAAGGGAGAAAAACATGGCTGACTGGCCGCCGGTAATAGACGCTGATGGACATGTGTTGGAACGTCAAAGCGACATCCGCAAATATTTGGAACCGCCGTGGAACCGCCGCAACAC
>DASRIZ010000260.1:0-5013 GCA_035649735.1 Blastocatellia bacterium | reverse complement strand
CGATCCTGGGGCTCACGCCCAGGCTTTATGCTGGCGTCCGCTCCGCGGACTGAAAACAGGGTGATTCGTCAAGCTCACCCAATTCTCGATCAAACGAAGGCTTCCTTAAAGGAAATGCGGTTTAGCCTTGACGATACTTGCCGGGCGGCCGACTATACGGTCATTGGCCGGAAATGGTATTACGCACCGTCGCCGGATCAGTGAGGTCATCCGGCAGGATTATGGGCAATCGATTTTCTTATTTCTTCTCGCGCGTCACGACGTTCGCACTCGTCCTTGCGACCTGCGCCGCAGCCTTCCCTCAAGAGAAAGAACGGCCAAAGATCAAGGATTTCGGATCGAGCCTCAGGAAAACCAAACCAGATCAGAAGAAGAAAGACACGGTTGAGAACAAGCCAAAGCCTAACGCGAAGTCTGAAGCTGAAGACATTGAGGTAGTGAAGGTAGAAACGTCGCTGGTCAGCAGCGACGTGCTGGTACTCGACGTGAAAGGCAATCCCGTTGAGGGTTTGACCGATAAGGATTTCGTCATTACCGAAGATAGTCAGCCCCAGCAGGTGGGAATGCTTTCGCGTGGCGATGACAGCAAGGTTACGCGTTCGATTGTTCTGATCATCGATTACAGTAGCAGCCAGTTTCCGTTCATCCAGAACAGCATCGCCGCGGCAAAAGCTTTGGTAGACAAACTGCCGCCGTCGGACAGCATGGCCATCGTTACCGACGACGTGGACTTGATTCAGGACTTCACCAGGGACAAGCAGAAACTCAAAAGCAAACTTGATTCATTGTTGAGGGGCGTCGGACCAAACTACCTCTCTCGTCACTTCGGCAAGAGCAAGCAGTACAGTGCGCTGCTGGCGACGCTGAACGAGGCGTTTAGTAACGACGATCAGCGACCTATCGTAATTTTCCAAACAGATGGCGACCAACTCGGTTTTCTTAACAATTCGCCGTTGACCTCAGATTTTTCCTCTTTTGGAAACGATAAGAAAGCTGCTGAGCGTTGGCGTAAACGGTTCGAAGAGCTGCGGGTAGATTTCAGCCTTGACGATATCTCTCGCGCGGCGGAAAAAGCGAGGGCGACCATCTACACGGTCGTTCCGGGCCACCAATTACTCGGCCGCTCGATTGACGAACAGATTGCGCTGGTACGAGTTTACTTGCGAGAAAGTCTGACTATGTCGGGGCCGACGAGCGGGCCGATGCGCGAACAACTTGAAGGTTTGTTAACGGACGAGAAGCTTAAGCCCGCGGCGGAAAATCAATTGAAGACTCAGGCGGCTCTGGCGGCCGTCTCCACTTCAACCGGTGGTCGGGTGATGTTTCTTGAGGACCCGAGCCAGGCTGACCACATCTACTCCAGCATCTTTGCGGATATCAATCGGCGTTACATCGTCGGTTACTATCCAACCAACAAACAACATGACGGCAAACGGCGAAAGATTGAGGTGAACGTGCGCGATCATTCCGACTATACCGTTGTCGGCCGCCGGTGGTATTACGCGCCGCCGCCGGATCAGTGAGTTCTGCTTACTGCCTGCTGGTCACCCACTCCTTCGCCGGCCTGACCCAGGTTAGTTTGTCCGGGCTGCGGCCCTGCTGCCGCCGACACTTTCCTAATCGCGATGCGCTTATTGACGGACCAGATCAGCCAAATCCAAATTCCCGATAAAGGGGGGCAGTCGCTCGCCCAACAGCAAGCGCCGCACAACGTGTCCGATCTGTCCCGCCGCGTAGCGGGCTTCGCTGGCCAACTGGGGATAGCCGCACAGTATGTCGCCAACTCGTTCAAGGGAGGATTGCGTGCGATCTGATAGATTTTCCCAACCACCCATCCACAGCGACAACTCTTTCATGAAAGCTACGGGCGTGGGAAAGTCCTCTCGCGATGGTTGTGGATGCTCCACGCGTCCATGGAAGGGAAGCAAATCCGGATAGTATTGATAAGGCTCGACGCTAAGGAATCCGCGTTCGTCCGCCGCATAAACGATGTTCACTCCACGCTTTCTGGCCAGCAGTCTCACGTCCCGTTTAATCTGGAGACCGTCACACTCCTCGATGATTAGATCGAGGCCGTCCAGAAACTCTTCAAGGTTGGCCGTCGTCACCCCGTCTTCCAATATTGTGACGTCAAGGTAAGGATTGATCTTAGCTATGCGACGCGCAATGATTTTCGCTTTTGGATGTCCGAGTTCATCAAAGCCGGCATTGAGACGATTCAGATTTGATAGATCCAATTGATCGAAGTCGGCCAGCACGATCGCTCCACAGAGATGTTCCTGAGCGACCGTCACGGCCGCCTCGCCTCCTACCGACAGACCGATGACCCCGATGCGCTTGGTGCGAAGCTCCTGTTGCTCCTCGCGTGTGATCTTGTCCCGGTTTCGGTTCGTAATCACCTCAAAATAATCGCCGCGATTAAGCAAGTGCACGATCTTGGATTCCCAGGGAAGATAGACCCAATTGCCGTATGACATCCGCTCACCGGGAGCTGGAAAGCCCTCGATGATGTGGTTAAAATCTGCGCTGTTTCGCTTTGCTGGCCTTCGTATAACAGCAAGGTCATTAAGTTGTCGATCGATTGTGTCAATCAGTGTGACGTGATGTTCTTTGCATAGGGCTGTAAGGTCTGCGAACTCACTCGGACTGATTCGAACGAACACCGGACGCCAGCTAATCTCGGGTTTTGTAGATGATGAAGTTAAGGTGTCGGCGAGCGCCTCAAAGTCGAGTGTGGTGCCGAGTGGTGAAGTCAGACGAACACTTTCGCTGCTCACAGCTCCAACTCCCAGGTCTGCCCCACTAAGTCGTGACCGAAGCTGTGGTGCTTCTCCTCTTTAATGAGGTGGAACCCTGCTTCTTCGTAGATGTATCGGGCGGCATCCAGAACGCTATTGGTCCAAAGCGTAATCTTCTTGTAGCTTGCTTGCCGCGCGAAGCGCACACACTCCGCCACCAGTCGCTTGCCAATACCCAGGCCGCGGGCCCTTGGCTCAACCAGCAGCAGGCGCAATTTGGCTTCGGTCTTTGATTCTTTGACGAGAAATACGGAACCGACGATCTCGGCATCCTTCTCAGCGATCCAACAACGCTCGCGCCTGGAATCGAAGTTTTGGATGAACTCCGCGACGATCCTGGCGACCAGCGCCTCGAACTGTTCGTCCCATCCATACTCCTGCGCGTAAAGGACACCGTGGCGGTGGACGATCCAACCCATGTCGCCGGGTTGATGAGGGCGAAGCAGATAGGAAGCTTTAGGTTCGGGCTTGGCCCCGAGCACTTCCTCGATCACGTGTATAGCCGCCACGACTCGTTGCTGTTCGCTTGCCGGAAGCTTACTCAACATTGCAGCCACTTCGTCATTTGAGCGCGCATTCAGGGCGGCAAACTCTTTCTCTCCTTTCCTGGTGAGGTGGAGGTGAGTCTGTCTTCCATCCGATTTCGACGGGCGCTTTTTGATCAATTCCCGCTTGCTTAGGTCTCGCAGAATGCGGCTGAGGTAACCTGCGTCCAGCCCCAGTTCCTTGCTAAGCTCAGTCGCCGTAGGCTCCTCACGGTGAGCCAGTTCATACATAACGCGTACTTCAGTCAGTGAGAAAGGGGTCTGCAAAAGCCCCTCGCGCAGCACCCCGATGCGCTGCGTATAGAACCGGTTGAAGCGCCTGATCGCCTCAACGCGCCGATCAATTCCTGTCTCTCTCATTTTCCTCGGCATAAAGTAATTCAGATGAATGCTTTTGTCAACTAATTTAGTTGACTAGAGTCAAAGGTGGGAAATATGATGGCGAACACAGTACTGTCAAGGCACCGAGGCCATGACTCTTTTTCCTGGCGGTATTATTCTGCTTAAGCCTGCTTGACGGAGGTTAAATATGATTTCACGCCAATGGCGCGGAGTCGCCAGGTCGACTCATGCCGACGAGTATGTGGAGCATCTCTGCACGGAGACATTCCCGCACCTCTCGAAGATCCCCGGCTTTATCGATGCCGCAATCCTGAAGCGCAATGTGCAGCAGGGTGTTGAGTTCCTGATTGTGACGCACTGGGAGTCAATCAGAGCCATTGAGCAGTTTTCTGGACCAGATGCTGAGGTTGCCGTGGTCCCCGAAATAGTGCAGGCGATGATGATTGAGTACGATCGTCGGGTGCGTCATTACGAGGTGTTATCCAATAGCATTCACAAAGCGAGACGTAAGTTGCCGAATAATGGACATGGCTAAAAGATCTTGGGGTCAGGCGGACATGATGCTGCCCCACCAGCCCGCCGATGATCAGTCGAATCCAGTTAATTGACATTGCTGTTCTCCACGGCGGTTAGTTCTATCACAGGCGTGTGCACAAAAACAGAACCGGACACAATCCGAGACAACATCTGTTGCCGCCTCGGAATTTTTAGAGTTTTGTGCGAGGCTATGACCTCGTGACCAGGAAAATCTCGATTCCGCGAATCAAACCACTCCAAAAACTAGTGAGCAAGGCACGTGACCTGCGCGACGCTCACGAAGAGCGCCACCGCCCTACGGGTTTTGGCTTTGCCCTCGCCGACAATGTCGATTATTTAGATACGGACCGCTGGGACATTCTGACGAAACGCGATTCACTTTTCTTTTCGCGACGTTACCTGCGCGTGTTGGAAGATGCCGCACCCGACAATCTGCAGCAGCGTTACGCGCTTATCTTCCGCGGGCGTGAGCCGGTCGCAGCGGTGGTCGCGCAACTGGTGACCGTCTCACTCGCACGCGTTGGTAAGGCGCGGAAACATCATCGCGCGGTTGAGCGTCCCCTTGAGAAGTTGGACGAACGCATGCTGGTCTGCGGCAATCTGCTTTCCTGGGGTATGCACGGCGTTTGTCTGGCGCCGAATGAAGATCCGGCGAAGCTTTGGCCCGCCGTGGCTGAAGCGCTCTACCGAATCCGCCGCGCCGATAAACTGTCGGGCGATACCGATCTCGTAATGGTCAAGGACTTCACCACCGAAGAAGAAGCGGCTGTCTCAGTCTTGCGGCGCTTTTC
>DASRIZ010000259.1:0-6891 GCA_035649735.1 Blastocatellia bacterium | reverse complement strand
GCTTTCGATATCGGGAGAAAGGATTACAGGTCTTGACCCTACACCCGAACCTGCAGCGATCGCACCCCCCAGCAAACAAGAAAGCAGAAATGTTTTCATGAGCCTCCTTGGGAGATTTGCGCTTGGCGATTTGCGATTGCCAATTGCCGATTTGCGATTGCCGATTGCCAATTTGCGATTGCCGATCGTACTACCAACTAATTTGCCGCTCGGGCATCGCAAATCAGCAATCGGAAATCGACAATCGGCAATCGGCAATCGGCAATCGCAAATCGGGAATCGGCGATCGGCAATCACGCGCATCTAAGCGCGACCATCGGGTCCACTTTGGTCGCGCGAAACGCAGGGATGAAACTGGCCGCCAGAGCGACCGCTACTAGAATGACCGATGTGACTACAAATGTCAGCGGATCAGTCGCGCTTACTTCGAACAACAACCCGGCCATCACCCGGGTCAATGCAAACGAGCCGGCAAGGCCGATAGCGACTCCGATAATCACAAGCCTGAAGCCCTGCGTCACAACCAGGTTCAACACATCTCGACGGCGCGCACCCAGCGCCATGCGTATCCCAATCTCGTGCGAGCGCTGGGTCACCGAGTAGCTGGTCACGCCGTAGATTCCCACTGCAGCCAAAACCATTGCCACGCCTGCGAACACTGCAAGCAACGTCATCGCGAACCGCTGCTGTGAAATCGAACCGGTGATCAGGTCGTCCATGGTCTTGAGATTGTAGATCGGTTGATCCTTATCGACATCGGCGACCTGTCCCCTTATCGCCGAGACTAATCCCAACGGCTCGGATGTTGTTCTCACCACCAGATTCATAGTTCGGGTCACCTGGACGAAGAACGGATCCGGAATCTGATTGTAGTTAGAATACATCTGGAGTTGGATTCTTGACTGCGAGTCTGCCTGCCAGCTCAGATGTTTGATGTGACTCACAACTCCGATGATCTCAAATCGGATCTGGCCTTCGTTTAGAAGCAGATGCTGGCCGATCGGATCTTTACCGGGAAACAACTCGCGCGACATGTTTTCATCGATCACCGCGACCAGCGGCGTTTTGTCGGTTTCCTGGCCCGAAAAGAGACGACCTTTCAACAACGGGATGTTCATCGCTCGAAAGTAATCGACTCCAACCGCGGACTGCACCGTCAACCTCTGGTCACCACCGTAGCTGGTAAACGCCTCTCCTTCCAGCAAGACGGCCGTTACCGTCGCATTGCCCAACGGGACGGCCGTTGTAAACGCGGCGGCCTCGGCGCCCGGCAATTGAGCCATTCGTTGTTCGACCTGTTTAAAGAACGCTCTAGCTTTGGGACCGTCTGAATATTTGATGGGAGACAGCGAGAGCATCATCGTAAGCAGGTTCCTGGGATTAAACCCTCCGTCGATCCGCTGCAAGCGCGAGAAGGTCGTCAGCATCAGACCCGCACCAATCAACAGCACCAGCGCCAGAGCCACTTCAGAGACCACGAGAACCGAACGCGCGCGTTGGCGTCCGGCGGTTGACCCGCGACCACCTTCCTTGAGCGCCTCGTTAAGGTCGGGGTTAGACGCTTGCAACGCGGGAGCGAGACCGAAAACTAATCCTGTCAACACCGACGCTGCCAATGTGAAGGCAAACACGTTTCGATCGAGCGCGATCTCCGTTACCCACGGCACATTGTTGGGGATGACCGCAAACAAAAGATCAGCTCCCCACAAGGCCAATAGCAGACCGAGCAGGCCGCCGGCGACTGCCAGGGCAACGCTCTCGGTGAGCAGTTGCCTCACCACTCGCATGCGGCTTGCTCCAAGAGCGGTGCGAATCGCGATTTCCTTTTGTCGCGCCGCGGCTCTCGCGAGCAAGAGATTCGCTACATTCGCGCAGGCGATCAACAAGACGAACCCGACGGCGCCCAGCAACACCAGAAGTGAAGGCCGCACATCTCCGACCATGTCGATGTAGATCGAGTTGATCCATACCCGAACGGTAGTATTCGTCTTGGGATACTGCTGCTCGAGCGCGGCGGCGATGATGTCCATTTCTGATTGCGCCTGCTGCTTGCTGACGCCGGGTTTCAAGCGCCCTATCGCAACGATGTTTCCGTGCTCTTCTCGCGCTTCTTTCAGGCGGTCCGGCATGAAGCTAAGCGGAACGAATACATCTGCGGGTGTGTAGAACTGAAATGCCGCGGGCAGTACGCCAACAACCGTGAAACTCGTATCGTAGAGGGTGACAGGCTTGCCGACGAGCGACGGGTCGGATCCGAAGCGACGCTTCCATAGCGAGTCGCTGATCAGTACAACCGGCGTTCTTGTTTGCTCTTCTTCGGCTGAAAAAGCACGGCCGATTTGAGGAGTGACGCCAAGCGTCGCGAAGAAGTTCGCGGTAACTTGTCTTACCAGCAGCCGTTCGGGTTCTCCGGTTCCGGTAAGGTTCACGTTGTCTCGCCGCGCGATGGCCATTTGCTCAAAGGACTGATTTCGCTCGCGCCAATCGATGAAGTCAGGCAGGGAAGGTGATTCCTGATCAATCTGCTCCTGCTTTTCCCAGAGCACCACCAGACTGTCGGGATCTTCGTAGGGCAACGGGCGAAGCAGCACGGTGTTGACAACGCTGAAGATGGCAGTATTGGCGCCGATGCCCAGCGCAATCGTGATTAGAGCCACGAGCGAGAACCCGGGACTTCGGACCATCATTCGGATTCCGAACCTGAGATCGTTGAACAGAGCTTCCATTGCTTCCCCTTTGGTTCAGGGTTCAGGGTTCAGGGTTCAGGGTTCGTGGTTTCTGGTTTGTGGTTTCTGGTTTCCGCATTTCGCAACTGGGTCAGAAAGCACGAACCACAAACCAGAAACCAGAAACCAGAAACCACGAACCCTAAACTATTCGTATCTTAGCGCCACCATCGGATCAACTTTCGTAGCTCGACGGGCCGGCAGATAACACGCAAGGAGCGCCACTAAAATGAGCAGTAACCCGATGCCCGCAAAGGTGATCGAATCGGTCGCGCTAACGCCGTAAAGCAGGGCGGACATCAATCGCGTCCCTGCGAACGCCGCTGCGAGGCCGATCCCCATTCCAATTACAATTAGTTTCAGACCCTGGCCAACTACAAGCTGCAGTATTGCGCCGGCGCTCGCGCCCAGCGCCATACGAATCCCGATTTCGCGGGTGCGTTGACTTACCGCGTAGGACATCACACCGAAAATCCCGATCGCCGCCAGCATCAATGCCAGCAACCCGAAACTCCCCAGGAGCATTGCAGCTACGCGCGCAGGAAAGAGAGGCAGAGCCATATGCTCGGTCAGCGTCCTGACGCTGTACACCGGCAGGTTTGCATCGAGTTGTTGAAACTCGCTACGCAGCGCGCCGATCACGCTCTGTGGTTCGCTCGCGGTGCGCACAATCATCGTGAGGAAGCTTCCGCTCTCGGGACGCAGACTGACATAGACAAAAGGCGTCGGGTCCTCGCCCAGACTGAAGTATTTGCCGTCCCTCATTACTCCGACCACATCGATCCATGGTCCGGCGGCGCCATCGAAGCTAAAGCGTTTGCCAATTGCTGATTGTCCGGGCCAGAACCGTCGCGCGAATGTTTCGTTGATCACCGCTTCGCGCTGCCTGTTCTCATTCTCCCATTCGGTGAAATCTCGTCCCTCGAGCAGGTCCACACCCAACGCGGCTACCAATCCCGGCGACGCTCGAGAGGTCATTGCCGAAGGTATATTGGCGCCACGCTCCTGCGGCGCGCCTTCAGCAAAGATGCTGTTGTTATTGATGTTCATGCTCAGCGGCACGAAATTGGATAATCCGGCATATTCGACGCCAGGAACCGAGCGCACTCGTTCCAGCAGGTTGCGCTTGAACTCCTTGCTGCGAGGGCCATCGTAACCCTGCAAACTCAGATCGAAGGACATCTCAATTGCGTGGTGCGGCACAAAACCCGGATTGAGCAGTTGCGCGCGTTGCAAGCCTCGTAAAACGAGACCCGCGCAAATAAGCAACAGCAGCGACAGCGAGACTTGAAAAACAACCAGCCCATTCCTCAGCCAGGATCGTCGATAGCCGCCGATGGATGTCTCATCCTTTAACGCCGGAACCAGGTCCGGCCTGGTGGCTTGCAGGGCGGGAAGCAGTCCGAATATTAGACCGGTGACGAGCGACACTGCGGCCGTAAACAGCAAGACCCGATAATCAATGTGCAAGTCCGTGGAGAGCGGAATGTCGATCGGCGGCTTGAGCCCGGTCATCGCGCCGACAAGCCAGTACGCCAGCGCGAATCCGATCGCGCCCCCCATCATTGCCAGTAGCACGCTCTCAGTCAGAAGCTGCCGAATCAGCCGGCTACGGCTGGCGCCAATTGCCAGCCGAATCGCGATTTCCTTACGCCGCTCGGTTGCGCGCGCAAGCAACAGGTTCGCCAGGTTAGTGCAAGCCAGCAACAGTACCAATCCGACTATCGCCATCAAGACACCGGCAAACCCGAGGACGGGCCCACGCATAAACGCGCCGAACAAGCCGGGTGGTGAAAGCTCGATCGTCTTGTTCTCGTTCTCGTTTGGATACTCGCTGGCCAATTGGGCGGCAATACTCTTGAGAGCTCCCTCGGCCTGCGAATATGTTACGCCCGGTTTCAAACGGCCCTGGACAAAAAAGTTGGCGGAATCACGGCTTTCCAAATAGTCATCGCCGGGTTCTATCTGCGACAGCATCATCATCGGAAACCACATCTCCGGCACATAGCTGATCTCCGAGCCATTAAAGCCCGGCTGCGCTACGCCAATGACCGAGAAGCTTCGCCCGTTGATGATCACGGTTTTACCAACCGCATCCGGCGATCCCCCGAACCGTTTTTGCCAGCAGCTGTAAGTGATCACGGTGACCGGATGCGCTCCAGGAGCTTTGTCGTCTTCCTGTGTAAAGAAGCGTCCCGCCGCCGGCTTGACCCCGAGCAAATCGAAGTAGTTTCCTGAGGCCAGATAGGTCCACAGCCGTTCATTAACTCCATTGTTGCTCAAGCTGACTGGAGAGAAGCGATAGCAGAGCAAACCCTCGAGCACGTCATTGCGGTCGCGAAAGTCGCGATAGTTGGGGTAGGAAAGTGTCGGAAAGGCCTCACCGGTAACTGAGGCTGTGTTGAGCGAGACCAGTTGCTCGGGTTTATCGACGGGCAGTGGTCTTAACAACGCCGTATTGACCAGACTGAAAATCGCGGTGTTGGCCCCAATGCCCAGGGCAAGTGTTACCACGGCAATCGCGGTCAGACCGGGTCGCTTGACAAGCATTCGAGCGCCGTACCGCAAATCTTGAAGTAGATTTCCCATATGGTTTCTCCTTGATTCCTCTAGGGGACTACGAAGAATCGAGGATCTCGAACGCGGAAATCTTCAAACCGTCAAATCTTCACTCATACCTCAAGGCCACCATCGGGTCGACCTTCGTCGCGCGGCGGGCCGGCAGAAAGCTGGCTGTCAGGGCCACGGCGGTCAACAGCGCCGAAATTGCGAGAAATGTCGGCGGATCAGTTGCGCTCACGCCAAAAAGCAGGCCAGTAGCTAACCTCGTCAAGGCCAGAGCGCCCGCTAGCCCAATACCAACTCCACTTAGCGTAAGCACGAGACCGCGGCCCACAATTAACTTGAGAATATCGCCCGACTCGGCTCCGAGCGCCATCCGAACGCCAATCTCACGTCTCCTCTGCGTCACCGAGTAACTCATGACTCCATAGATCCCGACCGCCGCCAGGATCAGCGCAAGGGACCCGAAGATACCCAGCAGCGTGGCGATCATCCGCTCCTGCGATATCGCCTCGCCTATGTGGCCGTTCATCGTCTTAACGTCAAATACCGGCAAGTTCCCATCAAGTCCGTGAACCTCAGCTCTTAGTGCGGCGGCAAGCGCAAGCGGATTACCCGCTGTCTTGACAATGATCGTAAACCCACCCGCTTGGTTCTGCGCTGACGGCAAGTAGATATAAGGAATTGGCTCCTCGCCTATCGATCGGTATATTCCCGTCTTAACTACTCCGGCGATTTCAATGAAAGGACCCTTCGGACCGCTGATGCTAAACTTCCTGGCGATCGGGTCTTGATCTGGCCAGTAGCGACGCGCCATCGCCTCATTGATGATGGCCACGCGAGGCGCGGATTCATTGTCCTGTGCGCTGAAATCACGGCCGCGCATGAGAGTGATGCCCATCGTTTCAAAGTAGTTCAGAGCGACGATGTTCAGATCGATTTCGGTATCCTCGCCAGGTTGGGCTTGATGTCCTTCGATGATGACTCCGTCACGCATGCCGGCGTCGCTGACCGGCATGAATGATGCTGCGCTGACGGATTGCACCGCAGGCATCGACGAGATCCGTTCCAGAATCCGTTGTTCGAAGTATCGTTCCTGGACGTGGCTGTAACCTTGAAGGCTCAGATCGACCGTTGCCAGCAGGGCGTTGCGAGTCTCAAAACCCAAATCTGTACGGTAGGCGTTCTGCAAGCTTCTCAAAAAAAGGCCGGAGCCAATCAGCAACAGCAATGACAGGGCAACCTGCGACACGACGAGGAGGTCACGCAAACGAAAGCCTCGAACCGGGCGATTCACATTCTCGAGCGAGTTTTTGAGCGCCGAAACCAGGTCCACCTTTGAAGCTTGAAGCGCCGGTGCGAGTCCAAACAATAACCCTGTTAATAGCGAAACAAGCAGCGTAAACCCCAGTACCCATTTGTCCAGACTCGGATCAAGCGCTGGGGGCAGATTGAAGAGCAGTATCAAATCACTCATCCAGGCACTCATCAGCAGCCCTACCGCTCCGCCCATGAGGGCAAGCAAGGAGCTCTCAGTGAGCAACTGGCGAATCAGCCGGGTGCGAGGCGCTCCAATCGCGAGACGGACAGCTATTTCTTTACG
>DASRIZ010000258.1:0-8683 GCA_035649735.1 Blastocatellia bacterium | reverse complement strand
GTTGTCGACGGTGACGCCGGGCGCAAATGCTCCGGTTGAGAAAGTAAGGACGCCGTCGGAATTGTACAGCGAAGTGTTCTCAGGACTTGATTGATCGAGATTTGAAAAGCGGTCCTCCCGGCTTCTGGTAAAGGATGTACCAATGCGAATGCGAGTCTTCTTTTTGGCGAAATAATCGTCGTACATGTTGACTGATTTGCCGGGCTCACCGTACTTTCCGAACGGTTCCCACCAGACACTGCCGGAGAGCAGCAAATTCGTATCGATCTTCGCTGCCGAGATACTGATGGTATTGAGACCGTTGCCGACGAACGCCTGATAATTCAGATTCTTCGCGATTTCTCCAAAGGCCCATACTCCCTGGGTGAAGCCGGGGCGGAAGAAGTTGTCCGCCATACTCCTGTCGGTGGCGGTGTAATACGGGAACGTGTTAACCAGCGAACGGCTTCCCGGAACGCCCGTGTAACCTCCGATGAGCGTGAGCTTCTTGCTGAATTGCCAGCCAATGTTTCCGGCTACGACGATCGAGGAGGCCCCGGCGGACGTCCAGACGGTGACGCTATAGCGCACCCGCTTGTCCCAGATGTAGCCGCCTAAAATGAACATCGAGCGATTTACCGTAATATCGTTGCGGGTGTGGACCTCGCGTACATTCCCCAGATGATCGGTGAAAGTTGTGTTGGAATTGGTGGTATTGAGATATCTAATCTGCGTGTTGTTGTTGAACCTCAGCAGGAACGGCACCTTAGCGTCGTCGGGAGTTTTCCAAATAATGATTCCATCCTGATAACGCTCGTCGCTTGCCTGGGGTGCAGCTGCCGGCGGCGCGGGAGTGGTTGCTGGATTTGTCACGGCCGGTGGGGTGTTCAGTCCAGTATTCGCCGCAGGCACCGAGCCATCTGCCGTCGTCGATGGGGCCGGTGTTTTGCCGGCGATCGACGCATCCGTTGTCGAGCCCCCATCAAGCCTGCGCTGCAAACGCTCGACGGTTTCCAGCAGTGTCTTCTGCTGCTCCGCCATCTTGTGAAGCAGTTCCCGCACCGCGGCGTTCTCTGCCTTAACAGCCTCGATTTCATCCTTCAGGTCGTCTCGCTTAGGTTTATCGGCTGCGGGCTTCTCAGCCGTGCCTTTGGTCTCCGAGCTGCCGGCGTTGGGTTCCGCAGCAGACGCCTTATTTTCCGTGTTTGCCCGCGGTTCCTGAGCCGTGGCAGTTCCCGTGTCGGTGCTGTTTGGCTTGATTGATGGAGACTGGGCAGAGACAGAAGTCGTGAACAACGCAACTGACGTCAACGCCATTACGAACAAGAATTTGATGTGTGCGCGGAATATTGACACGTGAAGCCTCCCTGTTGAAGCTATTCCGAAATGATCGAGGTAATGAATTGCGACAACTCACCAAGCCACGGAAGTTTCCCGTGACCTGATGAGCCATCGCCACTAAGCAATGGAGGCTAGTCGTGGAACGATCGCAGAGCCGGACGCCAACGTAGAGTCCGATACGGATCAGCAGAGCACCACGGATTGGGCGAGGCCGGCCTCGCTGGTTTCCTTGTACTTGCTGTTCATGTCTTTCGCGGTCTGGGCCAGGGCTATCACCGTGGCATCGAAATCGATTCGGTGTCGGGAGGCGATCTCGTTGCTGGCGATCGCGAAGGCGGTCCAGGCCTTGACTGCACCGAACGCGCAACGTTCAATGCACGGCACCTGCACGTAACCGGCGACCGGGTCGCAGGTCATACCCAGGTGATGCTCCAAAGCCGATTCGGCAGCATTCTCGACCACCTTGGATTCGGCATCGTAGGCAGTGGCGATTAAGGCCGCAGCCATCGACGACGCTACCCCAATTTCTGCCTGGCAGCCGCCTTCGGCCGCAGACAGAGTCGCATGGTGCTTGCATAGATAGCCGATCGCCAACGCGGCCAACATACCGTCACGGACCTTCTGTCTGTCGACCTTGCGGACCTCCATAAGCGCATAGACCAGCGACGGCATAACGCCGGCGGAGCCACCCGTGGGCGCCGTGATCACCAAGTGGCCGCGCCCATTCTCTTCTGAAGCTGCAATAGCAAATGCCGCCAGCGAGCCGATGCCTTTGTCCGCCACGAACTTATCGTCCTGGGCGCGTTTGTAAACGGTCGCGGCCTTGCTGTGCAGTTTGATCGGGCCCGGCAGCACGTCATCCTCGGACATCGAAAGCCCCGACTTTACCGTCGCGACCATGGCGTTGATGATCTTGTCGATGAAGGCATAGATCTCTGCTTCGGTTTTGCCTGCGACCGACATCTCGTTGGCCAGAATTACTTTGGCGATCGAGATCTTGTTATTGTCGGCATGCGCCCGCAGCTCGTTCATCGTTCGGTACGGATACTTCGGTGTGTTCTTCTTCGGCGGGACGTAACCCTTCCACTCGATGAATCCGCCGCCGACTGAGTAGTACTCCTGCTCAAGCAGCACCTCGCTGCCGGCCATGAGCTTGCACGTCATCGTGTTCGGATGTTTGAAGTCGCCCTTGGTGGCGTCGTAGATGACGTCCTTGAGGCTGACCGGGATCGCCTTGCCGCCGAGCTTTACCTCGAACGTCTGGTCAGGCTTGTCTCGCAGGCTGTCGAGAAACAACGGGTCGACGGTCGCCGGCTCTTTGCCCACCAGTCCCGCCAGCGCGGCGCGCTCCGTGCCGTGGCCTTTGCCGGTGGCACTGAGACTGCCGAACAAGTTGACCTGAAGCTTCGTTGCCTTGGCGAGTTTGTCGGCCGGGAGTTTTTCGGCTCGCTGGTAAAAGTCATAGGTGATGCGCATCGGGCCGATCGTGTGCGAACTCGATGGGCCGGGGCCCACTTTGTAAAACTCGTCGGCGGTCGTCAGCACTGGGCCCGCACCCTTCTTGACGACGTTCAGGTCTTTGGAAAGAGGCGGCTCCGATTTCGCCTGCGGCAGCACAGGCAGCGTAGCGATGGCCTTTGCGGTTGCCTCCTGGGCCGAGACAGAGCGACCCATCATCACGGCGGCAGCGCCGCCCACCGCGCTTCGAATCAGGAAATTACGCCGATCCACGCCGGGTGGCACCTCTACAGAGAGCAACCGGCTGGTATCGGCTAACGGATCTTCCCCAACGGCTTCACCTGGCTTCTCTGTCAAGCTCAGTTTGTCGTCAAATTTTTCATTTTCTTTTTTTCGCATGGTGCACCTGCTCACTTTCATTAAGGTTCAGTCAATTACGAACCGCGTCGAGGACATCACTCAGACCTGATTTGCCTTTTTTGCCAACGCAGTCAGGCAGAGACCTTTGTTGCCGGACGCGGTTTTGCGCTTAAACGCTTATAAGCTAATCCTTCTGCAGGAAGCTGTGGCCCTGTCAAAAATGCTAGGTTTTCCAACTCATTGGTTTTTTCGGCTTCGTGCGTGAGGACCCCACGGTCGAAGGTGGATGCGGCTGCACTCGTACGCTGGCGGATATCCCTCGCCGAACAGTTGATTTTGATCACCGCCCGCCAGAGTCCGCTAAGACAATAAAATTCGTACCTGTAATTTCTGACAGGTAATTAGTTGACAGATCACGGTTATCTTGTCGTTCCGGGTGTTCAACCTGACTCACACGATGGGTCGATCCATACAAGTTTGAAGCGAGGGCAAGAATGTCCGTTGGAACTCAGAGCTGCAGGGCGGTCGCAACTATTCATCAGATTCCGGGGGACAGTTCGGCAGTCACCAAAATTTCCGGTAGCACCTTAGTTGGTTGCTCGCCGCCATCGGACTATGTGTTGGCGCGCGCAGCAGCTAGTGGCGGCATGACGGCTCTGGGTGATTTGTTTGAACGCTATCACCGGCGCGTCTACTCTGTGTGTTTACGAATGACACATAATCCTGCTGAGGCAGAAGATCTGACCCAGGAAGTTTTTCTTCATCTGGTGAAGAAGATTGGATCGTTCCGGGGCGACAGCCAATTCAATACCTGGCTCCACAGGCTCACCGTCAATCTGGTACTGATGCACTTCCGTCGCGGTGCGCGGCGCCGGGAATGGGGAACTGAAGATCCCGAAAGCATTCTTTTGATGGCCCAAAGGAACAAACGCCCAGCCAACCTGCAGCTTACTAATAAGATTGCTTTAGCTTCGGCGATGGCCCGGTTGCCGCGGGGTTGTCGAGCGGTATTCTTCCTGTACGATGTGGCGGGTTACAAACACGACGAGGTCGCGAGTCTACTGGGCTGTTCGGTTGGTACTTCGAAGTCGCAACTTCATCGAGCCCGCGTGAAACTGAGGAGCCTGCTCAAGTCAGAACATCAGAACCGGAGCCCGGTCATGGACCTCGCTTCAATGGTGGAAAGCGCTTACGTCTTTTAAAAGCTTCTTTGGAGTGCGGCGACTCGTCGCCGCTTTTGCGCTTGCAAAGAAGCAACTATTGGAATTAGCAGCAAGAATCTAACGTGCGGCCAAAGCGGCGACGAGTCGGGACGCTCCAAATTACCAAAGCGGCGACGAGTCGCCGCACTCCAAATTACTGATCTTGGTTGCCTTCGCGATCACTTCTTCACGGGCGGCGGATACTTCTTGAAAAGTTTCGCCATGGCCTTGTTGAGATTCTTGTTGATCTTTTCAGGGTCTTTGCCCGAACCCAGAGTCTTGGTGGCCGCACCGCGCCAAATTTGATTCTTGGCAGCCGCGTCGTAAAGGTCTACATTCAGCGTCCCGATATTGATGGTTTCACTAGTGGTGGTCGTGGTGGACATGCCACCGCCGTAACCGCCCCAGCCGCCCCAACGGCCATAGCCCCATCCGCCGCCGCCCATGTCGGTGCTGTAGGAATTCCACCGCTGCTGCTGGCTGACAGCAGCCTGGTAAACAACAATGAGGTCCGCAGATTCGCTCTCTGTTTTGCTCAAACCCTTGAGTAACAGTTGCGCGTCAATGGCCTGCATGATTTGGTTGTCCAGAATTTGATTAGGGTACTCGACCTTCGGTATCCGGGCCCACTTGTAGGTCTTGTACTTCGCGAAATCTGTTCCGGGTAGGAAATTGTATTTGACGTCCTGGGCGCTGACGGGCACGACGCACAACAGCAGTGCTGCAACCGCCGTCACGATCAGAAAACTCCTGCTCGTTTTCATATTCATCACCTTCTCTTCGTAAAAATCTACTCTCAGCGCGCGACTAGTCGTCGAGCTTCACTGGTTTTTCTCCGATTCTCTATTCTTATAGCAGTTGCCCGCCGGGAAACCTGTCACAATTACTAGTGTGAAAACTCCTTTGAACAGCACTATTCTGCAGACGATTTTATTAGCCAATTGGGGGCATGGGGTATGACCCCAACCTTGTAACTTTTCGGAGGAGAAAATTCACATGCGAGAAAGAAACTCAATCACGGTGCTGGCGGCTCTGGTTTTTGCCACGCTGCTGGCGGCAGTTGGAGCCTCGGGGCAGAACGCCGACAACACCCATCCTGTACAGGTTCCACAGGGTCAGAAACAAAAGATTCAGGGCATCGTCAGTATCCGCAACGGCGATACTTTCAAAGTTCGGGATCCTGGCGGCGCCGAGTATACGGTGCACTTAACGAGCGACACCGACGTAACTTCACATAGCAGGGGTCTGAAGGGCAAAAAGGACTATCCCGTGACCTACATCATGAAGGGTTTGCGGGTGCAAGCTCAGGGAAAAGGTGATGCCGAAGGTAGTCTGGTAGCCGAATGGGTCAGATTTGACGAGCAAGACCTGCGATCCGCGCAGTCCCTCGAGCAGACAGACAAACTCGCCCTTGACAACCAGAGGAGGGTTGAAGCTGCTGAGCAAGCGGCTCGAGAGGCGGCCGAGGAAGCGAAGCGGATGGCTGGCCAAATCGCCGAAAACACCGCGCTCGCCAACGACGCTAGAATGAAAGCCGAGGCGGCCCAGAGGACGGCAGATCAGGCGTTCAAAGATGCCGCGATGGCCAACAACCGGATCAATGGACTTGGCGATTACGATATCATTCGCACCGTCCCGGTCCTTTTCAAGGTAAACAGCAGTCTTATAGATGCGACGGCCAAGGCGACAATCGATGAAACGGCAGCCTGGGCCAAGGCAGAGAAGGCCAAGGGCAACACTAACGGTTGGCTGGTCGAAGTAGTTGGTTTTGCGGACACCAGCGGCAATACGGCGAAGAATCGCGCCCTGAGCGAACGACGTGCAAAGGCCGTCATCCAATACCTGGTGGGCGTGCATAATTTGGATCTGCGCCGGTTGGTTCAACCCTTTGGATACGGTGAATCCAGGCCCGCCGCGGATAACAAGACGGCCGCGGGACGCGCGAAAAATCGACGAGTTGAGATCAAGATCCTACAGAACAAGGGTATCGCAAATACGGTGAGCCAAAACTAGAAAAAGACTCACGCGTAGAATAAGGGTGAAGAGCAGCCACCGCGACGTCCAGGTGTTCCCTGGCGCGAGCAATTGGTGGCTGCTTTTTCATCAGTTCGAGTCAAAACCTGATCAGGCCCAACCAACTTAGAAGAGGCAGAAACCCTGAGAGGGGTGAGGGAATTAGGGCCTTAGTATACTTGACTGGCTTTGCCTCAAAAAGCGAATCGTTCCTCTCATTCACACGCATTATGAAAGGGCGCCCCTAAAGGCGTAAGTTGAGGTTGTTCGAAGACAACAACTTGCACCGAGAGGAGAACCCTTATGGACGAGAAGTATGTAGCGATGGATGTACACAAGGCAAGCGTGGTAATTGGGGTGCGTGATGGGACGGGCAAGATGATTGCTCGGGCGATGGTGGAAACCAAGGCGCAGACGCTCAAAGACTATGTGCGGGGCTTGAGCGGGACGATCCATTTGACCTTTGAGGAAGGGACGCAATCAGCTTGGCTTTATGATCTGCTGAGACCGCTGGTGGCTGAATGCATCGTGTGTGATCCGCGGCGCAACAAGTTACTGGAGGACGGAAACAAGAGCGATGAGATAGATGTGACGAAGCTCTCGGAGTTGCTGTATCTGGGGCGGTTGCGGCCGGTCTATCACGGAGCCGCGGGGACCCGGGCGCTGAAAGAATTGGCGCACAACTATGAGGCCTTGGTGAAAGACCAGACGCGGGTCAAAAATCGGTTGAAGGCGATCTTTCGCGGGCGCGGCATTAGTTATGAGGGAGACGAGATCTATGACTGCCAGGAGGCCGAGCAATGGCTGGCGAAATTAAGCGAGCGTGGGGTGCGCGAGCGGGCCCGGCAGCTGTACCAACAGTTGGCGCAGCTAGCGGAATGGGTGGGCGGCGCGCGCCGGCAAATGCTGGCTGAAAGTCGGCACCAGAAAGCTAAAAAGATCTTACAGCTGATTCCGACGCTGGGAGAGATCTCGGTGGCGCAACTGATCGCCACGGTGGATACGCCCTTTCGGTTTCGCAGCAAGCGACAGTTCTGGACTTACTGCGGCCTGGCAGTGGTGCGTCATACCAGCGCTGACTATCATTTTGAGCAGGGTGAACTACGACGGCGGCTAAAGCCCGGGCCCACCCGGGGCTTGAATCGCAATTACAACCGGCGCTTGAAACGAATCTTCAAAACCGCCGCCCAGACCGGGAGCACCAAAGGTCCATTCAAATCCTATTATCAGGGACTGCTGGGACGCGGTTTGAGTCCCGAGTTGGCCCAAGTAACGCTGGCGCGCAAGATCGCCGCCATCACTTTAACGCTGTGGAAGAAAGGAGAACGCTTCGATCCTGAGAAACTAGTAAAGTCGGATTAACCGCGGCGGCAGCCTGAACCAGGGCGCCGGCGCAGTCAAGGAGTTGCGTCGCCGTGGTTTTCCGGAGACGCAGCGGTTCGAGGGTGAGTATCAATAAAGCCCGTGAGCGCCGTCCATGACGGCAGTTCCAGTTCACACTCTATGCCCCTCGGATAACCGGAAAAAGCTGTAGGCACAGAGTCTCAGATAGAACCATGCTTGGCACTTTTTGTGTGACCAACGGTTGGCTTTACAGTTTCAGGAAGCAACGGCGCTATGACGACAACCCGTGACCTGTTAGTTGCGCTCTGGCTCAATCAACTCTGCCTGCCAGCGTCAACTACTTTGGCGAACCTTGCCGAGCTTCGACTCAGTAGTCTCCGCCCACGACCAACACGAACGCGTGAGGTGAGGAGATGATGCGTGAAACTTGTCGCGCTCCGCGTAACTTAAGCGGGCTGATTGCCCAGGCAAGGCTCAACGGTGAAGTCTGGCCTTGACAATCCCTTTCATAGAACCGGGCTTTAGCCCGGTGGTCGACGCTTGCTGAAATCCTAAGAAACCGTTTCAACGGTTTCCATGAGCGCGCGGCGCGAACACCGTTCTAGCTCAACGGCTTTTCAAGAGGTCAGACGAAGAGGAAACCGTTAAAACGGTTCTGCGGCTTTTTAATTGCGAGGCGTGTGACCGGGCTGAAGCTCGGTCTGAATGAGAGCAAATCAGACTTTTGAGGCAAAGCCGCCCTGGAGGTTGAAATATCTCATTTGCTCTCGCGGCTGACCCACCGGAGAAGGAGCTGCGCGAGGGGCAAGAGGCCTATCGCACGGTAACTTCCAAAGTGTAGGAAATATTTCTTTCGGTGGTCGTGTCAGGAAGGACGTTAATTCGATAATCGCCCGAGCTGGGCAATTCGCCCGACCAGTCTTTCGAGCAACTAGCCAATTGATCGCTCAGGCCGGGGGTGTAGAGGTCGAAACAGACAGCACCGC
>DASRIZ010000257.1:0-5625 GCA_035649735.1 Blastocatellia bacterium | reverse complement strand
GCAAACGAAAAAGGCCGTATGTTCTCCCCTTCATCATTCCCTCGATTCTGAGATCAGTGGATTTAACGGATCAGAGACGGTCATTATCTTGATCAACGCGCTATCAGTCAAATCAAACTGTCCTGCACGCTCCAGTGGTTTTTCAGTTGTAGCATCTTTTGTCGAATATGGTAACATCGGGCGCATGAAACGCCACTGCATGCTCGCGCTATCGATAGCTGTGATCGTGCTCGCTCCGTTTTCGAGCGCCGCACAACAAGGCGGAGGTCACACGCTGTTTGGGGATTTCAAAGTCGACGACAGCCAATCCGGCGGAGTCAGGCCTCAGACGTTTTTCATCCTCCTGTACTCCGTGTCTGGGAAGCTCATTGCCCGTCAGACGGTTGGGAGTCCCGGCCGGTATCGATTCAACGACGTATCCAATGGAGAATACGACGTCGTGGTCGAGGCCGAAAACCAGGAGGCTGTGCGCGTTCGAGTCATGCTTATGGAGCGATCAAAGACAGATATTCGCCGTGACTTGAATTTGGAATGGCGGGCTAAACCCGGCTCGCGTGTTTCGGTGAATGCCGGCGCGATCGCGGCGCCCGAGGACTACAAACGTCAACCCGAGAATGATGTTCGGTTTGGCAAGGCTCAGGAAGCAATCAGTAAGAAGGAGTACAAAGACGCCATAGCATTGCTTCGGCAGATACTTTCGAGTGAGCCGAAGGACTTCGTCGTCTGGACTGAACTGGGAACCATCCAGTTTAAACAAGGGGACATCGCAGAGGCTGAGCAGTCGTATATGAGCGCGCTCCAGGAAAAGCCTTCGTTTCTATTGGCCTTGCTGAATCTCGGTAAGCTTCGAATGAGCGAGAAGAAATTTGAGGGTGCAATCGAAGTCTTGACTCAGGCAGTCGAGGTTGAGCCGAAATCCTCAGATGCTAACTACTTTCTCGGCGAATCGTATCTTCAGATCAGGAAGGGTTCAAAGGCGGTGGGCTACTTCGAGGAGGCTCTGCGACTCGATCCGATGGGGAAGGCGGAGGCTCACATACGTTTGGGCACGCTTTACAAAGGCGCGGGGATGAAAGACAAAGCGGTGGCGGAGTATGAAAAATTCCTCGCCAAGAAACCCGACCATCCTGATCGCAAACAACTCGAGCAGTACATATCGGAGAACAAGAAACCCTAGTATGTTTACCGTTCCCGCATAGGCGTAGACAACCCCATTTCTGACACACCAACAAAAGAAAAGCGGGCTGAAGCCGAGGCTTCAGCCCGCGTTTATGCGCTAAGCGCGGAATCAGAAAACGTACTTCAGGGCAACTTGCATTACCCGAGGATCCCCCTGGATTCCTGAGAATTTGCCCCAGTTGGCTGGAGGCGCATCGGCCAGAAATGGATCTGCCTCGAGCGCGATGGCCGTGGTTCCTGTAAACCGTTGCGTGTTGGTTACGTTGAAGACCTCCCATCGCAACTGAATCTCATGGGTTTCGCGATAAGGCATTCTAAAGGATTTCGCGAGCCCCATGTCCAGGTTGATGAATGATGGGAAACGGAGTGGGTTTCGGTCTCCGACTTCGCCAGCACGCGCGTTCCGCCAGCTGTTATATGCCGCCAGAACGTCCTTGAAGTTATTTGGGTCTTTGCCGTCCTCCCCTCGAGTCGCCGAGGTTGCAAGCGGTCGAAGGCGAGTGCCGTTTGACGTGAAGTTCCAGTTTGTTGCCCAGCCGACACCGCCGCCATCGAAAACACCAAACGGCAGGCCTGAGTTGTATCGGAAGATGCCCGATAACTGCCAGCCTCCGATGAGGGCGTCAACAATGCCCGGCGCCTTGCTAAAGAATCTCTTACTCCTTCCGAAAGGCATTTCCCATATGGCATTGATGTTGATGAGGTGCTTTACATCAAAACTCGAGACCCCTCGATCGCCCTTCGGGATTATCGGGTTCTGAATCAAGCCCGCGTTGTTGTTCGTTCCCGACGCTGTGTCGATAGACTTCCCAAGTGTGTAGTTGAAGTCAAACGTAAGGGTTTCTTTGTAGCGCTGGCGCACGCTGAACAACAGGGCGTGATAATCCGATTCGCCGTAGTTGCTGGTGGTAAACAGAGACCCATACTGGTTCTGTCTAAACGCGAACGGCCCCACCGTCGAGAATTCGTCCAGCAGGGTTTGAAGGAAGGTCCAGTCGACGATGTCATAGCCACCAACTGGATCGAATCTGGCAACCATGTAATACATCGCCTGGGTTGGCGACAGACCAATAAAAGTATCGTCGCCGAAGAAGTCAGCCAGCGAGGCTCCCAACGGCCCAGCCTTGAACAAGTTATTGAAGTAGGGGATCGGCGCGATCTTGTCGAGCGGTACATTGGACAGCCTGGCGTCCTCGAGTTTGCCTGCGGCAGTGTACCAGTCGGTCCCCGACTTTGTATCGACCAGATTGTTGAAGTGCATCGTGTCGATGACCGCGAGCAGTTTGCGCGCCTTACGGCCTGCGTAAGCCGCTTCGACGAACAATCCACCGGGCAGTTTGCGGCCGACCGACACGTCCCAGCTATAGTGTTCGGGCCAAACGATGCTCGAGTCCAGAGAACTTTCAATACGTGTCGAGCCATCCGGCGCCTTTTGCTGAGGGAACTTCAACGCCGCAGCGGGTGGGAGATTCGGCAATGCGCGGATATCCTGGCCGAAACCCGTAAACTTCGGCGCCGGGCGAGTCGTGACGTTGAAAGTGTTCGCCGAGATGCTCGTACTCGAAGAAAAGCCGAGCGTATTTGCCGTGTCGAAATTAGTCGCCAGCGCCTGGCCGAGGAAGTCATGAAGCATCGTGAACCCACCGCGGATTACCAGGTCGCCATCACCCCCTAGAATCTTGCGCTTCCAACCCCCACTGAAGTTCGGCGTCCAGGCGACGGCAACGCGCGGCTGGAAGTTGTTTTTGTCCCAAT
The DNA here is from genome assembly GCA_035649735.1 of Blastocatellia bacterium. Lineage (GTDB taxonomy): Bacteria > Acidobacteriota > Blastocatellia > UBA7656 > UBA7656 > Onstottus_A. Next base: position 2,691 of record DASRIZ010000257.1, on the reverse strand, counting down.
CATAGTAGTTGGGTTTGTCATTGACTGGTCCCGCGAGGTCAACGGTAATAAGTTCCTGTACTGGCGTGCCGGCGGCCGCGCCCGCGAGCCGCCTCTGCAGGAATTCGCCCAGATTAACTGTCGACGCTGCCTGGAAGCCTTTCGTTTCATAGATAGGCTTGCTCAACCCGTACCGCAGCCCAAACGACAGCGTCAGGTTTGGACGGATCTTCCAGGAATCCTGGGCATAGAAGTCGTACTCGTCAGTAGCGTAGGTGCGAACAATCGGATCTCCCGAATTCAGAATGCTTCCATCAAGTTGGTAATCGATGTTGGAAGCGTATTGAGAGTAGCGCCCGATAACTGCAGCTAACGCATGCTTCATCGGTGTAACCCACGCTGAGCCGGCGCGCGGGCTCAGGGGGTTGGTAAGAACAGCCCCCGACAGATCATAGAAAAACCCGTTCGTGATCGCGGAGTCAAAACGGACGCTGGTACGCGTATTACGAATCACCCGAATGTTGGTGCCAAACTGGAAACTGTGCGCCCCGCGCGTCCAGGACAAGTCGTCGGTAATGTTGTATGTCGGGTTTGTTCGAGAGAAGGTGCGCGAGAAATTTGCCGGCGAAAAGACCGCGCGAAACTGGATGTTGTTGTCCCCGGAATCTCCAAAAGTCGAGAATGCGTTGCGGGTCATGCCAAACCGAAGGTCGTTCACCAGAGAATTCTTTATGGACCAGGTGTGGCCGATTGCAAATCCGAGGGGGTGGTTCCAAGTCCCCGGCCTTGGAGTGTCTGGCAAGAACGGTGCGTTCAAAGCGACATCCTGCTGGTAGTTACCCCTGAAGAACAGGATGTGATGGCCGTCCTCAGTGAGATTGTAGTCGAGCCGCAAGATGTTCGTGTTGAAGCGCGCTGGAGTAGATGCGTTAAAACGAAAGCCGCCGGTGTTGCGACCATCGCCCACTTCCGACGAATTTGCAGGATACCTCTTTGCCGCGTCTGCCAAAACTGCAAGCGCCGCGGGGTTGACCCCGACCGCAGGAAAGATCTGGGTTATCTGGGCCGCGTTCAATGTAACAGCCGCGCCCGTTGAGGTCAGGTAGTTCACCTCTCCACGGCCAAGGCTTGGAAGAGGGACAGTCCGCGCCGCGACCGCCTCTTCACTGGCGTCCTTTCGGCCTTCGTAGTTGTAGAAGAAGAAAAAGCGGTCTTTTTTAATCGGGCCGCCGAGCGTTCCGCCATACAGGTTGCGTATCAGTTTCGGTCTCGGCAGTTTCTCTTGTCCGACGCCTTTTAGACCGGCGATAACCTGTGGATCATTCGGTCCAAACGTTCCGGCCTTGTTGTTAAAGAAGTTATTGGCCGTGAATATCGTGTTGCGGTGGAACTCGTAGGCCGAGCCGTGAAACTGATTGGTCCCGCTCTTGGTCACCAACGAAACCTGCGCGCCGGCGGACCGGCCCTCCGCCGCATTTGGGTTCGTTGTAGTTACGCGAAACTCCTGAACAGAGGAGGGCGTTACACGCAGAATACTCTGAAATGCGCCGGCGGCCTGCTGTTCGTTGACGTCAACGCCATCCAGAGTAATGTTGCCCTGGTCGGTGCGCGAACCTGTGACATTTCCAGCTCGCGTTACACCAGGTTGCAGGCTTAGCAGCGCCACTACATTGCCCGACTCCAGCGGCAGCTGGGTGATTTGCTGAGACACGAAGTTGTTACCAAGGCTCGCATCACGCTTATTGAGCAGCACCTCAGCAGAGCCCGCGCTGACCGTGACGGTGTCACTTACACCGCCGACTTCCAGTTCAACCGTTATGTTGGTCGGCTTGGCTACCAGCGCGCGCACCTCCGTAATCACCGCCTTTTTGAAGCCGGCTGCGGATGCCTCAATCTGGTAATCGCCAGGCTGAACCAGGCTGAACAAGAATGATCCGTTCTCGCCGGAAGTAGTCGTCCGCGCAGTGTTTGTTTCACTGCTTGTGAGCGTGACTGTCGCTCCTGCTACCGCTTTACCCTGCTGGTCAACCACGGAGCCACTTACGGAAGAAGTCGAGCTTTGCGCTCGAACGCTCCCGCTAAGCATGAGGAGGGAGAGAAGCACGCCAAGAAAGGCGCGACCTTTTGAAACCTCCCGGGTTCGCCTGTGATTAACCTCCCTGAATATGCTTGTGGACCCATGCCTTGCCAACCGCCTGAGTCCGCGCCTGATCGTTGTTAAAAACATTTCGCCTCCATTCCTCCTCGCCTGACAGGAGAGTGTCAGTATGAGCGTTGGTCAGTTAGTGAGTCTCGAGTTGAGGCCTGAGCCGGATGCTTTAGAGCCCGCTGCATATCAGACCGCACTCGAAGAGTGCCGGCACACTGCTGAGGCTTATGAATAGACGAGTGTTGTCACTCGCCTCACCTACACATCCCTGAAACGTTTGATACCTGGAGGATTGCTTTAGTCGGCTTTCGGCTTTCTGAGCTTCAAGCTTTCTACGGCTTTTCGAGTATGAAAGCGACCGCATTCTACAAACCGGACGAATAAGAGTCAAGCAGACAATGTCCGAACAGCAGACAATGTCCGGTCACATAAGGTACGAAGGCCCGAGATCACTCAGCATGCTCGGAGTAGGGTGGCTTGCCCCCGCTCCTCTTGTCTTTTGGAACTCTCGGGAAGGGCGAGGTCAAGCCAACCTACCTCAAGCATGAGGATGGCTGACCTTG
>DASRIZ010000256.1:0-35190 GCA_035649735.1 Blastocatellia bacterium | reverse complement strand
AGGGGTTTGGAGGTCAGACGCGCGGCGTCCCGCTCAAATATTACGATATGCTTCGGGCTCCGGATAAACGAGACCCAAGAGGTTTCATTATCCCTTCGAACCAGCCGGATTTCTTGACCGCTACCAAATTTATCAACGTTTTGATTAAGACCGGCATCACGATTCATCGCGCGACCGCCGAGTTCAAGGTTGGCGGGAAGAGTTATCCGGCAGGGTCTTATGTAGTGAAGAGCGCTCAGGCCTTCCGGCCTCACGTGCTGGACATGTTCGAACCACAGGATCACCCGGACGACATCCCGTACCCTGGCGGCCCGCCGACACCGCCTTATGACAACGCGGGTTACACCGTGGCCTATCAAATGGGCGTTGCGTTTGATCGGGTGCTCGAAGGGTTCGACGGCCCGTTTGAAAAAATCAACGGACTGGTCAAACCGGTTCCAGGAAAAGTCACCAACAGTGCCGGCGCCTCCGGGTTCCTTCTGCAGCATCAGGTCAACGATTCGATAATCGCAGTGAACCGGTTGCTCGCAAGCGGCGAAGAAGTTTATTGGCTGACGCAACCATCCCTTCGCTCTGACCGGGCTTACGGGCCGGGCACAATTTTTATTGCCGCAAAGCCTTCGACTCTGCCGAAGCTTCAAAAGCTCGCCGAGGAAATCGGTCTGAACTTTGACGGGGTGGCGTCAAGACCAAAGGAAGAAGCCTACAAGCTGCGTCCGATGCGGATCGGGTTGTGGGATCGTTATGGCGGCTCGATGCCTTCGGGCTGGGTGCGCTGGTTGTTGGAGCAATACGAGTTTCCTTTTACTGTGGTCTTTCCGCCAACGTTGGATGCGGGCGACCTCGCGAGTAAGTTTGATGTTTTGGTTTTTGTCGATGGGGCTATACCTGCTCGCGAAGGCGGTGGGCCCGGCGGCAGAGGTGGTGGTGGCGGCGGCGGCGGCGGACCGATTGATCCCCAAAGCATTCCAGCCGAGTTTCGCGACAGGCTTGGAAGCGTGACTGCGGCGCGAACCGTTCCAAAGCTACGCGAGTTTCTTGAATCGGGCGGAACGATACTCACAATCGGCAGCTCTACCGGTTTTGGTTATGCGGCCGGACTGCCGATCGCGAATGCGCTGATGGAAAGAACCCAGGACGGTTCGGAGCGCCCGCTTGCGCGTGAGAAATACTATATTCCCGGATCCGTGCTGCAAGTCAGAGTCGATAACACCAACCCGCTGGCTTATGGGATGGGTGAGAAGCTGGACGTGTTTTTCGATAACAGCCCGGTGTTCAGGCTGCGCCCGGACGCAGCAATGAAGGGCGTAAAGCCAGTCGCGTGGTTTGACAGTGACAAGCCTCTCCGCAGCGGCTGGGCTTTTGGACAGAAGTATCTTCAAGATGGCGTGGCTGTTGTCGAAGCGCAAGTCGGAAAGGGCAAGTTGTTTTTGTTTGGACCGGAGATCACTTTCCGCGCCCAACCCCACGGTACGTTCAAATTTCTGTTTAACGGTATCTACTACGGAGGAGCTGAAGCGGTCAGCCTGAAATGATCTTTAGTCACGGACGCACGTTAGGAGGAGCCTATGCGCAACAAAACTATAGCGATGATTCTGACGATGGTGGCACTGTCGTGTGTTGTCAGCGCGCAAAGCCGAAAGAAAGCTGAGGCGCTCCTCAAAAAATCGGAGCAGACCATAGGGTCAAATTTGAACTCAATCCAGTACTCGGGCAGCGGGTATAACTTTGCGCTTGGACAAAGCATCAATCCGCGAGCGCCGTGGCCAAAGTTCAACGTCAAGAGCTACAACCGAGTCGTTAATTACGTCACCGCGTCGTCGCAGGAGGAACTCGTAAGAACCCAATTCGAGAACCCTCCCCGTGGTGGCGGAGCGCAGCCCATTATCGGCGAGCAACGCCAGATATTGGCTGTGGGAGGAAGTGGGACTTACGCCTGGAACGTTGCGGGAAGCAATGCGACGACAATTCCAGCGGCCGCCGAAGAACGTGCCCTCCAGATCTGGTTGACGCCCCACGGGTTTATCAAAGCTGCGCAAACCGGGGCTCCCACGGTCACTGAACAAATGCTCGGCGGCCGAAAAGCGCACATTGTTTCTTGCACGGTTGCCGGCAAGTTTAAGCTGCGCGGGTTCATCAACCATCAGAACCTGGTTGAGAGAGTCGAAGCTCGACTCGCTAACCCGGTGCTCGGCGATATGCTGACAGTGACGACTTATTCCGAGTATAAGGACTTCGGGCCAATCAAGTTTCCAACCCGAATAGTCCAGGAGCAGGGCGGCTTCCCGGTGCTCGACCTCACAATTACCGATGTTCGCGCAAACGCGCCCGCCGACATCCAGGCGCCGGACAACGTACGTCAGGCGAGCGCTCCCGTTGTTCGAGTGGAGAGCCAAAAGATTGCCGAAGGAGTTTGGTATTTGACAGGCGGAAGTCACCATAGCGCGGCGATCGAGTTCAACAATCATGTTGTTGTGATCGAGGCTCCCCAGACTGAGGAGCGCTCGCTTGCGGTCATCGCCGAGGTTAAGAAACTTGTTCCAAACAAACCGATCAAGTATCTGGTAAACACCCATCACCATTTTGATCACTCCGGCGGGATCAGGACTTTCGCGGCCGAAGGCGCCACGATAATCACTCATCAGATAAACAGGAGTTTTTATCTGGGAGCTTCTCGATCAGCGCGAGTGCTGGCGCCCGACAAATTGACGAAGACAAAAAAGCCGATGTCCATCGTCACGATGGGTGACAAACGCGTTTTGACTGATGGTTCGCGTGTGATGGAGCTGCATCACATCAAGGGAAGCGCTCATAATGACGGCATCCTTATGGCGTACCTCCCGAAGGAGAAGCTGCTGATTGAAGCTGACGTGTTCACGCCGCCGGCAGCAAACGCACCCCCGCCCGCGACCCCCAATACGTTCACTGTAAATTTGTACGAGAACCTACAGCGGCTTAAACTCGCGGTCGAGCAAATTGCGCCCCTACACGGAAGGCTGGTTACGATGGCGGACCTGTTGAAGGCGATCGGCAAGGCCGCTTGAGCTGAAAGGATAATATGAAAGTTAAGAACGTCCTCGGGTTTGCGGTAACAATTGCGTGCTGTTTAATGGCGAGCGGGTGTTTCAGCATCGAGCAGGAGATCTTTTTGAATCCGGACGGGAGCGGCGAGTTGGTTGTTTTTATATCGCTTCCCGACCTCCCGGAAAAGATGGGCGGCGCCGAATTGACGGCCAAGAAGTCGCCGGCTGATGCTCTTGGCGAGTTCAAGAAGGAACTGACGACGGCGCTTCCGCCGACGATCATATTGAAACAAGCCAAGGAAGTGAAACAGAACGGGGTCCAGAGTCTCTATGCGATATTCCAATTCAAAAAGATTGACGACATCCAACGCGTGCTCGCGAACTTTGGGAAAGACAGCTTGAAAGAGGGCGATATCGGGTCGGCGCCCCAGTGGACGTTGTCGATCGAGAAAAAAGAAAACAAGAGCTCATTCATTCAGAAGTTTCTTCTGGATGTCGATGCCAAAGCCAAGGCCGAGATAAGAGCAGAAGTGACCGTCAACGGACAAAAGCAAGAGCAGAAGAAGAGCCCTGAGGAAGAAAAGGCGTCAAAGGAAATGGATGAGCAGCTCAAACCGTTAATCCTGTCAATTGTCCGGATGCGTTTTGTGTTACACACGCCTGCGCCGATCACCGAATCCAACGCCGACATTGTGTTAAACAGCAACACTGCGATTTGGAACTGCTCGCTCGCGGCCTTTTCAAAGGAGAAGAAGGCAATCGAGATGAAGGCGGTTTTCTAGCTTACGGCGACCGCGCATTCCCAGGCGCACCGCTTTCAGGGCGAAGCATCTCGCCCGATAGTCTTTGGGTTGTAGACTCGCGGAGCTGAAGTCGTCGGCGAACGCGAAAAGAATTCCCGTCCGGCGTCCATCGAATCCAGTCAAATGAGACAAGCCCGGCATTTTGCCGGGCCGAAAACGTTAAGCTGTCAGTATGATGCTGGCTGTCTCGGGAGGAACCTTAGGAGAACTATGAAAACCATTTCGTCGAGATTCTTTGTGATGTTGGTAGCGTGCGGTGTGATGTTGGCTCTGGTGGCGCCCGGTGTGGCTCAGCGACGCAGAGGCTATGCGCGGAGCGGATACACCAGACCGGAAGTGGACCGATTGATAAAGCGGACCGAAGACCGCACCGATGTGTTCGTCAAGTTGTTCGACAAAGCGCTGGACAATAGCGTGCTGGATGGTACTGAAAAAGAAGATCGGTTGAACGACAAGGCGAAAGAACTAGAGAAGCAAATGGACAAGGTTCGAAGGGAATTCGATCACGCGGAGGGTTTCATCGAGATCAAGGATCACGTCGCGAAAGCCCTGTTAGTCAGCGAGGAGATCAACACAGTTGTGATGAACCGGCGACTAAACCCGGCTGTCGAGCGCGAATGGGTGGTGCTTCGCGTGGAGTTGAACAAGCTTGCGCAGGTTTATAATCTCAGGGCTCTGAAGCTGGACCGCTCAGCCTAGAGACCCGACGCGAACTGCCTCCACCGGCCTCGTGGCGGTGGAGGCACGACTGAATAGCGATAACAGCCCACCTCGTAACAGACCTCATCGACTGGATAGGAATACACGAAACAACTGACCAAGCCCCCGACGCTCTGAGACTGTGCGAAAGCTCCCCAACACCCACAACTTCAGAGTTGCGGGATTTGCCCTCCGTCAGGAGGGCCACGTTTATAGACGCCGTGACGAGATGCGCCCGCCCTCCGTCAGGAGGGCCATGTAGACTCAATGTGAACTCGTCCATAGCGCTTGACATGGCCCTCATGACGGAAGGCGGGCGGTCTGTGAAGTGAATACGTACAGTTCGCCCGATGTTGATTCGCGGGTTCAGAATCAGACCATCAGATACTACAAAAAAAGCCGGGGAGATTAGGCATTGACCTTGCCTCATAGCACCGCGAGGCGGACGGGGTTCTCTCCGCGCCTTATGAAAAAAAGGGGGAAGATGACTATGCGTAATCGCTTACTGACATCCATTTCCGCACTATTGATGTGTTGTGCTGTGGTGACCCTGGGGTCGCCGGCTCTCGCGCAAAACAGGGACGCGAACTTTCGAGTCCAGTTTGGGCCTGATGTTCAACGGATGGTCCGTCAGGCGGGAAATCGCACGAGCCGTTTGGCGGCAATGCTGGATCAGAAAGGCCTCGAAGGGCTGAGCGCGCGAGCGCGAGATCTCGAAAGTCAGCTCAACATGGTTGAACAACAGTTCGACGATTCATCGAGATATGGCAGACGTTCGCAGGTTGCAAGCGCTCTTCGTGTAGCGGAAAGCATTAACAACGCAATGCGATATCGGCGAGTTGATCGAGTTGATTATGACGTGCAGCGAGCGTGGTCGATGGTTCGCAATGACCTGAACCGGCTGGCTCGAGTCTATAACCTTCGCCAGATCTAATTTGATCCGGTGGCTGGAGTTTTGGATATTTTCTCCGGCAATCCCACCAACGCACGTTGGTGGGATTTGCAAGAGAAAATGTCCAGCCTCCACCTGCTGTGCAAGCGATACCCTCCTAGCATCCTCGCGCTTTCTTCAAGTAATAAAAACCTCAAAACAGCCTATGAATCGATTGCGTACAACATCGCTCGATGTTGATTCGCATCGCAAGAACACAGCTTCCAACTGCAGCAAAATAAGGAATTGAGCCGTTTGGCATTGGGCTTGCGGCTTATTGGGAGGCGCGAGGATGTTACTAATCCCCGCGTCGAAGAAAGGGGGTAGCGATGAGAAATCGTCTACTGAGATCATTTGTTGCATTGACTACTTTGTGTCTGGCGCTGGCTATGGCATCGCCGAGTCTGGCGCAGTGGCCCGATCGGTATCGTGACTCCGATCGGTATCGTGACTCCGAGAGAGGCTACGGGAGATTCAACAACGTAGACCGGTTGATCCGGCAGGCTGAGAATCGGAGCGACCAGTTTGTGATGTCGCTCGAGCAAAGGAACAGCCGAAGCTTCCTTTCGCGAATCTTGGGTGATGAAGAGCGCCTGGGAGGGCTGAGAGCTCGGGCACGTGACCTGGAGCGTCAGCTCAATATGCTACGGGAAGAGTCGTTCCGAAGCGGTAATGACTATAGGCTTCGCTCAAGCGTTGCAAACGTATTGAGCGTTGCTGAGGACATAAACCGCAGAATGTACTACCGGGAATTGAATCCCGTCGCGGAGCGGCAATGGTCAATGCTTAAATCTGACTTGAACAGTCTGGCTAGAGCCTACAATCTTCGCCAGCTAAGCTAACAACGCAACCGCGAGCGTCCGGTGCGTAGGCGCCGGACGTTCGCACTCCCATCATTCCTCCCATTTCATCGCCTTCCACAAAACAATTACCACAAATTCGAATGAGCAATTCGACTGCGTTCCGAAAACTAACAGACGGCCGGCGCGCGAATAGAATGCCTGATTCACTTTGAACCGGCGCGATGATATAAACATACCCGCGTTGTGTCAGCGCAATCGAAACAGGTCGCCGACTGGATGTCGGATATGAACCGACTGGAATGCAGCGAGTGCGACGCAGTAGGTACCTCGATCGTAGTAGCTTGCGAATAAACTTTAAGAGGAGATGTGCCATGATCAAATCGAGATTGTGGGTTGCGATAATTCTGCTGATTGCGTCGCGGCCAGTCGTGGGTCAAGAGGGCTTTCCATTATTCACCCCTGACTTTCCTCCTGAGGAATTTGCCCAGCGCCGCAACGCCGTTTACAACGCAATCGGCGAGACTGGGCTTGCAATAGTTCAGGGCGCGGCGAGTCCGTCGGGATACACAAGGTTTCGACAGACAAACGAGTTGTACTACCTCTGTGGAATTGAAAGCCCGCATGCGTACCTGTTGCTGGACGGCGGAACCCGTCGCGCCGCTCTCTTTTTACCGCATCGCAACGCAGGACGAGAGCGAAGCGAAGGTAAGATGTTGTCGGCGGAGGACGCCGACCTTGTGAAGAAGTTGGCTGGAGTTGATGCGGTGTTCGCAACCGATCTTCTCGCAGAGCAACTTACCTGGTACGCGAGAAGCTCCCGAACACTGTACACACCATTCAGCCCGTCCGAGGGCTTTGCGATGAGCCGCGATCTCGCGCTGCGAGCAGTCGCCGATCGCGCGGCCGACCCGTGGGACGGCACGCCGTCCCGCGAGGGTCAGTTTGCTCTGATGGTCCGGGCGCGCTTCCCGCAGATCGAGGTCAAAGACCTTTCGCCGACACTGGACAGCCTTCGTTTGATAAAGAGTCCTCGCGAGATCACGCTCCTTCGCAAAGCCACGCGGCTGTCAGGTCTTGCGTTGATGGAGTCGATGCGCTCCACGGCGCCGGGTCAGAAGGAATATGAGTTGGATGCCGTGGCCAAATATGTTTACTACCGAAACGGCGCGCAGGGAGAAGCTTATTACTCGTTGATTGCCAGCGCGCGAAACGCCTGGTACCCGCACTACAACGCCGGCAAACGCACTATGGAGGACGGCGACTTTTTGCTGATGGACTTCGCTCCCGACGTTGGTTACTACATGGCAGACGTGACGCGCATGTGGCCGGTCAACGGAAAGTTCAGCGCGTGGCAACGCGAGCTCTATGGCTTCTATCTTGGGTGTTATCAGGCGATTCTAAAGGCTATTCGCCCGGGAGTTACCGCACAGGTGATCAAGCAAGAAGCCGCGCGTGAGATGGATCGCATACTTGCCGCAACTAAGTTTTCAAAGCCCAGCTATCAGAGCGCTGCGCGGGAGTTCGTTTCCTCGTATGCTGAGTCGGCAAAAAGCCCGCGAACGACGCTCGGTCACTGGGTCGGAATGGCAACGCACGACGTGGGGCAGGACACGGGGCCGTTGCGCGCGGGGATGGTGTTTACGATTGAGCCGGCGCTTCGAGTGCCTGAGGAGCAGATCTACATTCGCCTCGAAGACATGATCTTGATTACCGACACCAAAGCGGAGATCCTTTCTGATTTCGTCCCGTGGGACATCATCGGAATAGAAAAGTTAATGGCTGAAGAAGGAATGCTCCAGCGTTATCCTCGGGACGGGTCGAATCATCATTAACCAATCGGCAATCGCAAATCCTTAACTTTGACACCTGTCCTTGCCAGCCGGTATCCTTCTGGCGTTCTCGTGCCCGCGTAGCTCAGTGGATAGAGCGCTTGCCTCCGGAGCAAGAGGCCGCAGGTTCGAATCCCGCCGCGGGTATCATTAATACAAGGGGGCCGCTTCAGAGGCGGCCCTTTCCTTCTGGGTTTGAACTGAAGAAGCGGCACACGCGCCGCTTGATTGAACGCGTAGCTCAAGGACGCTGATGAAGATCGCAACCTGGAACGTCAACTCGGTGCTCGCCCGCCTTCCGCAGGTTGTGAGATGGCTTGAAGCCGCAAGTCCTGATGTCCTCTGTATGCAGGAGACAAAATGTGTCGATGAAAAGTTTCCAAAAGACGACTTCTCGCGGCTTGGTTATCACAGCGAGTCGTTTGGGCAGGCGGCTTATAACGGAGTAGCAATCCTCTCGCGTGTAAAATGCGAACAGGTCTGCCGTGGCCTTCCGGATGATGAAGAAGGCGCGCAATCGCGGGTGCTCGCGGCGACGATCGGAGGGATTCGCATTGTCAACGTCTACACTCCAAACGGGCAAGCCGTCGGGGCTGAAAAGTACTACTTCAAGCTCGAATGGCTCAGGCGGTTGCGTGCGTTCTTCGATTTACACTATCAGCCGAGCGAGCGGGTCTTGTTGTGCGGCGACTTCAATGTCGCTCCTGAAGACCGTGACGTGCACGATCCAATAATGTGGCGGGGAAGGATTCTATTCAGCGACCCTGAGAAGGAAGCGCTGCTTCGCGTCAAACAATGGGGATTTGTGGATGCGTTCAGAATGCACAACTCGGAAGAAAAACAGTTCTCATGGTGGGACTATCGAGCGGGAGCTTTTCGCCGAAACATGGGGCTGCGGATCGATCATGTTTGGGTCACCGAACCGCTGGCAAAACAGACGACGGGTGTAATTATTGACAGGGAGCCGCGTCGCTGGGAGAAGCCTTCTGACCACGCGCCGGTCATCGCGGAGATCGTTTGAGTGTCCGAGAGGCTGAGTGTCCGACAAACTCCAGTTTGTCGTGAAATCCCAATCCGACGTTAGGCCAGATCGCCGACAAACTGAAGTTTGTCGGACAACGCTGCATAACCTTTTCGTGACTGAGCGGTTCTTATTAGTGAGACTGTTATTGTGCGATTGAGCAACAACAAAAGAGCCGGAGCTAGAGCCCCGGCCCTTATGTGAATGGCGGAGAAGGAGGGATTCGAACCCTCGATAGGCCTTTACAGCCTATAGCGGTTTAGCAAACCGCCGCCCTCAGCCACTAGGCGACTTCTCCTCAAAGACTTGAGGGAGTATAGCGGACGGCCTATGGCCTATCAAGGAACGGCGCAATATGGCCTTTATAGGTCCAGAAGATCACAATAAAATGTGCAAAAGCCATCGACGGACTAACGTCTGAGTTACTTGAGGAAGTCAAAATTCGAGAGCGAGGACCGAATATGCGAACATCGTTTCGTTTCTTATTTTTGATTCTATGGGCAATTGCTACGGCGTTTCTAATCACGACCACGGGATTGCGTTCGACGGCTCAAACAAAGTCCTCTTCAACCTCCGAGAAGGTCTCGGTGCCAAAGATCTGGGATGCCAAACAGCTTGCCGGTTGGGCTACCCCGTTAGCCACCACTAACGGAAGACCAAATTACTATTCCGAAGAAGAGTATTACGCCACGCCTGTCGACAACCTTCGTACTTACCCGGTCTACGCGCCGGACAAAGAGCCCAAAGGATATCGAGAGTGGATGCTCAAACAAGGCCCGCAGAGGCTGATCGAGCCGGAGAAACTGAAAACAGAACGCGACTGGATTGAAGCCGGCCGCGCGGTGTTCGGCGGGCTCGATTTCCCGGTTACTCGAACCGATGACCCTCGCTTAATCAAGTTCCTGAGCGACGTCGAGGCGGTTCGTAAGGGCGGCGACGCGATCACTAAAGACGGAGTCATTCCCGCGATCCGCTGGGTGGTGGATCGCGACGGCAAGTTGAAGGTCTCGCTGGCTGACTGCTCGGGCTGTCATAGCCGAGTCATGCCGGACGGCTCACTCCTGCTTGGCGCTCAGGGCAATCTTACGTTCGCCTTTGAGTCAATCGGGGTTGTTGTCGAGGGATTCGGGAAGGATCTCGAACGGAGGGGGCTTTCAATCAATCAAGCCGAGTACTCGTTCTATGGGATGCCGTGGCTCAAAGAGGACATCCACGAACGTTTCAAGACAATGACGCCGCAAGAGATAGGCGAGGTAGACGGGTTTCCACAGCCCGGCACGTTCTCGCGGTTCAACGGCAGCCCGTTCTTCATGACAAAGATACCCGACTTGATAGGCATCAAGGACCGCCGGTACATCGACCACACCGGTACGCACATCAACCGCGGCCCGGAGGACATCGCTCGATACGGGATTCTGGTGAGCGTGGCTGATGACGGTTCGATCGGCACGCACAAGTTCCTTGACGCCAAACAGCGCAAGCTCGGGCATCGATTCAGCGATGAAGCAATGTATGCGATCGGCAAGTTTGTCTATTCACTTGAACCGCCTGCGAACCCAAACAACTTCGATGCTCTCGCCGAGCGCGGCAAAAAAGTGTTTGAAAACGAAGGATGTGGGACGTGTCACACGCCTCCGTTGTACACAAACAATATGCTGATGCCGGTGAGCGGATTCACACCGCCCAAGGACGATCCGGAAACGGCTCGACTAAAGATTATGAGAATGCCGGTAGGCACCGATCCAAACCTGGCATTGAAAACCAGGAAAGGTACGGGTTATTACAAAACGCCTTCGCTCAAGGGGCTGTGGTATCGAAATCTGATCGAGCACTCGGGTTCGATCGCCAGCCTCGAGGAATGGTTTGATCGAAAGCGATTGCGGGATGATTACGAGCCGAGCGGGTGGAAGGCGCCGGGCAAAAAGACTCGCGCGGTTCCGGGGCACGAGTTCGGAATGGACTTATCGGCTGATGATAAGCGAGCGTTGATATCGTTCTTAAAGACGCTCTGAGATGAAAAAACCGGAGTGCTCTTGCATGCTCGAGGTAGGGAAGGGTGGCTTGCCCCGCTCCCCAGGAGTTGTTCGAGTTCAAAAGAGCGGGGGCAAGCCACCCTTCCCTACCCCTAGAATGCCTGGATCAACGCTTGTCCTGGATGAAGAATTGAAGGACCGGGGACAAGATTTTGTTAGGCTCCTCATTACTTCCTAGTGGTTGAGCACCCTTAACACGGTAGTGAACTTATCCTCATACACCTTCTCAAAATCGCCGCTGTCCTCGGCTATACGCAACAGGTCAGGGTGCTCGTTGTCTGTGAATACGTATTGCGCGCCAAAGCGGTCCCTAATAAACGGCGCCGGGTCGTCTTCTTCGCCAAGAGTGATGTGTGCATACAGCTTCCACAACTCCGAATCCCGATCGTACAGATAAGTCGGATCGAGCCCGACGATATAGACGCGATCGGGGTTGTAGTAAAACAGCATCGGAAAATCATCCCAATCCGTGTTGAAAATCACCGATCCCGGCGGCGTGTTTGCGTTGATCCATTCGGACGCGCCACGATAGGCGAACGGGTCCGTTTCGCTCTTCACATCCGCCCGCGCGTGCAGCAAACAGCCGCCCATCCACAGAATCGCAGCCGCAGTAACCACCGCTGCCGCGATCGCAGCAAACACTCGTTCGCGAGTGCGAGACACCCAGGCGAAGTCTATTCGTTCGAGCTTGGGCGAAAATGTGAATGCCGCGAACAACACCGCGAACGGCGGCCAGTACTCGATAAATCTCCGCGACTTGAACGCCATCAACAGCAGCACGAACGACACGATCAAAAAAAAGAGCGGTTTGAGATCGCGCGCCCGATCTCGATAATTAAACGCCAGCAACCCGACAAAATAGACCACGAACGCTACCGCGCTGATGCCCAGCATTGCCCACGCCTCGTATGGATACCACTCGATCCCAACGTCCACCGCGTAGTCACCGGTGTATTTCATCAACACGTGCTGTCGAAACAAAGACAGGTTTTTTGGGAAGTAAGGATTGATGACCAGCCCCGCGGCGATTCCAACGGCGGATGCGAGCGCCGCCCACAAATCAATGCGGCGCTCGGCCAGGTAAACGGCGATGGAGTAGGCCAGAGTAAAAACCAGCATCAGCGGGAAGAGGCTGTACGACCAGACGAAGATGAACGACAGCGCACCGAGCCATATGTGCTTACGCTTCAGGGTGAGATATGTCCCCACGCCCAACAACGCCAGCGACAGCGCGGGTGCGCGAGTCATCGACATCCGATACAGGAAGTGCTCGGAGCCGGCGACCAGCGGTGCAAGCCATAGCCATCGATATCGAATTCGATAAGTGACCAGCAACGCAAACAGCGAAGCGATACCCAGACTCGAGAAAACGATCGCCGCAAGCTTTGCCCCGACTCTTAGATCACTGAGCGTGAAAGGAATCAACATCACGTGAAACAGATAGTGATGATCGACGTAGTTTTGCTCGTCGAGGGTCGTGAGCGGCAGAGCTTTGAAGGCGGGAAGTCGCGGAAAGTTTTCGCGGAGCATCGCCGCCCAGCGAATGTGATAGTAGCCGTCGTTGTCGAGGATCGCCGGACCGCCGAATTGAATCCAGCTCATCACCGCGAGGATCAGCGCGAGCCCGCCGGCGATTTCGAGCGCGGCTCTTGAGCGAGAAGCAGAGGGCAGAGGAGCAGAGGGGCTGAGGAGCGGCGGAGAATGGGAGAGAGGGAGAGGGGGCGAAGGGGAGAGGGGGAGAGAGGGAGAGAGGCGCCACTTGCCCCACTCTCCCCGTCGCCCACTCCTCTTTCCTTCTGTCGCTCCGTCGCCCACTCGCCCCGTCTCCCCCTCGCCCCGTCGCCAACTCCGGGCTCACGTCTGAAAGTTCTGCACGACTCGGACGTCTTCGCCGGTTACGGCGTCCACATAAACCGTCCACGAAAGCGAGCGTCCCGCCGTTACTTCCCATGCGAGGCGGATTTCGACGGCATCGCTTTTCTCTATCGGAAGGATCACCAATCGCTTTACGGTCACTTCTGAGAGTTCGGCGATCTGTGTCCGTTGCTCGCGCCCGGCGATGTCGGTGTAGCTGAAGGTCCGGCCGACGACCTTCTTTGCGGCAATGTCGCGTTCGAGGGTCGGGTTCAAGGGCAATTCGACAACCGGAACAAAACGATCGTCAAGCTGTATCAGCCTTCCGTCACGGCTCAAGACCGCAACCAGTTCGCCGAAGTTGCCCGCTAACGGATGTGCAAAGTTAGCTTGAGAGTAAGTCAGCCGTTCCGTATCACCGGACGAGTCGGCAGCGATCAGCGAAATCGTCGCCGGATCAATTGCGAGTAACTCACGCCACCGGTCGATGAACGCTCTCATGGCCTCGCGAAGCGCGAATTGTTCATTGCCAGGCTCGGGTTTGCCTGAGAGAAGCTTTATCCCGTTTGAGACTCCCAGGAGTGAGCGTGGCGTATTGGTTATCGGATAGAGGTCGGGCGGTGTTTGAGGTACCGCATAGGCGTCGAGCATTCTCCGCCATTCTCGTTCGGCCTTGGCGCGTCGATCGGCGGAATCCTTTATAACCGCAGGATAGCCTTGTTTTGCGGCTCCTCGAAGTTGAGGAGATACTTCGAACCCAGCAAGCAGTAAACCTGCAATCAGCGAAATGATGATCGGTAAAATCATAGAAGCGTAGAAGCAGACCGCGCGCCTTAAGTGGTGCTGCGCGAGGAGAAGTTCAATGATCGATTATTCATGTTTTCAAATCACCGGGCAAGCAAACGTCCAAAGAACCGGCGACTTCAGACGGCCAGTCTTGAGCCGCTGGGCGGCGAGACCTATCATCGGGCTATGCGCTTCGATTTTTTGTTCCGCAAGTTTCGTCGTGAGCGTCAACATGAACGACGCTCGACCGCCGAGATAACCGGCGAAGATGAAAACGAGCGATACGACCCTGAGAACCCGTTTCCCGATGTAGTGGTTATTGCATTTCAGGATGTGATCGATTTGCATTCCATCCCGCCGCGTCAGGTTCAGGCAGTAGTTGAGGACTATCTCGAAGAGGCGCGTCTTCGAAAAACGCGTTGGGTGCGAATTATTCACGGCAAGGGAATCGGGGTGCAACGTGAGATTGTTCGCTCGATCCTCGCTCGCGCATCGCACGTGATCGATTTTAGAGATGCGCCTCCCGAGGCCGGCGGGTGGGGAGCTACGGTGGTTGAGTTGGATGTAGAAGAGCGACAATAGGACCTATGGGACAGATAGGACCTATGGGACAGATAGGACCTATTATGCTAAATTAATGCGCTATGAAACGCTTGAATATTAACCAATACGCTGCACTCTTAATGCTGGTCGCGCTCTTATCCGCGTGCTCGCGCTCCGGTGAGAACTCGGCCACTTCAAATGCCAATGCGCCGCAGCAGGCCAACAGCAATTCTGCGGATCAGCCTCAGATTGCTCCGGACGGATCTGCTGCTGCCGGGCTGGGAACGGCTCTCGCGACTCAACCGATACCGCCGCCACAGCCAAACGCCGCGAAACCCGCCGCGCCGGGCAACGCTGACGTTGCGAATGCGGCTCCGGCAGCCGCCAATGGACCAGCGCCAAAACTGGTTGTGTCAGACAAAAAGATCGACTTTGGAAAACAGCCTCAAGAGAAAACCCTCGTGCGCGCGATAGTTGTCAAGAACGGCGGACGCGCCGAACTCAAGATCGACTCAGTGGTGCCAAGCTGAGGGTGCACCACCGTGGACTTTCCCAAAGTCCTACGGCCTGGTCAGGCCGGTACTATCAAAGTCAAAGTCGAGACGGGCAAATCGCCAGGTCCTCATACAAAAACTGTGACTATCAAATCAAACGATCCCAATGATCCCTCTCACCTGGTGCAGTTTTCGTACGATGTGAAGGGCTGATCGCCGGCTACTCAATGGTCAATACTCAAATCGAATATGATGAGATGTTGTCAGTGCTGGGCCGGCGTCTGCAGTCGAACGCGATCCGCAAGCTGACGCTGCTCCTCGGTAGCAGAGAAGTAATTTCCCTGGCGGCCGGGGCTCCCAGCTTTGAAACATTCCCGATCGAAGAACTCGCGGAGATTTCAGCTCGAGTCATACGCGAGCGCGGGCGATTTGCGCTTCAGTACGGACCGACAAGAGGCCAGGTCGCTCTGGTGGAGGCAGTTGCTGGTATTCTGAGTTCTCGGGGAATTGAAAACTGCAAGACCTCCCAGATCGTGATGACGACGGGCTCGCAACAGGGGCTGGATCTGATTGCCCGGGTGATTCTGGATCCGGGCGATGTAGCAATGGTCGAGCTACCCAGCTACATCGGAGCAATAATCGCGTTGCACAATGCCCAGGCTCAGATGATTGGCGTGCGCCAGGATGACGGCGGAATTGTAATCGGTGATCTGCGAGAGAAGATCGAGCGCGCTCGCGCCGACGGTCGCCGGGTCAAATGCATTTACACGATACCGAATTTCCAGAACCCGTCAGGCGTCACTCTCGCGGATGAGCGCCGCAATCAACTAATAGAGATCGCCGACGAGCACGACTTGCTGATCATCGAGGATGACGCCTACTTCGATCTTTACTTTGCGGACGATGCGTCGAGGCTAGTGCCGTTAGCGGCATTGCGTCCCGACCGGGTGGTAAATCTCGGGACCTTTTCAAAAGTGCTTGCGCCCGGGTTGCGAACTGCCTGGCTGCGCGCGCCCGAACAGCTTGCGACGAAAGTCGAGCTGGCTAAGGAAGGCGCCGATCTTTCTTCAAGCGTGCTTGATCAGGCTATAGTCATCGAATCAATTCGCGATGGGCTGATAGAACGTCGATTACCCGAGCTTCGCAAGTTTTATAGTGTTCGTTGTGCTGCGATGCTCGAAGCGCTCGATCGTTTCGCGCCGGCCGGATCGCGCTGGACAAAGCCGCTCGGCGGATTCTTCATTCTCATGGAGCTTGCGGGTGAAGCGGACGCGACAGCAATGCTTCCGGCTGCAATCGAAGCTGGCGTTGCCTACGTGCCCGGTCAACCGTTCTTTGTCGACGGAAGCGGCGCGAACACCTTGCGTCTTGCTTTTTCGAAGGAATCGCCAGAGGCCATTGCCGATGGAGTGGAGCGGATATGCCGGATATTCCAGAACGCAATGACGCAAAAAGCGTGATCGGATTTGTGACAGTCGATGGCATGCAGCCGATGACAGCCATTGTCATTGTGCAATAAATCACTCGGTCAATATTGAGTAATGCGACCGACCTGCTTGTTTCAATCTGCCTGAACCCAAAAATGGGGCTTACCCGACTCAGTCATCGGGATGCTGATTTCTCTTGATCTACAGGGTATTCGGCGCGCGTTGGAATATTGCTGACTGTGGAACGCCGATTGATACTAGATAGACTGCCCCCGCAATTTTAAGTGTTAATTAAGCAGTAAGCCGAGTTGTTCTGTCGCCCCACCCCCTTTCGGACTAGTCCCCCGTTTAGTTCGGAACCATCGCCGCCGCGCTTGTGATGGAGGTCAGGCATCGACCTTTATCACTCGCGAGGCGGCGATTCGTTTTTGACGAATTGCGAATCTGACTTGCGGTTCCATTCGCGCGTCGCTTCACCCGGTATGTACCGTAGACTGTCCAGTCTGCGGTGCTTGATGGTACTCAATTTGAGCTTTCCGACGCAGACTGGACAGTTTACGGTACGGCGCGCTTTCTCATTCAAAGGTTGGCGCCTAACTTCCAGCCCATATACAATCGTCTCAGATGTCGAGGAGATTCAATGCTCAATCAGCGGTGCGGGTCTTTGCAATCCTCCTAATTCTTTTTCCCGTTTTTGCCCTCTCACGATCCGATCAAAAATCCGAAAACCCTGCTCAGACAAAGAAACAACGAAAGGCCGACGCAAAGTTGAAGGCCGGCAAGACGACCGAACAGGAATCGCTTGCGGAGCCCGGCGCCACTTCGACCTCGCGCCTCGCTCTTCCGTTTAAACGTGCCTGGCAATATCTGACCAACGAGACATCGACACTCGCGCCTTCGATAGATGAGTCGAGGATCTATCTGGCTTTAGCGGGAGGACGCGTCATTTGCCTGGATCGCGAGACCGGTTCGTTGCGTTGGACCAGCGATCCCGGTGGGATGGTCAGCGCGCCCGTTGCCGTCGGCGAAAACTCAGTGTACATCGCAACCCTTAAGATTGCCGATGACGGATCCGAGGCAGGAGGAGCACTGCGAGCAGTGGACAAAGCGACCGGCTTGACCGTGTGGGTGAAAGACTACGAAAGGCAGTTCACCTCGCCGCTCGAGCTTGCCGGTAATCGCATCTACGCCGGAAGCGCGAACGGCTCCTTCTATGCTCTGAGCTCAGTCAACGGCGATGAAATTTGGAAAACCGAGACACAGGACGTTGTGCGATGCCGCGCTCTGGTTTCCGATCGGGCGGTCTACTTCGGCAGTGATGATGGCGCATTGCGGGCAGTCGAACCCGTTCACGGTCAGGTTATCTGGAAATACCAGGCGGCCGGCAAAGTCGTCGGCCAGCCGGCTATCGACGAACGGTGTGTGTATTTTGGCGCTGGCGACGCATATGTCTATTCGATCGACGTGTTGACCGGCAAGCTAAGATGGCGCTCTCGAACGGGTGCGGCAATCGAAGCGTCGCCGGTGCTCGTCGGCGAACGGTTGCTTGTCGCTTCTTTCGACAATTTCGTCTACGCGTTATCTCGAACTACCGGGGATCGAATCTGGAAGCGACGATTGGAGAACCGAATTACCGCGGCTCCGATCGTAGAGGGTGATGCAAGCCTGGTGGCTCCGTTGCGCGGAGACTACGTTACGGTCCTACTGAATTCCGATGGTCGCCGGGTGAACCTGTTTAGACTTGAAAAGGACTACGAGATCGCAGCCGATCCGCTCTTCTCAGGTGACACGCTTGTGCTCGTAACCAGCAACGGCGTGGTGGTGGCTAAAGCAACGAAAGTGGATATGAGGAATAATGAAGGGGCGCGACGCAGGCCGTAGGGGCGGGTACTCTTGCATGCTCGAGGTAGGGAAGGCTTGCCATGTGTACCGTAGACTGTCCAGTCTGCGGTCATTGGAGTTGGGTCCATTCAGAATACCCGCAGACTGGACAGTCTACGGTACACACACGCTTCCTTGTCCTGGCTTTTTTTATTACTAAGACTTGCCCAACAAATAGAACCACCGCTGACCAATCGCGCTTTCGATCCGCACGAAGTCTTCTACCAAAAACCCGGCTTCAATTGCGGCCAGGAAAGCCGCGCGGGTTGCCTCTCGCCACTCGCTTCCCAGCTTCGGCTCGCGCTCTTTTATTGAATTGATGTTGTGCGGGATCTCGATTGCGCAGCGGTTTGCGGCAAGGTTACCGCTGAAATCTCCGAGGAGCGGGCGCGCTCCTTCACTGTAAATGAGCGCGGATTGAACGAGCGTCGACGCATCATTCGAAGCGGCAACAACACTAGCCGCGCGATGCGAAGCAGTCCGAGCGATGCACTGCTTCACCCGGTTGCTGTTCAGAAGCCAGCTCACCCACAACCGGTCTGTCCCGAAACCCTGGTGCAGCGGGCTCGAACTTGTCTCGCCATAAAAGTTCACAAGATAGCGGCGCGACACCACGCCCAGCTTCGAAAAATTCAGATGAGCGTTCAGGCTCTGAAGGGGATCGAAGGTCCAGGTGATTTCGTCCAGCCCCTTTTCCAGCGTCCGCTCTCGCTGGACAAGCTTTAGATAGAAACCAGCGTGGACGTTGCGATACGCCGGCCGGACCGCCAGCATGTGCGAATGCATCGAAGTGCGCCCGTGTTCAAAGGCCGGAAACGCGTAAGCGAATCCGATCATCGCTTCACCTTCAAACGACCCGAGCACAATGCCGCCTGCGTGCTCTGTGGCGATCAACGTAGCCGCGGGCACTATGTCGAGATCGTTGAAACCCCACGCTTCCTTTTGTATTTCCTCGATCGCGTGATATTCGGTTTCGCCTTCAACGCCGCGAATGTGCAAACGCGTTCCTTCGATTTCCCATTCGAACATGGTCAGTCCAGTGTATCTTGAGGCATTTTGCCTGCCAAGTGAAACGGCTTCTCCCAGCAACGCAGGACGACTGTGCGAAAATTGCAGGATACCCCCAGCTTAGTTGTGGTATTTGCCCTCCGTCAGGAGGGCGATGTTTATAGGTGCCGTGACGAGACGCGCCCGCGCTCCGTCAGAAGGGCCATGTTTATAGGTGGCGTGACGAGACGCGCCCGCGCTCCGTCAGGAGGGCCATGTTTATAGCTGCCGTGACGAGACGCGCCCGCCCTCCGTCAGGAGGGCCATGTTTATCGATGCGAGACGCGAACCGACGTCCTGCCCTCCTGAAACATGGCCCTCCTGACGGAGGGCGGGGCGTCTCGTCACGGCGTCAATAAACATGGCCCTCCTGACGGAGGGCAGGGCGTCTCGTCACTGCGTCTATAAACATGGCCCTCCTGACGGAGGGCGGGGCGTCTCGACACGGCGTCTATAAACTTGACCCTCCTGACGGAGGACAGCGCGTTTCGTCACGGTGCCTATAAACGTGGCCCTCTTGACGGAGGGCTCGCGGTACAGGTTATAGACGGCTGACGTGCTTGGATGGTTAAAGGGACGAATGCGGCCTCTACCGCCTACAGCCCGAGAGCCGTTCGAAAGTCGTTGTCAGTCTCGAACACTTCCAGGTCGTTTTCCTCCTGATCCTTACCGGGAGTATCCCTCACCAGGAGTTCTGTCAGCTTCTTCTTCCATGTGGGATCGATCGCAAGAGCTTTGCGAACAGCACTCAGCGCGGCGTCACGCGTTTGCTGGGACTGAGTGTCGAAGTCGGAAATACTCTCGCGGTTGTCAGCGAGCCATTTGGCCTTCTGTCCGTAGGCGGCCGCGAGATTGACCCAGATCGCGCCGCTCACGATCGGCTGGTTTGCGGGATCGTTGACGTATTCTTCGCCGAATTGAATCGCCTTGGTAAAGCCTTCCGGCTGCGGTTGGAATAGAAAATGATATGTGAGTGATCGGTAGACCCTTCGCTTGATGTCCTGGCTTACATTTGGCGTAGCATGCATGAGATTGTACGCTTCCATCAATTGATCTCTAACCTGAGTGATGGGCCGTTTCGCGTAATGAAGCGCCGTCGCGTACTCGCATCGGAGAAGAATGTCACCTGGCAATAAAGCAATCGCTCTGGCGTAGCCATTTACAGCACTCTCGTAGTTTCCCTGGCTAAGCTGGGCCTTCGCCCAGATTACAACATCTTCCGTCGACGTGAGTTGATCGAGAGTCTGGCCAACAATCTGTTTCGCCGCGGCATCGGCCTTCGGGCTTTTCATTTTCGGATCTCCAAGATCCTGGCTCTCTCGCAGGACTATCGAGCGTTGTTCTTCGTTTATGTTTTGCAGCCCCAAGCTTGTATCCGCCCGATAGAATGCTCCGGCGAGCCACAGACGGGTAATGATGTACCCTCCCAGGAATCCGATTACCGAAAAGTACAGGAACACCGCGGCACCCAATGTGGTTGCGTCAGTCCCCATTGCCGGCGACATATAATTGGATAGTCGCTGCACCAGCACCGGGACCTCTTTGAGGTTTATCAAACCGACGCCCACGATTATTTTTGTAAGCCAATCGGAGATCTGTTCCAGATTGGTGTTGACTTGATATTGACTGCGCAGGGCGGCTGCCGAAGCGCCTCCTGGCGCGTTCGGATTGGTTGGCGCCGCTGGCTGTCCTGGTGCCGGGTTAGGTTGGACCGGGGCGACAGGAACATCACCCTGCAGGACTTTCGGTATGCCGAACAGGAAGCCGATTAGAAAGCCAACCGCTAAAAGCCCGACTGCCCACAGCAATGCTGTGAACGGAACATCCAATCGCTTGTAGATGAACGCGAGGCCGCCCGATACCGCAATCAGGAAAACCAGGACGGTCACCCGAATGTCTGCCCATGCTCCCGAGAAAAGATTCTTAACCGCGGCTCCCAGCCCTTTAGGATTGAACACGGCGGCGACTATTATCCGGACTAGCGAGACAATTACCGAGAGCGCCAGCAGAATCTCAAACCAGTGCGTGACGAGGTAGTTCCACCAGCTGGATAGCGTTGAATCCATACTCCCTCCTTGATAGAGACCGGGTGGCAGTAGTCGTTTGAATACGAACGAAAGGTGGATTGTGTAACCGCAGTCACCACCTGAGAGCGAATGCAGCGGGCCGGATTATAGCATTGTTGCTTACAATGGCAAGGAGTTTCTGCCCCGCTGTGTGGGATGAAAAATACGAAAGATAGCCGGGCCTGCGGTTAGTAGTGTGGTAGTAGAGTGTTGGTCAAAGATTCAAGAACTCAACTGAGGATAACCGCGTAGGATAACCGCGTAGCGGTGTCCTCTCGATAGGTGCGGGATCGGCAATGCCCGTGGGCCGCGTAGCGGTCTCCTGTTTGCACGCCAAATCGATTCCGCAGCAGGAAACCGCTACGCGGCCCGCGGGCAACGGCAACCTCGTAGCTATCGAGAGGACACCGCTACGCGGCTGCACCCTCCGATTGCTAATCGTTAGCGTGCCCGGTCACCCAGTTGCAGCAGCGAGAGAGACCGGCATGAGGCGCCAACACACTACGACCCACTACCCACAGTTGAAGGTCCCGCCCCGGCTCATATAATATGAAACTTCTCGCACTGCCTTGACTCTCTGAGGGCCGTTCCAGGCTCTCCCGGTGGATTGAGGACTTCCTCGATCCGGCTTGCCGAAATCTGAATAAGGAGCCTTGTAAACTATGGCTGTCCGAATCCATGAACCGACCGTAATCGCTTCAGGAGACCTGGAAAAACACCCGAAAGGGCTCTACGCGCTGTTTGCAACCGAGATGTGGGAACGATTCAGTTTCTACTCGATGCTCGCGTTGTTCACGCTTTATATGCAGGATTCCAAAGACGGATTTAGCTGGACTCCCGCGCAGGCGACGAGCCTTTATGCGAACTATCTGATGTTCGTTTACGCCAGCCCGCTGATCGGCGGCTGGCTAGCCGACAAGATATTGGGTTATCGAAAAGCGGTTATGATTGGCGGCTTCTTCTTCATGGCGGGCCACGGACTGCTCTCGATTCCTGCGCTGTGGGCTGTTTACGCGGCATTGACCTGTCTGGTTATCGGCAACGGGTTCTTCAAGCCTAATGTCTCGACGATGGTCGGCAACCTCTACCCTGAAGGGAGCCATCTGAAGGACCGCGCCTACAACATCTTTTACATGGGCATCAATATCGGCGCGTTTCTCGCACCTGTTGTGATGGAGGTCGTAAAGGCGCGCTGGGGGTTCCACCCGGCCTTCGCTGTCGCGGCGTTTGGGATGGTTATCTCGGTATCGATTCTGTGGATATTCAAAAACAGAGTAGAAGATCCGGCGGTTATCGAGGCGCGGAAGAGCGGAACGTCACTGCCAACTGTGGGGCGCGGCGGTGAGATGGAAAAGGTCTCGGACGGCAAACGGATCGGCGCGTTGATTGTAATCTTTCTCATCGTGATTGTCTTTTGGATGGTCTTCCACCAGAACGGGTCTACGCTGACGTACTGGGCGGATGACAACACCGACTGGGACGTGACCGGCACGATTTCCAACGCGATCAATCCGTTTTGGATAGTGACGCTCACCTTCCCGTTAGTTTGGTTCTGGAAATGGCTTGACCGCAAAGGTAAAGAGCCGTCGACGCCGGTGAAGATGGCTATCGGCATGACGTTAACCGGGTTGTCCTTTTTTATCCTCTTCGCGGCTGCGAAGCTTGGCGAAGGGCAGGAAGTGCGGCCCGAAATGCTCCCTACCGGCGCGTTCCGCATAAACGAACGATCGCTCGACTCGCTTGGTAAGAGCGGCGTACCGCAGGATGTTCTGGATAAGATCAAGAACGGCAAAGGTGCGGACGGTAAATTTATCGTTCTCGATCGCAAGTTTTCGAAGAACGAGAAAGGCACTGGCGAGCAGAATCTCGTCTCCGCGCTTGAACAAGTTGTTCCCGCCGATGTTGTAGCGCGGCACCGATCTGCGCTTCTGACTCACGGGTTTCTATTCGTGGTGTCGCCGTTCTGGCTAATCCTTGCCTACGCCGTCATTTCACTTGGTGAACTAATGCTGTCGCCAATGGGCTTGTCACTTGTGTCAAAGGTCGCCCCGCTACGGGTCCGAGGTTTGATGATGGGCGGCTGGTTTGTTGCAACAGCGATAGGAAACAAGTTAACAGCCATTGGCGTCTACTGGTCCATCTGGAGGCAGTCGTCGTTCTTCATCATCCTTGGCACAATGGCGCTGATAATGGCGGTCGTTTTAACGGTTTTGCTGAAACCACTAAAGAAAGCAATGCCGGGAGTTTGAGTGCGTCAAGCTCTCAGGTCTGTGTTCCTGCCGCTGAAACCAGGCAAGGCTATCATCAGTCTTGGATTCGATGTTTGAGTCCAGACTGCGCTCATCGTTGGAGGGCTCATGGGTTATTTTAGGTTTTTGGGTAAGCGACTAACCGCCGAAACCCTGGCGTTACTACTCATCGCTCTGCAGATTTCGCCTGCGATGGGTCAGCAAAAAGCAAGTTCGCCGTCTGCAACCGGCAAGTTCGAGCTCACCATCGACAACATCATGCGCGGACCCGGACTGGTCGGAAACGAGCCTCGCGCCGTTCACTGGTCGCCCGACAGCCAGCGGATTTACTTTCAGTGGAAGCAAGCCGGCGAACCGCGCGAGAAGGACTTCGACACCTACGTCGTAAATCGCGACGGGTCGGGCCTTAAAAAGCTTAGCGAAGAAGAAGCGAAGAATGCCCCTCCAATCGGCGGCGAGACTTCAAAGGACAAAAAGCTAACGTTGTTTGTAGACAACGGAGACGTCTTCTTTTACGACAACTTAACAAACCAACGCCGCCAGATCACCGCTACCACCGATACCGAAACGAACGCGCACTTCACGCGCGACCAGAAACATATCTACTTCACGCGCGCCAGCAACCTGTATGTGATGTCACTCGAGACGGGTTCGCTCGTGCAGATGACCGAGATCTCGACTGGTGGCGCGGCGCCGGCTGCGCCTGCAGCGGCCGGAGGATTTGGTCGAGGACAGGGCGGCCCCCAGCGTACGCAAGGCTCGGATACCGCTCAGCAAAGAGGCACTGACAGCCAGGAGTACTTGAAGAAAGAAGAGCGCGATCTGCTCGATGTGATCAAACGCCGCGCCGAGAAGCGCGAACAGGACGAAGAAAAGCGCAAACGCGAGCGCCCGCGCAAGCCGTTTCAACTTGCGGCTCGTCAATCTGCGGTGAATCTCCAGCTTTCTCCCGATGAGAAGTCGGTTTTCGTAACCGTGAACGAGCAAGGTGATGGCGCGAAGAACACGATCGTGCCGAACTATGTTACCGAAACCTCTTACACCGAGGACATCGGGAGCCGGTCCAAGGTCGGTGATTCGCAGAATCGTTCGCGGTTGGCGATCGTGGCCGTCGATAACGGCGAAGTGAAATGGGTCGATCATGGTCAAAAGCAGGCTCCGCCGGCCGCTGAAAAAGCAACCGCCGAACAAGGCGAAGGCGAAGCCCGCGGCCCTCAGGCAGGGACCCGCGGCGGACAGGGAGGACGGCCGAACGAACCACGGGACCGTGATGTTCAGCTTTCGCAGCCCCTCTGGTCCGAAGACGGGACAAAGGCAATTGTTGCCGCTCGCTCTGCCGACAACAAAGACAGATGGGTGCTGGCGCTCGATCCCGCCACAGGCAAAACACGAGTGATCGTCAACGAACACGATGACGCGTGGGTTGACGGGCCGGGCGCGTTTACGCTCGGGTGGATGAAGGACAACAAGAGCATTTACTTTCAATCCGAGCGAACCGGTTACGCCCATCTCTACGCCGTCCCTTACGAGGGCGGTGAACCTAAACCGCTCACCTCAGGAAAGTGGGAAGTCAGCGGCGTGCAGATGTCGGATGACAAGAGCCGTTTCCTGTTAACAACCAGCGAAGTTCATCCCGGCGAACGTCATTTCTACTCTATGCCGGCTGAGGGCGGCGAACGGACGAAGATCACCGCGATGCCAGGCAGCAACCAGACGTTCTTATCGCCTGATGAAAAGATGCTGGCGTTGATTTACTCCTACAGCAACAAACCGCCCGAGCTTTACATCGCCGAGAATCGTCCGGGCGCCGAAGCAAAAAAGGTCACGTCATCGCCCGCACCCGAGTTCTGGAACTACGCGTGGATCGATCCACCGATCGTGACGTTTAAGGCGCGCGACGGAGCCGAAGTCTACGCGCGAATGTACAAACCGAAGAACTTCAAGAAAGGCGGGCCAGCGGTAATCTTCGTGCACGGCGCGGGCTACCTGCAAAACGTTCATCGTTATTGGTCGAGCTACTCTCGCGAATATTTGTTCCATCACCTGCTGATGGAAAACGGATTCCTGGTGATGGATGTCGATTATCGAGCTTCATCGGGATACGGTCGCGACTGGCGGACGGCGATCTACCGTCACATGGGCGGCAAGGATCTCGACGATCAAGTAGACGCGGCGGCCTGGATGGTTCGCGAGCATGGGGTCGACGCAAAGAAGATCGGTCTGTACGGCGGGAGCTACGGCGGGTTCATCACCCTGATGGCGTTGTTCACTCAACCGGATGTATTTGCGGCGGGAGCGGCGTTGCGTCCGGTGACCGATTGGGCACATTACAACCACGGTTACACCTCGAATATTTTGAACGTGCCGCAAAAAGACGCCGAGGCTTACAAGAAATCATCGCCCATTTATTTCGCACAGAATCTGAAAGGCGCGTTGTTGATTTGTCACGGTATGGTTGATGTAAACGTGCACTTTCAAGATACGGTGCGGTTAGTGCAGCGGTTGATCGAGCTTCGAAAGACCAACTGGGAGCTCGCGGTGTACCCGGTTGAAGACCACGGCTTTGTTGAACCGACGAGCTGGGCGGATGAGTACAAACGAATCTTCAAGTTGTTTCAGGAGAACCTGCAAGCCGAGGCTAAACCAGCGTCTCGAAAGTAGCGGCTTAAGGAAGCAGCGAGAAGATTGAATATATGAAAACACTTAGCCTCGTAGTAGCGCTCTTGCTCCTCAGCGCTATGTCTCAAGCACAAGACAAGCAATTGAAATCACGAGCCGAGCTGACCAATTACGAAGAGACCAGCCGCTATGAAGACGTCCTCCGCTTCTTCGGCGAACTGCAGAAGCAGAGCCCGCTCGTTCGAATCGAAACCTTCGGTCAATCGGTTGAGGGACGCGCGCTGCCCCTCATTATCCTCAGCGATCCGCCGATTTCTGATCCGCGTGACGCGAGAGCAACAGGCAAGCCGATCGTCTTTGTGTTTGCCAACATCCACGCCGGCGAAGTCGAAGGCAAGGAAGCCGTGCAGCATATAGCTCGGCGCATCGTGCTCGGCGATATGCGACCGCTGCTTGATAAGCAGATTATTCTAATCGCGCCAATCTACAACGCCGACGGCAACGAGAAAATCAATGTAATGAATCGCACGGCCCAAAACGGACCGCTGGGCGGTGTCGGCGTCCGGGAGAACTCCAAAGGCCTCGACTTAAATCGCGATTACATGAAACTCGACTCGCCCGAGGCGCAATCCATGGTTGGGCTGTTCAATCGCTGGGATCCGCATCTGACGGTCGATCTTCACACCACCAACGGCTCATATCACGGCTATCATCTTACATATTCGATTCCGCTAAACCCGACGGTCGATCCGAGGATAATCGCCTATCATCGCGAAAAGATGATGCCGGCGATTGCGAAAGCAATGTTGGCGCAGCACAAGTTTAGAAGCTACTACTATGGCAACTTTGAGGGCTTCGCCGACAAACCCGGGGAACCTGATAAGCGGCGATGGGAAGCATTCACCCATCAGCCGCGCATCGGTCAGAATTACGTCGGATTCCGCAATCGATTCACGATTTTGTCCGAGGCCTACAGCTACCTCAGTTTTCGGCGACGAGTGGAAGTAACCGAAGCGTTTGTCGAGGAGATACTCAAGTATTCAGCGGCGCGCGGCGCGGAGATGTCGCAGCTGGCAAATCAAGTCGATCTCGAGACGATCAGACGGGGACTCTCCGGTGCGCCGCTGCAGATGGGCGTCGAGTACGAATTGAAACCGCTGCCCAGACCAGTGGAGATTCTGGTCGGCGAAGTAACAAAGGTTAAGAATCCACGTTCGGGACGCGATATGACCGTGATGACCGAAGACAAGTTCACAAAGGTAGCGATGCAGGACTTCGGTCTGTTCGCCGCGAAGCGCAGCGTTTCGACGGCTCGAGCGTATGTGTTTCGGCGCGAAGACGGAACGCGAGCGGTGATTGAGAAGCTGCTTCAGCACGGCATCGCCGTAGAAGAACTGACCGAACCGCTTTCAACCGAAGTTGAGAGCTTTGTGATTGGCAGCGTCAAGAAGGCCGCACGGCCGTTCCAGGGACACACTACGGTCACGCTTGCGGGCAGCTACAAGAAAGAGACGATAACGTTTCCAACGGGGTCAATAATAGTCCGCGCCGCGCAACCGCTAGGAACGCTTGCGGCCTACTTGTTGGAGCCGGAGAGCGATGACGGTTTGACGACCTGGAACTTTCTGGATTCCTACCTGGGCGAAGGAAAGGTTCATCCGATCTACAAGGCGATAATCGAGTTTGGAGCGTCGAGCCGGCGCCTATCATTGCCGAACTAGATTAGAGCCAAGTTTGACAGACGGAACCCGTCCTGTATATACATAGGCTATCCAGCGAAGGAGCATGACGATGATGGTCACTAAGGTTCAGAAATGGGGCAATAGCCAGGGTCTCCGTCTCTCCAAACAGGTCCTTGATCTCGCCGGCATCGCCGCTGGTGATGATGTGCAGATCATAGTTAGTGACGGCCAGATCACCGTCAAAAAAGCTGGTTCCAAATACAACCTCGCTGAGTTGGTTGCTCGTATCCCAAAGCGATACAAGGTTGAGGAGGTGGGGTTTGGACCTCCAGTCGGCAAGGAGGAGTGGTAAGTGGCGCGTTACGTGCCTAAGAAGGGCGATTTCATAACGCTCTCGTTCGATCCGCAAACGGGACATGAGCAGAAGGGGCGACGTCCGGCACTGGTTATCAGTAACGACTTGTTCAACCGTCATACCGGGCTGGCAATTGTCTGCCCCATCACGAATGCCGATCGAGGATTTCCATTTCATCTGGCTGTCCCAGCGACGTCATCTCTGAGCGGGTTCGTCATGGTCGAGCAGGTGAAGTCGGTTGATTACAAGATTCGCGGAGCAAAGTTTATCCGTCGAGCGGCAACGGAGTTCGTTGAGGATGTCCTCGATCTCATCGATGTGTGCTTACGGTAGGTTTTTGCGCACCACGTCTCGGGTGGTGCAGTCCTTTGCATCAGGTAAGGAGAATTAGACAATGAAGAGTAGGATCGCATCCACGTTGGGCAAGGTCGTCGTACTTGGCCTGACCATCGCATTCGGCATTTCGCCGCTAACATCCCGCGCCCAGGATCGCCTCAAGACCATGCCCGGGTACAACCAGTACCAGAAGGTCTCCAAGGAGATCCCTGGGTCGGTCAAGCTTGGCGCCCTGATGGTCAAATGGCAGGACGGCGGAAAAGCGTTTGAGTACTTCAAGGACGGCAAAGCTTATCGTTACGACATCGCGACTCGCGCGATCAGCGAAACCGGAACAGCACCAGCCGACGCGGAGGGCAGAGGAACAGGTGGACGAAGACGCGCCGGCGGCCCTGAGCGGGGACGGCAGTTTTCTTCGTCTGAATCCCCCGACAAAAAGCTGAAAGCCTTTTATCGCGATCGAAATCTTTGGTTGAGCGATGCCAGCGGCGCCGGTGAAATGGCGATCACAACCGACGGCAATGAGAAGGCCCGAACCAAGTACGGCACCGGTAGCTGGGTTTACGGCGAAGAGCTCGATCAAGTCACCGCGATGTGGTGGGCGCCCAGCAGCAAGAAGATCGCTTTCTATCGTTTCGATGAAAGCCCGGTGCCGGATTATTTTCTACAGCTCGATCAAACCAGGATTCAAAGCAAGATCGATGTTGAAGCTTATCCAAAGGCGGGCGTAAACAACCCGATCGCCGATATCCTCTTCTATGACATCGATTCGAAAAAGACCGTCAAGGTCGACGTGCGTGACGGCAAGCCTTTTGATAATTCGGTCGTTGGGCACTACGCCTATAACGTGCAGTGGTCGCCGGACGGCAGCGAGCTTCTATTCAACCGCACTAATCGCCGCCAGAATATTATGGAGCTGACCGCTGCCAATCCCGACACCGGCAAATGCCGGGTCATCGTTCGCGAAGAGTGGCCGACCGGTTGGACCGAGAATCACCCGCCGATAAAGTTTCTAAAGGACGGCAAGCGCTTTATCTGGGAGTCGGAGCGCACGGGATGGAAGAATCTCTATCTTTACGAGTTGAGCGGTAAGCTGCTTGCTACGCTCACGAATCACGCTTTTGAAGTTGGCGCGATCGTAAAAGTCGATGAGGATGCCGGCGTGCTCTACTACATGGCTCGCGACGGCGACAATCACATGAAGTTTCAGCTTCATCGCGTGGGGCTTGATGGGAAAGGTGACAAGCGCCTGACCGATCCGGCTTTCCACCACTCTGTTGACATCGCGCCCGACAGCCGTCACTTCATTGATGTGGTTCAAACACACAACACGCCGCCGGCGACGCGGTTGCTGGATGGTGACGGGAAACTGGTTGCGGAGCTGGCAAAAAGCGATACCACCAAATTCGATCAGCTCGGTCTGAAACGTGTCGAGTTGATCAAGTACAAAGCCGCCGATGGTGTTACCGACCTTCATGGGCTGCTTCATTTTCCGTCAAACTTCGATCCGGCGAAGAAGTATCCGCTCCTCATCCTCGTCTATGCGGGACCGGCGACAAACGGGGCGCGCGAAACATTCACTCTGCCAAACGGACTGACCGAATACGGATTTCTTTACGCAACGCTGGATTCGCGAAGTGCCGCGGGACGCGGAAAGAGGTTTCTCGATGCGATCTATTTGAAGCTCGGTGTCCCCGAGGTTGACGATCAAGGGGCAGGAGTGAAGTCGCTCGGCCAGCGGTCGTACGTTGACAAGAATCGCGTTGGAATCTTCGGGACATCGTATGGCGGTTATGTTTCGGCGCTCGCGGTGCTGCGTCATCCCGATGTCTTTCAAGCAGCGTCCGCTTCATCGCCGCCGACTTCCTGGTATCACTACGACACGATCTACACCGAGCGTTACATGTGGATCCCGCAGGAGAACAAGGAAGGCTACGAAGCGGGCAATGCAATGAACTTCGCGGACAAACTGAAGGGCAGGCTGATGATCTACTACGGCACGGCCGATAACAACGTGCATCCGAACAACTCGATGCAGTTGATTCAAGCGCTGCAAAGAGCAGGCAAAAGCTTCGAAGTGCAGGTTGGTCCGGATCAGGGGCACTCGGGTCTGCGTCCGGAACGAATGATGGAGTTTTTTATCGAGAACCTGGTGATGAATGAGCCCCAACGCGCGGGTGCAATGGTCACAAACTCAACACAGCGGTAGTGTTTACTCGGTTTGTTCGTAGTATCATGAGTCCGGGAAAAACCGTGATGAAATGCCCGATCTGCGGAAAGCCAACCTCCTGGAAGGACAACCCCGACCGGCCGTTTTGCTCCGAAAGGTGCCGAGTCATCGACCTCGCAAAATGGGCTAGCGAGGAATACAGCGTTTCGATTCCACTGAGAGACGTGTCAGAGGACAGCGAAAAACTGGAACAGGATTGAGGCGAGACGCCATTCGCGACGGGTTCCGGAGGTATTGATGTCTGAGAGTAACCCCCAACCAGGTTTTTGGACCGCCGGCCGTTTGATTGCCACCTGCGTCGTAGCTGCGCTGATCGCCACTGTCGGCTACATGCTGTTGTCTCCTCATCCCGATCAGAGAGCCGACTCGAGAGTCGTGCTTCCGGGCACTCCGATTTCGAATCCCGCATCAAAGGTTCCCGCCGACTTTGACATACGCACGTTTGACGGACGCACGATCAAGCTATCGAATTATCGAGGCAAAGTTTTGGTTATGGACTTCTGGGCAACGTGGTGTCCGCCGTGCCGGCTGGAGACTCCTCAGTTGGCGCGGCTCGCAAGGGAGAATCGCGACCGCGGGCTTGAAGTGATAGGCATGCATATCGACGATAGAGGACGATCCTCGTCTGAAGATATCCGCAAATTCATCGACAACTACGGCATCACTTATACGGTGGGATTGGCCACCGACGACATGTTCACTGCTTACCTGGGAACCGAAGACGATACGATCCCGCAGACTCTGGTATTTGGCCGCGACGGCCGCCTGGTTAAGCACCTGAGTGGATACAGTCAGTCGCACGGAAAGTTGCTTGATGAAGCAGTGAATCAAGCGCTTGCAGGTTCCTAACCCACGGACGCACTGACAGCCTTTCCGGCCAGTAGGAACGCCTGCTCCTCCCGATAGTCTATGCGCAGAGCTAAGATAGTCGCTACGATCGGACCCGCATCTGAGTCCGAGGAGAGACTCCGAGAGCTGATGCTCTCGGGCATGGATGTCGCCCGGATCAACATGTCCCACGGCGAGCGCCTGCATCACGGTGAGGTTATCGCTCGCATTCGTAGAGTCGCCGATGAGCTAAAAAGACCGGTAGCCATTCTTCTCGACATATCGGGCCCGAAGATTCGCATCGGCTCGCTGCGCGGCGGCGAAGCCCTTCTGAGCGACGGCTCCGAAGTTCGAATCACCGCTGAAGAAATTGAAGGGGACTCGACTCGATTTTCGACAAACTACCCAATGATGGGTCGCGACGTGCACCCCGGTGACCGCATCCTGATCGACGACGGCCAGATCGAGCTGCAAGTTATTGAGAGCGATCCAACGGAGACTCTCGCGCGAGTTATTCACGGTGGCGTGCTTTCTGACCACAAAGGCATTAACTTGCCGGGCGTTAACGTTTCAATACCATCAATAACAGAAAAGGACATAGCCGATCTGCGCTTCGGCATCGAGATGGGTGTCGATGTAATCGCTCAGTCTTTTGTTCGTAGCGCAGACGACTGCCGGCGCGCCTGCGATCTGATCGCCCAATTCGGTGGAAGCGCTCAATTGATAGCCAAGATCGAAAAACCAGAGGCAATCGACAACTTCGCGCAGATTCTGGCTGTCGTAGACGGGGTAATGATTGCTCGAGGAGATCTGGCGGTGGAGACATCGACCGAGCGAGTGCCGGTGTTGCAAAAGAAACTCATTCGCGATTGTCTGATTGCCCAAAAACCGGCGATCACCGCTACCCAGATGCTTCAGTCTATGATCGACAGTCCCAGACCGACGCGCGCCGAGGCATCCGACGTCGCCAACGCAATACTTGATGGATCGGATGCGGTGATGCTGTCTGGTGAGACTGCGGTCGGACACTTCCCGATTGAAACAGTCAGGATGATGAGCCGAATCATCTCAACCACCGAAGAAGCGGATGTCCCGGTCCGAGAGATGCTTGAGCGAATATTCGGACAGCCATCCGGAACGCCCGGACGCGCGATCGCGGAAGCCGCCGTGCTGGCGGCCGAGGAGCTCGAGTGCGAGTTGATCGTCGTGCTGACCCAGAGCGGCACGATGGCCCGGCGCGTGGCGGGGCTTCGACCACCCCAGCGGATAATCGCACTCACCGAGAACGACAAGACGCTGCGACAGCTTGCGTTGACATGGGGAGTCGAGCCTTATCCCCTTGTCGTCGGGAGGTCGAGCGAGGACGGGCTACTGCCTCGGGCCGATCGAACGCTGCTCGAGCATAAGCTGGCCGTATGCGGCGAGAGCGTGGTGGTGATGGCCGGACGCGTTCCCGACTTAGTCATGTCTTTGTCGATGAAGGTAAATTGCGTTGGTGAAGCGAGCGACTAATTGCCGCTATCTACCTCGTTTGCATTCCTGGTTGAGACCAGAAACCAGCCATCATCACAAGTGTGAGTGATCTCGAGAACCAGCCCGTCGAGAGTTAACACGCGGTAACGACGTGTTCGGCCGCCGGTTATCGTCGACTCTTCAACGGATTCCGAGAGCAACCTGGCGACGACGTGCGTGCGGGCGCCAACGGTTAGCCGTCGTGGACGTTCATCGCTACGTCCGCCTGCGTAACATTCGACTTGAATTGGGGTCGTCGTCATGACGCTAGTGTTAGTAACACCCCCAACTTCAGTTGGGGGTAACCGCGT
Source organism: Blastocatellia bacterium (assembly GCA_035649735.1). Classification (GTDB taxonomy): domain Bacteria; phylum Acidobacteriota; class Blastocatellia; order UBA7656; family UBA7656; genus Onstottus_A. The sequence continues at coordinate 1,828 of DASRIZ010000256.1, read as the reverse complement.
AGCGGTGTCCTATCGGTAGCTTGCGTGGGGTTGACGGTACCCCATGGCCGCGTAGCGGTTACCTATTAGACTATAAACCGATTTTGACGCCGACCGGTAACCGCTACGCGGCCCTGGGGTACCGTCAAGCACGCAAGCTACCGATAGGACACCGCTACGCGGTTATCCTCTGTTGTGTTATTACCCAATTGTCAGCCGGTTTTTGTTGCTCTCTTGGCGGCCTTTCGTGGCGATATGCTAGTATCAACTTTCTTTAATGCGAAACGAGGATCAAGACAAAGACCGAAGACTCAGGCAACGGCTGTTGCGCGGAGTGGGGACCGCTATCGGCGATTTCAAAATGATCGAAGATGGTGATCGCGTGATGGTTTGCTTGAGCGGCGGCAAAGATAGCTACACGCTTCTTACGTTGCTTTTGGACCTTCAGCGTCGAGCGCCGGTCAGGTTCGAATTGCTCGCGGTTAACCTCGACCAGAAGCAGCCCGGATTTCCAGAACATGTGCTGCCTGAATATTTGAGCGCACTTGAGGTGCCGTTTCGCATAATCGAACGTGACACCTACTCTGTTGTTAAAGCGATCGTGCCTGAAGGCAAAACTACCTGTTCGGTTTGTTCGCGGCTGCGACGCGGAATTCTTTACAACGTGGCTGTTGAGGAGCGATGCACCAAAATCGCGTTGGGCCATCACGCTGACGACATTCTGCAAACTTTTCTGCTCAACCTTTTTTTCAGCGGCTCGTTGAAAGCGATGCCTCCGGCGCTTCGAAGCGATGACGGACGTAATATGGTCATAAGGCCGCTCTCCTATTGTTGGGAGTCGGATTTGGCAGCGTTCGCTGAGATCCAGCGTTATCCGATTATTCCATGTGATCTTTGTGGATCGCAGGAGAATCTTAAGCGCAAACGCGTAAAGCGCCTGATCGACGAACTTCAGCTGGAGATACCCGAGATTCGTCACTCGATGCTAAAGGCGCTGGCAAATGTTTCTCCCTCGCAGTTGCTAGATCGCCGGCTGTTTGACTTCGGATCTTTGTCCGCGGGTAACGTTGATCTCGCCGACGAGCTCGACGGAGCGCTTAGTGCGCATAGCGACTTGACCGCCGCGACCCTGGTTCCGGTCACTCTCAGCGCAAACCTCTAACGCTGCAAGCTTCCACCTGCTGATGACAAATACGGGACTCGCCGTCGAGCAGAATCAATTGACCGACGAGCGAGGTCACATCACCCGCGCTACCATAGTGAAGATCTTTGTTGTCATTGCAGCGGTCAGTCTCTTATTGAGAATCCTGTACGCCGGGCATCTTTACGAGGACGATGGCTTGTGGTTTACCGCTGCCGAAGAGATCGTCCGCGGCAAAGCGCTATATCGCGAGATTTATTTTGACAAGCCACCGGGGCTGGCGATCGTTTACGCGGTCTTGTTTAAGATTTTCGGCGCGCACGTCATCACGATTCGTTTGTTTACGATCCTCTATTCGGTTGCAATCTCGGCGGTGTTGTATTTGTTTGGCTCGAGGCTCTATGACAAACGAGTCGGGCTGTTAGCTGCCGGGTTGTTCGCCGTCTTTAGTACAACTTACACAACCGGTCACGTCCAGGGTTTCAGCACCGATTTCCTTATGGTGCTCCCATACACGGCGAGCGCTTACTTGTTTTTTCGTGCAGCGAGCGATCGAACACATCAAAACCGGCTGGCATTGTCTGGAGGCGTTTTAGCGGGCGTAGCATTTCAAATAAATCCCAAGGGAATCTTCGATCTGATCTTTTTCGGGACTCTAATGATTGTCTGGCGGCGATTGGCGTCAAAGTCCTCGAACAAAAACGACGC
>DASRIZ010000255.1:0-4938 GCA_035649735.1 Blastocatellia bacterium | reverse complement strand
CAAACGGTGCCCCAGCAACGATCCCTAGGACTAGAGTGGTGGAGCCAAAAATCCCCCACCAAAACATCCAATCCGTCTTTCCTTGGGACGTATAAATCCAGCCTGTCGGGCTGGTCAATGACTGCAACAATCCAACGATACACAAAATTTGCAGGATTGGCGCCACGGCAACCCATTGTGCGCCATACAACGATAAGATGAAAGGCTCTGCCACAACAAACATCCCCGCCATGATTGGAAACGAAAGCAGGGTTATAAGACCCATCGCTCTGAGGTAAAGTCTCTTAGTACGATTCTTGTCATCTTGTATCGACGACAGCGCGGTAAACATCACGTCGGTCACGACGCTAATCAGCTGCGAAATAGGGAGCAGCATGAGAGCGTATGCACGATTATAAATTCCCAGGGCCGCCGCGCCGAAAAGCTTTCCTATCAACAGATCATCGGCGTTACGGGCCCAATAATTGACCACGCCAAACCCGACAAGATTGATGCTATAATGAAACAGCTCTTTAACCGCGTGAAAGCTAAAGGCAAACCGCGGACGCCAGCCGCACAGCAAGAAAAACATCATATTCCTGGCAAATCCGCCGCCCAAGATATGCGCTACCAGGCTCCACACCCCCCACCCCAACACCGCCAAAGACAACGCCAGCGCTGCGGACAGGAAGGTGATAATTATTTCGACTCCCGCCAGATGCCTAAACGCCATGCGCCGCTGCATTAGGGCGCGAGGAACGATGCCAAAAGAACCGAGTAAATAATTGAAGGCTAAGAATTGACATATCGGCGTCAGAACCGGCTCACTGTAAAAGGCGGCGATGTACGGTGACAACAGCACGAACAACGTCGTCAAGACGCCGCCGATAAAGAGAGTCAGCCAGAAAATGGAATAGACATGACGCTCCTCCAAAATTCGCTTTTCCACCAGTGCTGATCTAAAGCCAAAATCTGCAAGAGAATCTGCAAAGCCAGAGAACACCATAACCATTCCGATGAGGCCAAAGTCGTTCGGGACGAGTAATCGAGCCAGCAGGACAGATAGCAAAATCTGCGCTGCCTGTTGCAGCGCTCTGGCCAGCGTGCTCCAGGCGACTCCTGATACGACTTGTTCTCTAAGACTCATTCAGTCAATGGCTTCTGCAACGTGACGCGTACGCCGGGTCGCCAGAAATGATTCAAGTGCGCATAACCGTGCACCAGCCGCTTTGAAAAACGCTGGGGAAGTACGTGGAGCAAATGAGCAGCAGTCCTGATATATGCGGTCCTTATACTCGATGGCTGATCGAACTTCTGCCACAGATCTTTATACGTTACGTTAGTAAAACCGACCTGAGAACATATCCTCCAAATCTGAGGATAGGTTGTATAGTAGATGTACTTTTTCAAGAACTTCGGATCACGTCCGATGATACGTAAATAAACAGATCCAAGTGTCTTAGGCAGTAGCGGCAGCCACCTTACGCGATAGTGTGGTTCAGAAAACGAAAGATAATTATCGCACACCAGATGGCACTCTCCTCCAGCTGTAAGCACCCGGAAAATCTCGAGGAATACCGGCGCGGGATCCGGCAGATGCTCCAGAACCTGCAGACTGATCACATAATCGAACGAGTCGTTCGAGAACGGGAGCGACTCTGCGGGTTCTTCGGAGATCCGCAAAGGATCATGTCCTGCCTCTTGTAGGCGCCGTCGACAGAGCGCCGCAAATTCTTTTCCTGGTTCTATGCCATAGGCATCGGCACCCCGATCGAGGAGTTCCAGCAGCATTCCGCCTTGTCCGGCACCAACGTCGAGCACTCTCTTACCCTCACAGTCCCACCCGGCAAGCGCCAGTTCGTCCAACACGGCCTTGGGAATCGTACGCTTCTCCTCAATCAGAACCCGCTCGCGGCATGACCGCCCGCTCCAGCCGAGCTGATCGTGAAAGTAATTGAACACAGTGATCTCTATTGCCGCCCGTAGGTCCTTGGCGGCGGCCAGAGAACGTTGCACCTCGTAATCATATCCCGTGCTCACCACTTCATCCCTTCCCGACGAGCCGTCATCCTGCATAGAAAATGTGATGCCGATTTACTGCCCATCTCTCCGACCGTTTCACGGCTCAGCCGCTTGAGAGCCGCCCGGGGGCGGCAAATCGGCCTGACTCATCCCTGAAACCTCATCGTAGAGATCGCTCAGATGGGCTGCGCAGTCGCGGATGTCGAAGGCACGACGGATCTGATCACGTAACGCCATGCCGTCGGCCACGAGGGTGTCAGGAGCGTCGACGTAGCGCTGAAGACGATCGGCAATGGCCCGCGCATCTCGTTCCGGGACTAGCAAATCCGCGTGCTCGCCGAACACGTAGGGGATGTCGGAATGCCCGGTAGCGACCGCCGGCATCCCGGTGGCCATCATCTGCTGAAGGACAAAGGGTGTCCCCTCAGCGTCGCCGTCTTCGGCGGTCACACTGGGCGCGACAAAGATATGGGACTTAAGCGCAAGCGAAACGAGATCCTTAAATTTCATAAATAAATAATGAATACAGACATCCTCGAGATCATAACCTCTGATCAGTTGAAACGCCGCGCCCTTAGCCTCGCGGTCTCCGGGCTTGCCCAACGCGTCACCAACCAGATACAAGCGGATCCGGAGGCCGGCTCGCCGTGCGATCGCTACGGCTTCTATGGCGTACCGGATGCCCTTCTTCTCGCGGAAAGAGCAGCCGCGCAAGCAGGACGGAAAATAAAATCTGCGCTGCTTGCTGAAGCAATTTGGCAAGAGTGCTCCAGGCGACTCCTGCAACAACTTGTTCTTTGAGGCTCATTGAGAAAACGGCTTTTGTAGAGTAACGGTTACGCCGGGTCGCCAAAAATTCTTGCCGTGCGCATACCCGTCCACGAGGCGCTTGGAAAATTTTCTGGAAGTCGTTGTAACAAATAAGCTGCAGCCTTAAGAGTTGAGGTCCTACTGCTGGCGGGTTTCTGAAATTCTTCCCGGAAATGTTTGTAGGTCAGGTTGATAAAGCCGGTGCGAGAACAGATGCCCTGCTAAACGGCATGCACCGTCTCGACAATACTCGATGCGTCCTGCTGCGGAGAAGTTCTCGGCGCGCCTAGCTTGATCTCTTCGAGCCAAACTTTGCCCAAACGCTCGCATATGGTGTGCGCAATAAGTTGGACCAAGCCTTCCCAATCGTGGTTACGGGCGACGCTCTGGCGCGCCTCGACCTGAGCAAGAGAGCGGGCGAACGGAGCAAGAGAGTCCTGGATGGCCTGCGACCACTCATCGGGCGACCGCACCAAACTGACGACGTGACTAAACTCCTGGAGCGAGAGAACTGTCGACCCTACGACCGGGCGACCGCTCGCCAAATATTCATGGAGCTTCAAGGGATAAATATACTTAGTGTAGTCGTTGATGCGGTAGGGCATCACGCAGACGTCGAAGTGCTGCGGATACGCCGCCAGCTTGAGTGTGGGTTTGTATCCGAGAAAATGAACGTTGGAACGCTCCGACAGCTGCCGTACGGCGTATTTTACTTCCGGGTCTTCGGTTACCGGACCGACAAATACAAAGGACCATTCCGGGTGCTGCGCAGTAACCTGCAGGAGTAGCGGCCAATCCAATTGGCGCTTGATGCGCCCGGTGTACCCGACCCTCGGGTGCGGGATGCCGGCCAGATCGGCGGGTTCTGCTGCCGGTCTAGAATAGGCGAGGTAGTCGCAGCCGTTCGGCACAAATATGGTGCGCGGGTTGATGGCGCCCTTCTTCTCAAGCAGGCCCCGCGAATGAATGAAAACCTGATCAACCGCCGCGATCAATCTCATTTCCGACGGATCCGGCGGTACCTCAATTTCAGAGAAAGAGTATTCGTCGTCGATGTGATAACAGCTTTCATCAAAAGGAATAAAGTTGATGGCCGTCTCGAACTCCGGCCGCCAGAGATACAGGATAATTTTTTTGCAGCCTCGCAGCCGCAGCAAGCGCCGCGCTTGCTTGAGCCGCTGCCGATAAATGAAATTCGCCAGCCACTTCGACCGGTAAAGCTTGGGGAAAAAACGGGACCGATAGACGACGAATCCCGGGGCTCCTGCTATTTCTGCGGTTTGGCGGCGCCTGGACTTTGCCCAGGAGCCGATCATACCTCTCCACTCAGGCGCCGGGTTGACCCATGCCACGTGGAAGTAACGCGATAACCGCGTGAGCACGTGGTGTCGCGGCTGCCATGATTCGTCCCACTCGTCGGGAACAAGCGCCAATACCCCGATCTCCGGGACCAAAGGCGATTTCTTTTCTTCGATGGATTTCCTCGGTTGCCTAGACCCGTGAAAACTTTGAAACAAGCTCTCATATTTGCGAATGACAGAACCGTAATCGTATTTCTCTTCGATCAATCTGCGGCCGTTTTGGCCGATTCGGGATCTCAACTCCCGGTCCACGATCAGCCGGCCGATCTGTTCGGCCAGAGCATCGCTGTTATCGGGTTCCACCAGGACGCCGTTGTCGCCGTCGTGAACGAATTCTTTGACGCCGCCGACGTTTGTCGCGAGCACCGCCTTACCGAATACCATAGCCTCAAGCAAAACAATGCCAAAAGGTTCCACGCGAGACGGCAGCACAAAAAACTCGCAATCCTCGTAAAGTTTACAGATCACGTGCAATTGCAGTTCGCCGGTAAAAACAATCGCGTCTGCTATTCCCAACTGTGACGCGAGTTGTTTGAACGCCTCAGCGGCGGGCCCATCGCCCACAATTACAAACCGATAACCAGCCGCGGCGGCGCCGAGCTTCTTGATTGCGCGCAGCAAAATGTCCTGCCCTTTATGCGGTCGAAGTTTGGCCACCGTGAGAATGTAAGGTCCTGGGGGCAAACGGAAATGATCGGTAGAAATTCTCGCAAGGGCGCGCAACCGAGCCATCTCAACGCCGTAAGGAAGAGTTGACCTGTTAGCG
>DASRIZ010000254.1:0-4156 GCA_035649735.1 Blastocatellia bacterium | reverse complement strand
CTATCAGCGCCAATGGCTCCACAGCCCTGAGACGCAGGACCCCAGCAAACCTCTCGGCCAGAAATATGGATGGCCAGTCGACAGCCAACACCATCGTGCTGAAGATAGTTACGCGGTATCGCCGCTTCAGTAGAGGCGAGGTGAATGTCCGCTTTGGGTCATTAGCGGACATGTTGGGCGGCGGGAAAAGAGTCCGCTTTACCCCTGAAAGCAGACATGCTGTGCGGCGGCGAAAAGAGTCCGCTAAGTGCCAGAAGCGGACACTCGACCATGGCATGACCCAGTCGCGAGGATAAGTTCTTCGCTTACAGTTTCACTTTTTCTTTTTGCCCCTCAAGTGCGCAAGTATGCCCTGCAGAATTTGGATCACTTCCGTCTTGTTCTGCTTCGTCAGGTCGACCAACACGCGCAGACCGTCGCGCTCCTCTAGCACTACCCGTCCCGCCTTGACGAGATCATCATAGGTGCCGACGAGCTTATAGCCCGAAATCGGCTTCGGAAATCCCTTGACCGTGATCGGAGGCTGTTCCTCAGTCATGACCAGGCCTTGCACCAGGGCATTCGTTTCATGGGACAACAAGATGCTCCCTGGCTCGATTGCGGATTGGAGTCGCGCCGCTAGGTTCACTTCATTGCCGATGATGGTGTAATCCATGCGGTCCCGGCTGCCGAAATTCCCAACGGTACAAAATCCGGTGGCTATCCCAATCCGGATTCGGAACGGTCGCAGCAACCCTCGATCTCGCCATTCCTGCTCCAACTCACGCATACGTCGCTGCATGGCTATTGCCATCATGACGCAAGCCCTTGCGTCCTCGGCGACACCTTTAGATTCTGGATCGCCAAAGAACAAAAGCATCGCATCACCAATAAATTTGTCGATCGTCGCACCGTGCTGAAGCGCAATCGCCGACATCTCCGTGAGATAATGATTGAGAACGTTTGTTAGCTCCTCGGACTCCAGATTGTCCGTTGTTTCAGTGAAGCCCGCGATATCGGTGAAACAAATCGTAAGCTTTTTCCTTTTGGCGGAGATCTCGACGCTTTGATCACCCCTAAAAATGGACTGATAGATCTGGGGCGAGAGATATTTCGAAAGCTTGGAGGAAAGATTTTCGAGTATCTGGTTCTTCTCCGTAACAAGCCTATTCGCTGCTTCCGTTCTGTCCTTCTCGTTTTGCAACTGGTTGAGGCGGATGCGATCTAGGTCGCGCAAGCGTCTCTTCTCGAGAGAGGAGGTCGCGCGTGCGCGAAGCAGGGTGGGATTAAAGGGCTTGGGCAGGTAATCCTCGGCTCCGGCCTCAATGCACCTGACGGCATTTTCGATTTGGTCGGCGCCGGAGATTACAATAACCGGCAACCCATCGAGTTCTGGATTGTTCTTGAGAGCCAGAAGAACCTCCATGCCGTTCATCTCGGGCATCTCCATGTCGAGCAGCATTAGATCAAAGGGTTCCTTGAGTACGAGCTCAAGCGCCTGGCGTCCGTTTTTGGCCTCCTGGATATTGTTGAACCCGAGATCGTTCAGCGCACGTATCATGCTAAGTCGCATGGTGCGGCTGTCATCCACTACCAGCATGGATGCCCGCTGCAACGAGGCTGCGGAGGAATTGGAGGCCTCCTCAGCACGTTCTTTCGTCCGCTTTTGCCCCTCTGTGCTCACTAGGTCATTGGCATTGCCAGCTCTTATCGACGGTTCGCGAGCTACCAAGGAGACGACACGTGCAGCCTTCGCTAGTAGAAGTTCCTCATTAAATGGTTTGGTGACGTAGTCCCGTACACCCAGGCGAGCCACCGTCGCGATGTTTTCCGCACTCGATTCTGTGGTGAGCATGATCACCGGGGTGCGTCTTAGCTCGGCGTCTTCGCGAAGCCGTTGTAGCATGCTGACGCCATTCATCACCGGCATATTGTAGTCGAGGATGATCAGGTCCGGCCTTTCTCGCGCGGCTACGTCCAAACCTTGCTGCCCATTGACGGCTTCGCATAATTCGCACGCAAATCGGCTAAACAGCCGGCTCAGACTCATCCGCACGGCCTTGCTGTCGTCCACACTCAGAATTTTTGGGCTCATATCGAATTTAAGCTAAACAGCTGCTGTGGCAAACTTTGGTGCGTGCAATCTCAAGTTCCAGCCACCAGGACTGTTTTTCCTATAGGGATCTTTAACTTTTTGGATCATTTGCGGCAGGCTTGTAGAGCTTGAAGAATTGCATGAGGCATTCTCTGAAGTGCAACCACCTCCTCTGCGGCTTCCAGTTTGATCGCCGCCTGTGGCATGCCAAAAACGATGCAACTTTCTTCGTCCTCAGCGAGGGTGCGGGCGCCGGCTGAGCGAAGCAATTGGAGACCGCGAGCACCGTCGACACCCATCCCCGTGAGAAGGACGGCGACTGCCCGATCCCCGGCGTGTTCTGCGGCCGAGCGAAACAAGACGTCGACCGAAGGTCGGCAGTGGTGCACAGGTGGCGACTGAGTTAACTGGACTCGATAGCGGTGCCCTACCGCAACCAGCATAAGATGGAAATCTCCAGGCGCCACCAAGCATAAACCAGTTCGCAACTCCTCACCATCAGCCGCCTCGCGAACCTGGAAAGGGCATAATTCATTTAGGTGATTCGCCAGGATTCGAGAAAAATTCCGCGGTATGTGCTGGACTACCACAATCGGTGGCAGCCCATTGGGCAGGCGAGGCAGCAGGAATCGCAAAGCCTCAATACCGCCTGTCGACGCTCCAATTAGGATCACTCGCCGGGACGAGAACTCGCCGGGGCGAATTGGCGGTGCAACGGGGGCGACCGGCTCTGTAACGACCTTACGGCGATAAGATCTCCCGCGAGATTGCGCTGCCGCCTTCACGTGATGAGCGAGCTGGAACGCTAGTTGCCCAAGGTCCCCGCTTCCATCGGGCTTCGCTAGAACATCCAAGGCACCAGCCTTAACCGCCTCGAGTGCGAGGGCAGAGCTGGACAGAGTCAAGGAACTGACCACGACGACCGGCACTGGATAATGCTCCTGCAAAATTTTGAGGAAGGTAAGCCCATCCATGCGTGGCATGTCCAAGTCGAGCGTGATTACATCCGGCTGAAGAGCCAGAATCTCATCCCGCGCCACATAGGGGTCGCTTGCGGTACCCACAACGTCAATTTCGGGATCCAGGGCTAGCGCTTCACTGATGGCGCGACGCGCGAGAGCCGAGTCGTCAACGACCAGCACACGGATTTTACGCGCTACGCTTTTCATCCGAAGTCGTGAATTCATGGGCGTTTGTAAATGCCCTGCTGGATCAGCTGCAAACCGTGATTGATTCCGAGCAGGCTTTCGGAATTTCCAACCACCAGGTAACCGCCTGGGACGAGTTGTCGGGTGAGCCGCTGAACGGCGGTCACGCGCGAGGAAGGATCGAAATAGATCATGGCATTGCGACAGAAAATCACGTGCTGCTTTGGAAACACGGGATACTCGGCTTGGAAAATATTGATCCGCTCGAAGCGCAAGCGCTCCTTGAGTTCAGGCTTGATTCGACACGTGCCGGCTCGCACACCAATACCCTTCTGAAAATAGCGCCTCAACAGTTCCCGTGGCAGCGGTTGGACAGAATCCATTCGGTAAATACCCTTTTGAGCTTGGCTAAGCATGCGCCTGGAGATGTCCGAGGCGATGATCTCCCAGTCAAGAGAGGGACAAGTGCGTAAATATTCGGCAACCACAATGGCCATCGTATACGGCTCTTCGCCCGACGATGCGGCCGCTGACCACAATCGCAGCGGCAACCGCGAGGGCACCAATTGTGGGATCAATGCAGGTAGCACCCGATTGGTTAAAAAGGAAAAGTGATTCGGCTCGCGGAAGAATTTCGTGTGATTGGTTGAGATCAGGTCCACAAGCTCTTCGATCTCCTCCGCGCCCTCGGGTGACTGAAGGATGGCGCAGTAATCATCGTACGACTCTAAACCCAGACCCCGGAGGCGTTTCTGTAACCGGTTCGTCAGCAGCATCTGCTTGTCGGCACCCAGCCGGATGCGGCTGTGTTCGTAAATCAGGTCAGTGAGAATCCGGTATGCCTTGGCAGAAAAGGACATCGTCGGAACTTCCCGTCGGTCGTCATACGTCAGGATGCTTCGGTTTCAAAAGTTTCGGAAGCTAGCGTCTTCCG
>DASRIZ010000253.1:0-15431 GCA_035649735.1 Blastocatellia bacterium | reverse complement strand
CGCGCTTGCGTAGGCGATGATGCACTCGGGCTGCCATCGTTGAAACTGGCGATGATACTCTTCAAGGACACTGCGCGAGAGTCGAAGACAATCGAAGTATCGCGAATTGGTCTCAAACGAATGAAACTGTTCTCGCAAACTATCGCGTCCCCGCGGGTCGAGATGGTGTCCCCACAGGAACGCAGTGCGCCGGCCTGTGGCCATCCCGATTCGCTGCATAAAATACTCGCCCGCGCTCTCCTTCCAGCCTCGCTCTTCAGGCCCAAGCCAAACTTCAGTAGGAACCCCGGTGGAACCGCCAGTGGAATCACGGAGCAACTGGTTTGGCGGAATCTTTTTCGACAATAACTCGGGTCCCGATTCTCGTATGTTGTCTCGTTCAAGCACTGGCAATGCGGCGAACTCATCGAAGCCGAAATCCGCATTGGGATCAAATCCGATGCGGTCGAACATCTCACGATAGTAGGATGTGTCGGCGTAAGCGCGACGTGCAACGAACCGCAAGCGGCTCAACACCCAATCGCGCTTTCGATCCATCGTCCATCCCTGAGCCTCGCGTCGAAACTTCATGCCCTGGTAATAAGCGAGGATGACCGAGCGTCGTGAGGGTCGAATCAGTCTTTGAAACCTCGATAACGGAACCAGGAGTCTCCGGGATAAGTAGTCATGAGCTTTCGTCGCGGGTCTGTGCATGTCCGGATCCATTTCGATATGGTTATTTGCGTCTCACGCCAATGAAGATCAATGCTGGACTGAAGAACGCGCTTTCAGCCCCCTTCTCACCCAGCAACAGCCTGAAAGCAATGTTTAATGTCACCTGCAGTTTCATGCAGATCTCGAGCAAGGCTTGCAGCACTGAATTCTGGCGCACATTGAACAGTCCGAAATTGAAAGTCCCGTAGTGGTCGCAGTACAGCTTCGACAATTGCTGTTTATCGAAAAGATTGTCGAACTCCCTCTTTCGCATAATCGCAAGGTTATGCATGGCCAAAACCTCCTTGTTCAATATCCGCGCCAAGAGGTAATTGAATCCTCGGAGATTCGGGATGCTGATGACCAGCGTGCCTCCTTTGGCCAGGAGGTTAGTATGTTTTTCGACAATGCTCCTTGCGTCGGTGAAGTGTTCGATAAAGCCCCGTGAAATCACGATGTCGAAGTGCCCCTCGTAGCGTTTGTGAAACTCGTCTGAGAGAAAATCGCCATGAATGATGTTGTCAGGGTTCAGGTTGTTCTCGGCAAAGATCTGGCGGTTCAGGCTCACGCCTTTTTCTGAATACTCTATGCCGTAGGGATCAAAACCAAATGTCTTACTGAATCGAACGAGGAAATCGCCCGGGGCGCTTCCGACCTCCAACACCCTGGCGTTACGCTTCTTTGGCAAATAACGTTGGTAAATGACATTCCACAAGATGTGATCCTGGTAGCTTCCCAGGTATTCCAGCATCCGTTTGCCCAGAAGCTTCTTGATGGAACCCTTTAGCTGTCTCGTTATGGAACGAGCGCTCATCGGGGTGTTGGCGATGCTGTTTTTTCTTTCAAAGAGATTTCGTTCGCTGACGTGTGTTGAATCCCAATAGCGTCTCTGTGTTAGTTCTCCAACCTCTAAGGCAACGCTGGCGTTGCGGTTCAGGAGGGGTGCAGCGCGTTCGGGCGCGACCCCTGCCGCTTCGGTGTTCCAAACACCGTACCCAACATTCATGACGCCTCCGGCAAGAGGAAGCGCCGGGCGCCGCCATGAAAAACGAGGAATGCGGCCGAGTCGCCGCTCGAAAAAGTCTCGTTCCTGCTGTGTCAGCACCCCGAACAGCAAGGCGATCGCGACATAAACCAGAGTAAAGACAACTCCACAAGCCGCCAGAAGGATCAGAGGGGACGCTCCCAACCCGTAGGACCGCACGGTCAACGCAACAACGCCCGCGGCGCCTGCCGCCACCGCAAGCTTTCCCATATCCTTGAGCAACCCGGCGTCGCGCCATGTGACGCCGAGGACCCTGCCAAGCTTTGCGGCTATGAAGCACCGCTCGATTACGTTGAACAGAACTACGACGGTTATCGCTCCTATCAGCCCAAAGCGGCGCGTGCCGAACCAGAGCGCAACCGAAAGAACCGCAATGATCGCGACCCTTACTTTCATCATGAAATAGCGATGTTCTGCATACGCGCGGATCACCGGATCACAGGCGCTGGCGATCAAACCAAGCGGGATCATCGTCAGGTTGATCGCGAAAATCTGCCAACTCGATTCGTACTGAGATGTGAACAAAACGGTGATGAACTCCCGACCCATAATCAGCAGGAAGACGTAGACCGGCAGGTAAACCGCGGCGAGCTTTCGCAACATCCTGGCTATCAACTCGACGATCTCCCGCCGGCGCCCGTGTTTCTGCAGATAGCTCACGTGAGGAATTGTCACCGAGCCAACTGACTCGCTGAGTATGCTGATCAGCGGGAGGTTGAAACATCCGACGGCATAGATCGCGAACTCCGCGGCGCTGAACTCATGCGATACGAAATAATTGTGGAGATCCATCTGGACCTGAAACAGCACTGAAGCAAGTCCGATCGGGAGCGCGTAACTTGTTTGAGTGCGAACCATTTTCCAGTCGATCTTTCTCCAGAAGCTGCCGAAGCGAGAATACAAGTAAAAACTCAACGCCGCAGTTTGAAATACCCCGTAAAGAATCGCGGCTTTGATCAGCGCTTCTATCGACCCCGCGGACACCGCCGCGGCGAGCAGCAACAGGGTCTTTACCAGCTGGGAAAGAATGATGAGCAGAGTCGCAAGCCTCGTTTCCTGATTGGCGAGCGTCACAACCTCGAGAAACGACGAAACGACCCAAAAGAAGATGACCAGACCGATCTGCGGCGCGTATACCGTCAGCTCATCGCTCTTAAAGATTGCTCCAAGCAACGAGGGACGAAGAAGCAGGGCAAGACACGCCGCACCACCCATTGCTATGTAGAAGACAAGGATGTTGAAAACAATCTGATCGCGCCGATCTCGTTCGCGTGGCAAGAAATAGAAGGCACTCATTCCAAATCCGAGCGGAAGAATGTAGATCGCAGTGCCTACGATCAGAAAGACCTGCTTGTACAATCCGAACTCGTGCTGGCTTAAACGGCGCACGAGAAGCACCGGCAGCATAAAGCTCAACCCGAATGCAAAGCATTTCGCAAAGAACAGCCATCCGGCGCGCGCCGTAAACGACACACCGTTTTCAGAGTCCGAACTTGAGCGGAAACCGATCAGTTTCGAGCGGAGATTGTAAATGTGCAGCAACGCGCGAGGCATGTAACGCAGCCACCACAGCATCAATCGAAGTTTCCAGCTTCGATAAAACTCATTTGCAGAGCTGATATTCTTTGCGGATGAAATAAAATTACCGATCGCCAGGTCTTGCTTACCGCGTTCGAGTTCCACCGTGGCCTGCAGCCTCATCTCCAGATCGCAAAGAGCATTCTGTTCCCTCTCGCTCAGCCTGACGTCGGATCTGTTCTTTTCAAGCACCCGGAGCGTATGTTCGTGCAGGTTTACGTGATGTGCGCTCAAACTTGCCGAGTGGAACCTCTTGCAAAGCATCACTTTTCGCTGGTACGCGAGCCGTCCACCGCTCATAGCCAGCCGAAGCCACAAGTCATAATCCTCTGAACAGCGAAGCTGCTCATCAAACAACCCAACATCCACTATGGACTGCCGGCGCACCAGCGTGCCGGAAAGCAGCACAGTACATCGCGCCTCCAGTAATGCCTGTAGAGTTACCTCGCCCGTCGAAGGCGTGGTGCGCATGAATGTACGGCCGGCGAGCGGCGAATTACCGACCAGCAGCGCATCCGCGTAGACAAGGTCAATCCCAGGATTCGCGGCGAGAAACGAAACCTGTTCCGAAAGGTATTCAGGCTCCCAGTAGTCATCCGCGTCCAGGAATGCTACAAACCTCCCGCGCGCCGCTCGCACCGCTACGTTGCGAGCGGCCGAGCAACCACGATTCTCCTGGCTGATGTAATGGATTCGATCCCGGTACGGCTTGAGCGCTTGCTCGAGCGCCTCATTATCGGGCGAGCCGTCGTTCACCACGATTATTTCATAGTCGGTGTAGGTCTGATTGATAATTGACTCCAACGCTGCCCTAATGTATTGGGCCGCGCAGTAAGCCGGCACTATCACGCTGACCGTCGGAGCATCACTGCGATCGAAGGCTTTGGCTGTCGTCTCTTTTGAATCCATTAGTCTGTCAAAACTGAGTTTGCGGCGCGTGATCTCGCCGCTGAATCGAATGCGGGTTTGAGAGCGTCGATATCACAACCGATGTTCTTGCCATCTGTGCCCGCGCCTCGATAGGGACTGGAATTGCCCAGCAAATAACTTCCGCCTGCCCGGTCCGCAAATCTTGCTTCATCAATCGCCGCCGGAAAGAAGTTCTCGGATGGATAAAGCGAGTTTCGACCGCCCGCGATAACGTTCTTTCGGAACACGACTCCAGGAAAATATCGATCGAGGGTCGAGTTGCCGACGCTCGCGCCGTCGCCCATAACCCCGTATTCGTTATGAGGAACGATGTTGTTGGTGAAAACGAATCCCAGGCTAGCGCTACCGTACGCCGTGATTACATTTCCCGTATGGAATATCGTGTTGTGATCAACCGTCACGTCTTCGGTCTCAACAATCTGGAGAAATCGTCCGTTGCTCCCCCATTGTTTGCCTCCAACATCGTCGAACAGGTTGTTACGTATCAAGACGCGTTTCACCTGTTCGCTTTTGTTGTTGTCGTCTCGACCCAGAAAATTGATGGCCGCGGCGATGTGACGAACAACGTTGTTGGTAAACGTGATGTCCTCGACGACGGACCACGGCGCGCTGCCCTCCTGGTTTCGAACTGTAAACAGAATGGCAAAACCGCTTTGCCCATCCACCCAGTTGTTCTCGAACAGGTTTCCGTCGATCAGGACGCGTCGCGCATTCTTCAGCTCGAATATATTCTTCACTGACCAGCGCTTGCCCGCGAAAGTCGGATGTTGTCGCATCCATGAGAGCGGTTTGGTGCAATAGTTTCCGCGAAACTCGATGTCCGACGGAACCAGATTCCGGACATGCGGATCAGCGCCTCCGAACATAACGTTCTCGCCCGCTCCCTCCAGATGATTGTTGACTATCTTGAACGGGCCTGGACCGTTCCATCCGCAGATCGCTTGCGATTCCGCGCCGGCCTCGTGAACATCCGAAATGTATGAATCGATGACCGCCGTTGTTGCGCTGTTGAGCGCAATCCCTCGCCGCAGATTGACCTCCGCGTTACCGTGGATAAAGCAGCGGTCGATAATCAGATTGTGAGGGATTGAGTCGGGCGAGGTTTGTGCGTTTCCGCCATCGCCTAACAGAATCAGTCCGTGATTCTGCGCCCACGCCGGCGCGACCGTGAACTCGATTCCAATAAAGCGATAATGATGCGCTCCCGGAGCGGTGCGTATCACTGGATCCGCATTAGGCGTTACCAGCTTTGGCATAACCGAAGCGTCAGCAGGTCTCGCGCGCGAACCGACCGGCGGTAGCTTGTCATCACCCGCCGCTGACCGAATCACCGTCCAACCGGTGTCTTTTCTGGCAGGCAGCACAAAATTCCCGGTGATGGTCGAGCCGGGTTCGATCGCAATCACATCCCCCGATCGCGCGGAATCAAGAGCGTTTTGGAATGCTCGTGCAGCCGCATCACCGGCGCCGCTAACCGAAATCGTACGCCCTGTTGGACGAACATAGTCGGTGTTTAGCAGCGCCGACGGGGGCGCCGGCTTTCTGTCACTCGATTTCGATTGGGATTGACCGGAGGAGGTCTTTGAGGTTTCATCGGTTGCATTGTGCGTATAAGTTGAAACGCAGGCTGCCGCGGATAACGAAACCAACACCATCAACACCGATGCCAACGACAGAGAAGACCAGAAGACCGGTCGCGGGGTCAGAACACGATTAGATTTCACCAGCAAACTCCTTGATAGCTCGTCTCATTTTTGGAAACCTCCAGCAGCCTGACCAGATCGATTATTACGCGGCCGTTGCCCAGCCTGTCAGACAGCGCGCGGTACTCATCCTCGTGTTTTCCAATGATCACCACCTCCGAACGATCAATTACTTCGTTAAGGTCGGATCTAATCAGCGAAGAGATGTGAGGAATCTCGTGCTCGATGTAATGCTTATTTGCGCCGAACAACTGAGCGAGCTCAACCTCGCGATCGTATATCGTAAGCTGCAGACCTTTTCCGATAAGCGTCTCGATCAACGTCACCATCGGGCTTTCACGTAGGTCATCCGTGCCGGTCTTAAAACTCAAGCCGAGCACGCCGATTCTTTTTCGCCGCGTCTGAAGCACCATATCGACGGCACGGTCTATCTGCTGCCGGTTGCTCAGCATGATCGAGCTCAGCAGCGGCGTATCGACGTCCACCTCCCGGGCTTTGTACGTAATCGCTCTGAGGTCTTTGGGCAGACACGAGCCGCCAAACGCAAAGCCTGGTTTTAGATAGTAGGGTGACAGGTTCAACTTTCTGTCCTGGCAGAAGGCGGACATAACGTTATGGCTATCGACGCCGAGAGCCTTGCAAATATTCCCGATCTCGTTGGCGAAAGTGATCTTGAGCGCGTGAAAACAATTTGAGGCGTACTTCACCATCTCTGCTTCTTTTATGCTCAGCCTGATGATCGGCGCATCAATTCCTGAATAAAGCCGGCTTATGGTTCCAGCTGAGTCCTCGCTGTCTGCGCCTATGACCGTGAAGGGCGGGTTGTTGAAGTCGGCGATCGAAGAGCCTTCGCGAAGAAACTCAGGATTGACCACGACTCCGAAGTCTCGGCCGGCTCGCTTGCCTGAGTAGACTTCCAGAACTGGTATCAGGGTCCTTTCGACCGTTCCCGGAAGCATAGTCGACCGCACCACCACAATGTGATAACCGGGCTTAGCCGCAAGGGCCTCAGCTATCTGTTGGCAGGCTCGCTTGACGTGCGAGGTATCAAGGCTTCCGTTATGGTTGCTTGGTGTTCCAACGCACACAAGCGACATATCAGTATTAAGAACGGCATCGTTTGCGTCGTCCGTTGCGCGAAGCCGGTTCGCCTTTACCGAACCGCGGATCAACTCCTCTATTCCCGGTTCGACTATGGGGCTGCGGCCGTCGTTTATGATGTCAACTTTGGTTCGGTTGACATCCACACCGACGACCTCATGACCCTTCGTCGCGAAGCAAGCAGCGGAAACACAGCCAACATATCCAAGACCGAAGATACTCAATCTCATAATTTGCTATTCACCCTACTTCGCAAAACTTCGAACAAACTGTTCATGCCACAAGACGACGACTTCGCCGGCCCCCGACTAGTTCACATATCTCAGAAAACACGCTCGCGGCACGCTCCCATCCGAATTTCTCACAGACGACCTCTCGCGCTCTTTCGCCCAACGCTTTTGCAAGCGATGCATTCTGCAGCACGGCAAGAACCGAGCTGGCAAACTCCTGGGGTTCGTTTGCGATCAACAACTCCTCCCCATCTCGGACCGGCAAGCCTTCTGCTCCGATCGCCGTAGAGATGACAGGTTTCCCCATCGCCATTGCTTCGAAAATCTTCAGACGCGTGCCACCGCCGATTCGAAGCGGCACAACATAAGCCGCTCCGCGGCTTATGTATTCGCGTATGTCTTCGACCCGTCCGATGATCTTGACCCGCGGGTTGGACCGCTCAAGTTCCAAAAGCGCCGGCCCCGGGTTTCGGCCGACGACACTCAGACTGCATTGAGGAATCGACGAGGAAATGATCGGCAGGATCTTTTCTGCAAAGTACAGAATCGCATCCTGATTTGGAATCCAGTCCATCGAGCCTGTGAATACCAGCTCGAACGGATTCGAATCTTTCGCGTCCGGTCTAAAATATTCGGTGTCCACTCCAGTTGGCACATCGTAAACCTGACGGACGCCAAACTCGTCGCGCATCCTCGCGCAATCGATCTCAGACACACCAATAACCGCGTCGAATGCTACACAGGTGTCGCGCTCATAGCGGTGCATCCGCGCCCACTGACTCCGCAACAGTGCCCGTTTCATCCCGGGCGATTGCGCTTCAAAATGACGCTGCCAAATCGTGGATTCAACGTTGTGTTGGAACAGCACGGCGGGGCAACCCAGCCCGGCCGGAAGATTTATGCTGGGCGCCAGGAAATCGCACACCACGATGTCGTAATCGCGTTCTCGAATCTCCGACTCAATGGCGCTGCGCATTGCTCTCGAGCTGTACTTGCGGATGGCATACGGCAGCGGCGTGACAAGACTGGATGTCAGGTCGTAATAAAAACGCGCGCCGAATTTCCGAGGTTCGCGAAACGGGACCGTGATCAGCCGGTGGCAATACTCAGCCGATTTCTCTAAACGATCTCGTGAATCGTCTGGCCGGACGAACGAAAGATAGTTTACTTCGTGTCCGCGCATCAGATGCTTGAGCATCTGATAGGTTCTGATCCTCCCGCCTTTGTCCAGCGGGTGTAAGAGTTCGCTTTTGAGCCAGAGTATTCGCATTTTCCTTCGCGTCAATCGCTAACGCGGCTGCCGAGGTATCAATCGGCATCGCACTATCGCGGTAAAGAACTCTCGAGTCAGCGGATTACAGAGCAGCCCTGCTCGCCTGATCGGCGTCGCTTCGAAGCTGTTGAACTCAAACTCGCTCTCCTGAACGAGTTGCTTGAATCGGCGAATGGTCATCTGATTCAGCCCGCCTTCTATTTCTGAAAAGCGAGTCGCTCCATCAGATTTGAAATCGGACCGCCAACGAATCAACGAATCTTCTGTAAACACCAGATGCGCCCACGGAAACACTGAAAACAGATGACCGCCAAGCGGGTGATACCAGGGCGGGCCAAATTCTACGATTGCTGCTCCTTCATCCTTCACCAGCGTGCGCATTATCCGCAGAATGCCTGCGGGATCATCAAAGTGCTCGAACGAATCTATCGACAAGATCACATCAGCCAACTCATGAGTTTCGGTAGCAAAGATGCACCGGTCTGCGACTCCTGCGCGCCGAGCCCGATCGGCCGCCTGGGTCAGCAGCTGTTCCCGTTTCTCCAACCCAATAACTTTCCGAGCGCCATGCTGAGCTATCTCAACCGCTTCGACTCCTGATCCGCAGCCGAAATCGATCACCACTTTTTCTTCGAACGCTTTCCAGATTCGTGACCCAAACAGAACCTCCAGCTTGCTGCGGCCCTGGTACGCGCTTCCGTCGCAATAGCCGGTCTCACCATCCTGGCTTATAGATCTCAGCAATCGATATCCCAATGTCCCGCCAATTAAACCCATTGCTTCGCTCCCAGACGGTTTGCGCCCATTGCGAAAAACAGGTCCGTTTCGCCACTCGGGGATTCCTCGCCGTCTAAAAAGCGGCGTTGCCAGATTTCAAAATTAATCAGCGCCCACAATCGCTCCGAATGGTCCTCGCCCGCCTTGTGTCTGGCTACCAATTCGTCCACATACGAATTATCAAAGATCTCTCGCGCTCGCGTTCGCTCCCCCAGAACGTAGTCGTCCAGGACGTAGCCAAATTCGCCTCGCAGCCATGCCCCTACCGGCACCGGAAAACCCATCTTTCTTCTGTTAATAATCTCCTTCGGCAGGACCTTCTCCATCGCGCGGCGAAGAATGTGCTTGGTCGTAAAGCCGCGCACCTTCATCGAAACCGGGAGAGCGGCGGCAAACTCGACGAGTTTGTGATCGAGGAACGGCACACGGCTCTCAATCGACGCGGCCATGCTCATCTGGTCCTGCTTCATCAAAAGCTCGTGAAGATAGGTCTTGAGATCGGCAGCCAACAACCGGTCGAGAAGTTCCCCGGAGTCGCACTGTCTCATGTGATGGAGCCCGGTGCGATAAGGATTTAGCGGACCCATTCTCTCTCTAGCCTGAGGAGTGAATAGTCGCTGCTGCATCGATCGCGAAAAGACCGAAAAATTGTCAAAGTAGATATCCTCAATATCAGGTTTCAGACACAGGAAGCTTCTACTGAGTTTACGCTTGATCTCTGAAACGCCGTTCAGACCGTCTACCGCATTCTTGATCCTGCGGCGAATTCCAGCCGGCACCCCATAGTTGTAAGCGCGGCCAAACGCGACGTTGTATAAAGTGCGCCGATATTTTTCGTACCCGCCCAACAACTCGTCGCTTCCTTCACCGGTTAGCACCACCTTGACATACTGGGCAGCCAGCTCGGACACGAAATTGAGCGGCACGCTTGAAGGATGAGCAATAGGCTCGTCCTCTTGATAAACAAGTCTCGGTAGCGCCTCGAAGAACTGTTTCGGGCTTACGATGATTTCATGATGCTCGGTCCCAAACGATCTCGAGACCGCCCGCGCATAGAGCAGCTCGTTTGCTTCTGGTTCAGCAAATCCAACCGAAAACGTCTTTATCGGCTCGGTGACCATTTCACTCATCACCGCCGCTATCGCGCTCGAGTCGATGCCCCCCGACAAAAACATCCCCAGCGGCACGTCCGACATGAGCCGCAGCCTTACCGATTCGTAAAACAACTCTGTAAATCGTTCGACGTATTCCGATTCACTCCGAGCTTCATCCGGCTTCGCAAAGCTCGCATCCCAGTAACGCGTGATTTCGACGATTCCGTCTTCCCAGCACAAAGTGTGTCCGGGCAGCAGCCGATTTATGCCTCGAAATAGAGTCTCATCGCCGGATGTCGAACGATTGGAAGCGTAATCCGCCAGCGCCGGGTAATTGAGCTCAGGCGTAACCGCGCCGGATTCCAAAATCGCTTTGATTTCCGAGGCAAAGTAAATCGCTCCCTCATCGGTAATCGCGTAGTACAGCGGTTTGATTCCGAGCCGATCGCGAGCAAGCAGAAGTCTGCCGCGGCCTGAGTCCCAGATCGCGAACGCAAACATGCCGCGCAAATACTCGACCGCTCCATCGCCGTATTCTTCGAAAAGATGGACAATCGTTTCTGTGTCGCAGTTGGTTTGATAACGGTGCCCGCGCTGTTCGAGCCCGGGACGAAGATCGCGGTGGTTATAAACCTCACCGTTGTAGCTGATCCAAATCGTTTGATCCTCGTTAGCCATTGGCTGGTGACCGCCGGAAATATCGACGATTGATAAACGGCGATGACCCAGCCCCGCGCGATGATCAATGAATATGCCCGCGTCATCCGGTCCTCGATGCACCAGCGCGTCTCGCATGCGAACAAGAACCGACTCATCGATTCGCTCTTCGGAGCCCGCTGGGACGGCAAAGCCGCAAATACCGCACATCAGTTGATCGCCTCGCTTTGGTTATCTACCAAATTCCAATCCGCATCATCGGCGCCTAACAACGATATCGGCCGGCACACTTCATAGGCCGTCCTGTTGATTTCACCCTTCCGGCTGGTTTCCCCAATGCCAACCTCAAAGAACGCTGCGCCGCCAATTGAACCTCTGATTCCATTCTCGCTTCTCCAAAGCGCGCACTGATTGACGGGAGCAGCGGAGCGAAATGCGTATCCATCGCCTGTTTCAAACCGGTGACCGCCAATGAGAAATCCGCGCGCGAAGACACTATCTTCGAAACGCCCCCATCCGATGCGTCCTGAACAAACAAGTGGACCGCATTTGGCCGGCCTTCCATTGTTACTGATCAACACAAAGTCACTGACGACACCTGATAACACTCGAAAACCGCGGCCTGGTCCTAGTTCGACCCGGTGGCGGTCGACGGTAACTTTTTGGCCGTCGGCTGCTGGAATTATGAAAGACGTGAACTCCTGCGGTCCTCGTGCCGTCGTTTGAAACACAGCAACCAGCGACGGCTCGCGATGTCCGTATGCGCGCGACCTCCAAGACTCGTCAATCCTGGCTTCAATCTTTGACTCGCCAAAGACCGCGATGTTTAATGTTCGACCGCCGGGCTCGGCAATCATTACTCGGTTCTCGATCGCAAAAGCCCTGCATCCAGGGATCAGGTGATATCTGAGAGCGTATTCGTGCCGTTCCGATGCGATTAGCGAATCGCGCACGATCAGATAGGACGGAAGCGGGTCGCTGTAGCCATCGTGCGCGTTTGCTTTCGGGTGTATGACCAGACGAGTGTGTTTTACCGGATCAGCTAATCGGTGATAGCCATCGTGAGAAGCTTCGACGTAATCGAAGCCGTCGCCCTCAATGAAATCCATCAGGTTTGTCTTCGCGACGTGTCTCCACGAGAACGGACCGGCGGGAACGGATTGAGACTCGCCGTCCACGGTAACCGTGTTGTGCGATTGAGTTGAGCGGAACCAGTCGCGGTCCCTGGGATCCGCAGTGTAGGTGAACGTCCCCGGGTCAATAATCCAGGTTCTGCCGACCGCGGCGAATTCAATTGAGAGAGCATCCGCGTGAGCGTGGCCACAGGACAGTGAGCCATGAGGTCCGCAATCCATCAGCGTATAACTGGAATCTTTCGACCAGCCATCCCGCATCACAACGTAACCGCTTTCCCGGTGAATTCGGGACCTGGTAATGGGATCCGCTGACGGAATCGATGCAAAGCGTCGCAATCCGTCAGGACCCAGGAGCCAGAGCGTTTCAACCGACTCTTTACCCGCTGCTCGCTTCCAATCGCCCCGTTCGTACAAAGCCGCGGCAATCGCCACCGTATCCCTGAAGTCGTCCCGTGCGCGTGGTCCGAGAACTATCAATCGTCCGCCATCGTCATCGCCTATCAATGGAGAAGAGCCGTCCGGCCGCGTTATCCACATCAAATACGAGATCATTTCGGCGAGTCTCTCGTCGACGCCCGTTGGAAGCGCGACATTTGCGGCGCGGGCCAGAATCAAAAAGTGTAGGTAGAAGTCCGCGGTGTAGCGATGATAATAAGTCGTCTGCTCGAAGTAGACTCCGTCGCCTCGTATCTGGCGAGGCAACTCGTCAAGCATTATCCCAAGACCGATCTTTCTCCAGGCCTCGGCACACCGCAGCTCAACCAAAGCTGTTCCCAGATAGAACAACCCAAGCGCTTCGCCGGTCAGGTGAGTGTTTGGGCTGAAGTAGTGCGATAGGTACGATTGCAGATGAAGACCGTGCGCAAGAAACTGCTTGAGTAAGCGCAGCTGAAATTGCGGAGTCAGACGGGGCGAGTCTGCAAACAGATGAAGAGCCCAGAGCCAGGCGATCGATCGAAATGCAATCTCCAGGCTGCTTACCCAATTGATTCCTCGCTTGGGCGGGTTCGCATCCATCCACGACTCAGCCTGGGCGATGAACGCTTCGGCGTATCTCTCATCAGCGGTCAGCCAATACGCTTGCCCCAGCGTCACGAAATGCTGATGGCGGTTCAACTCCCAGGTTATCTTTTTGTCGCCGCATACCGCTGGGTTGAGATAATCGATTGCGCTCCAATGATCGAGCGGCGCGCGCTTTCCGGAAACCGGCTCCAGGAGCCAATCCGGTGGATTGCCGAAGCTCAGGTTCTTAAAGCCCAGGAGATCGAAACGACCGCCGATCGCGCGCTCGGCCCGATCGAGTATTTCGCGTCGCTCGTCCGGGAATTGGTCCAGCATGCGGGCTACGATCTCCTGCCGTTGACCGAGCGATGGAAAAAAGTACTGAGTAGGAGTGTCGTGAGACGTGATCGAGTTGCGAACTCGATTGATGATTGCGGCCGCGGTCTCTTCAGCTGAACCGCAGACGTGAGCCGGGTTCACATACCCGCCAAACGCCCTGTCGCTCATCTCTCCTTCCGATAACCTGAAGGTTCGTTCGCCGAGCTTTGCAAGCTCTTGTTTGCTTCGAACTCGGAGCTCCCGCAGGCTTCGTCCTCGGAGTCTCTTCATTTGTGCGAGTCCTGCGACCATACTTCTCATCATCCTCAAAACCGTTAACGACTCCAGGTCTCCGCTCTGGCTGCCGCCATACGGTTGCTGGATTGCGTTGTTTCGCGGAGCGGGTCCCAGACGGCATGAGTCTCACCCCGAACGTGCTTTGCAAAAGCAACAATGATTGCGATGTTGGCCAGCACAAAGTAGTACGGAAGCGCCAACGGGCCAATGCGAAGACCCAGGCGCGTGAAAATCCAGCCCGTCAGCGCCGAAACGTAGAATGCCGACTGAAACGCCATCGTTGCTTGATAAACGGCGGACTCGTTGACGATTATCAGATTCGATATCAACGCCACGAGCAGAAACGCGGCCACGCCATAGCGCAGCACTTTGTGCGAGATCATCTGAAACGCAAAGACTCCGTGACGGCGAATGCTGAGCGCTTCGCGATATCGGCTGAGAGCGCTCATAGTCTGTTCCATGATTCTGACTCGCATGCGGAACTCGTCGCGGCTCACACTGTTGGTGTCTTCTATTGCGATCGCCTCGCGTTCGCTGACCGTCCTCAGTCCCTTCAGATAAATCTCTGACGCAATCACGAAATCACTGCACATATCCTGAGCAAGCGGCGTGTAGCTGGATCTTCGAACAGCGTAGAGGCAGCCGGTAACACCTATCATCGAACTGAGCCGGCTCTCCGATTCCCGGACAAACTGTTCGTAGCTCCAATATGAACGGCACCCCCTGCCGACCGCCGACTTCGAGCGATCAACGTATACGAGCTGACCACTCACACATCCAACTTCAGCATCCGCAAACGGGCGAACCAGTTTGCGCAGCGCGTCGTTTTGGTACCCGGTCGTCGCATCGGTGAACGCCAGAATCTCTCCTGTGGAGACCTCGACCGCGCTGTTTTGGGCCATTGTCTTGCCCAGACGCTCATGCTGACGATGCAGGATCACACCTCGATCAAAATACTCGCGAGCGATCTCATCGGTGGCGTCAGTGGAGCAATCGCTGACAACAATGATCTCCAGTTTTTCTTTTGGATAATCCAACGACAATGTGTTTTCGATCTTTGTCGCTATATCTCGCTCCTCATTGTGTGCGGCGATGATTACCGAAACCTTCGGCAAAATATCCGCCTTACGTACCGGCCGCTGGCGTGTACGGCTCAAAAGAAATATGAGAAACGGATAACCCACGCAGGCGTAAGCAATCATGGACAGCGACAATATGAAGAGTATTTCGACTTGAATCACTTCCCTCGCCCCAATCTGCACGATCTCTCAGCGGTTGAACCCGTCGATCTGCGGCTCACGATCTCGACCGGGCTGCTACAGTTTCAACTGCCACACCGCGCCTCCCTCTCCAGACAACTCCTGAGGGGCGCGCCCGGGTACGCGACAGTGCTCCCTCGGGTTCGCTTGCAACAAGAGGAACTTGCTCTGCCGCGTGAATCCTGCGTAACGCAATCGCATAAGCCACGGGGTAGTAGAGAAACCATTGATACTGTATTGATCCGAAAAAACTGCACACGATATAGGCGAAAAGCACTCCTTGCAGAGCTATGCTCAGATAGTGAATCTCGCGGTTGTGACCGCCGGGATCGTTGAGT